>JAKOVL010000088.1 GCA_029782095.1 Bacillota bacterium | reverse complement strand
TGAGGCTGCGCGTAAAAAACGGCGTTTCTACTAGGGGGGTTGCCGAATGTCTCTGGATGAAATACTGGTGGAACACCAGAAAGAGGCAACCAGGGCGAAAGACAAATTTCGCCTTAAAGTGATCCGCAACCTCAGGGCCGAGCTAAAAAACGCGGCCATAGCTAAAAAAGCCCCCCTCAGTGCCGATGAAGAGCTAACCGTTTTAACCCGGGAAGTGAAACAGCGGCAAGAGTCCCTGGCTGATTATGAACGGGCAGGGCGCCCGGACTTGCTGGCGGAAATAAAAAAAGAAATCGAACTGCTCCGGCAGTACCTGCCGGAACAACTTAGCGAAACGGAGCTTTTGGAATTGATTGATGAGGCTGTCAACCAAACCGGTGCCGGCAGTTTGAAAGACCTGGGCCGGGTGATGGGCTGGTTGATGCCGCGGGTTAAGGGCAGGGCGGATGGTTCCGCTGTACGCCGCTTGGTAGAGCAGAAGCTCCAATAATCTTGCCACCATAGGGCCCGGCCTATTGCCGGGCCTATTCGTTAACTTTGCCTGGTTCCAAGGTACGCACAGAAAAATCACTGGCACGGCGCTCATAAATTCAAGTAAAAAGTGTCTACTCCAGGCGGTTTCGGCCGCACCGGACCAGTGAGTGCTATTTCTCACCAGGGAATAAGGGGGATGCACATTGACGAGGTCTTTACGGATATTGTCCTGGGTATGCTTTATTGTTATTGGCCTGTTGCTCATGCTGGCCGGCAGCGGCGCCGGCAGCGGCAAAGCGGTGGCGGTAATCTCCATTAAGGGGACCATTGATCCGGGGATGAGCAATTACGTCTGTCGCTCCCTGGAAGCAGCGGGCGAAGGCGGCGCCGTTGCCGTAATCATGGAGCTAAACACCCTGGGCGGCTATATCAATTCGGCCAGTGAGATCGTGGAGGCCATGGACGATTTTCCAGGGCCGGTTTATGCCCTGGTCAAGCCCAGGGCCATTTCCGCCGGAGCTTACCTGGCTTTATCCGCGGACGCCATCTATATGCAGCCCGGGGCCAGGTTGGGCGCGGCCGAGCCGCGGGCCATGGGTATGGAAGTGGACGAAAAAACTTTGTCCTGGTGGGAAGCCGAGATGAGGGGAGCGGTAGAGCCCCAGGGACGGGATCCCCAGGTGGCGGCGGCCATGGTGCGCCAGGAAATTGCCATTCCGGACCTGGTGGAGCGGGGCGAACTGTTAACCCTGACGGCCGCCGAAGCGCTGAGAGTCGGTTACAGTGAAGGGACCGTGGAAGGGCGGGCGGAGCTTTTGGAGCATCTCGGACTTTCCAGCGCGACGGTACAGGAGTACCAGCCTTCTTTGACAGACACCATGGTCAGCTGGACCACCAACCCGTACGTGGCCACGATCCTGCTGGTCATCGGCATCGGGGGCATGGTGGTGGAGATCTTTACCGCCGGGTTTGGCATCGCCGGAATTTTAAGCCTGCTTGCCTTTGCCCTCTTTTTTGGCGGGCATATTGCCGCCGGGCTGGCTGATTACTGGGTGGTGTTCCTGTTTATTTTTGGCGTGGTCATGCTGATCGTGGAGGCTTTTATCCCCGGGTTCGGCGTTTTTGGCGTGGCCGGCCTGCTGGCTGTCGTAGCCTCAATTGTGCTGGCCGCCGCTTCAGTTAAATCCGGCCTGGTTATGCTGGCCGTGGCCCTGGTCCTGGCCGGCCTTATCTCCACCCTGGCTTTTCGCTTTTTTGTCCGCCGCGGCGCCCTGCGCCATATTATTCTCTCTGAAGAAGAGCGCCCCGAACTAGGCTACGTGGCTCCGGCTGACCAGAAGGACCTGTTGGGGATGGAAGGATCGGCGCTAACACCGCTCCGGCCGGCGGGCGTGGCTGACATTGGCGGCCGGCGGGTGGATGTGATTAGCGAAGGAGCATACATTGCCGCCGGGACGGCGCTGAAGGTCATCCGGGTGGAGGGAGTGCGGGTAGTGGTGCGCTCTTTGACGCCCGGGGAAAAGGCAGAGAAAGACGTTTCCGCCGCAGATTAGCTTTAAAATAACTTGGGAGGGATCTTGATGGAGTTTATTATTCCGTTTGTGTTGATTGGTTTAATCATCCTCGCTATTACCATTATTTTTAGCTTTGTGCCCCTGGGGCTGTGGATTTCAGCCCTGGCCGCCCGGGTTCCGGTGGGCATTTTCGCTCTGATCGGGATGCGGCTGCGCCGGGTTGTGCCGGTCAAAATTGTGGCCCCGCTGATCAAGGCGACCAAGGCCGGCCTGGATTTAAACGTGAACAAGCTGGAGGGGCATTACCTGGCCGGAGGGAACGTGGACCGGGTGGTGAACGCGCTTATCGCCGCCCAGCGGGCGGAAATTCCGCTGCCGTTTGAGCGGGCCGCGGCCATTGATTTGGCTGGGCGGGACGTGCTGGAGGCGGTGCAGATGAGCGTCAACCCCAAGGTTATTGAAACACCGGTGGTCGCTGCGGTGGCCAAGGACGGCATTGAAGTAAAGGCAAAGGCCAAGGTAACGGTGCGGGCCAACATTGACCGGCTGGTGGGGGGTGCCGGGGAAGCGACAATTATCGCCCGGGTTGGCGAAGGGATTGTTACCACCATCGGCTCTTCGGAAGATCATAAGATGGTGCTGGAAAACCCTGATGCCATTTCGACCACGGTCCTGAACAAAGGCCTGGATGCCGGAACCGCCTATGAAATCCTCTCCATCGACATCGCTGACGTGGACGTGGGCAAAAACATCGGCGCCCAGCTGCAAACGGACCAGGCTGAAGCCGACAAGCGCATCGCCCAGGCTAAAGCCGAAGAGCGCCGCGCCATGGCCGTGGCCAGGGAGCAGGAAATGCTCGCCTACGTGCAGGAGATGCGGGCCAAGGTGGTCGAAGCCGAGGCGGAAGTGCCCCGGGCCATGGCCCAGGCTTTACGGGAAGGTAAACTGGGGGTTATGGATTATTACTACCTGAAGAATATCCTGGCTGACACCAATATGCGTGAAAGCATAAGCAAGCTGGGCAAACCGGAACAGGGGAAGGATAATAAGCAGTAGGCAGGAGACGGCAGGATACAGTAAACAGGAGAAAAGACTCCCGGATCCCGGTTAGCTGCTCTACTCCTTTGGGTCTGTCTATGCGGCCCTTTAGGTAGAATGGCTTCCTCTCTCCCCGGGGGGAGGACCGGGTGAGGATTGAAGAGGTGCATGGATGGAGTTTATTGCGATTCTATTCATCATTATAACGGTGTTCAACGTGATTAATACGGCTATACAGAAGGCCAGGCAGAGCGGGCCGGCCCAGCCGGCACGGGTGGTGCGGAAAACCCGCCCCCAGGGCCTGGGTGAGAACCGGGATCGTCCCCGCCGCGGGGGAGCAAAACGGTTGCAGGCTCCGGCTGAACCAGAATGGTCCGGGGAAGGGGAAACCCTGATGTGGCGCGGCGAGGATATCAAGGCAGCGCCGCCGCTGCAGCAGGTTGATGGGGAAAGCGATACGCGCGCCGCTGCCGTTTCGGGCAGCCTGGCCAGAATACTCCGCGATCCGGATAACCTGGTTGCCGCTTTTATTTTCCACGAAATCATGGATCGTCCCCTTTCTCTCAGGCGCCGTTAAAAGCATAGTGGCAGCGGAGGGAGCGTTGGGAGGATTTGGCCAGAATACAGGAAATAGAATACATCAGAGGAGAATCCATAATTCAGAAGACGGAAACCAAAGCAAGTGGTTCAAAGCCGAGGTTTCCCATAATCACCTCCCCCCTGGTGGGGGGAGGTAACTTTTTCGGCCAAAGCCAGGTTGGAAGATTTCCTTTCCCCCTCTCCCTAACCCTCTCCCGCCAGGGGAGAGGGAACTGCCGGGCTCCTGCCCCGGTTGGGCAAGCGGACTCTCTCCCTCCCCCTTGATGGGGGAGGGTCGGGGTGGGGGTGAAGGTTTTAGGAATTGCCTTCATTTCGGCTAAGAAGTTTCGGTTTGCCTGTTCACTTTTCCCTCTTGCTGAGCCTGCTGCCCAGGCATCCCGGCGGCGGATGGACCCGCCGCGAAATCCGGGTCTACACCCGGAAGCCTTAGCTAGAAAAAGGCAGGGTTTACCTCAGGCTCCTTCCTCTCTGCAGCTCAATAGTCAAATAAAACACATGGATGATCCTGGCAGTGCACCCATACCGGGCACACTTAACTCAGTCTGCCCGGGCTTTCTCTCCCCTTGTCGTAATTATCGCCCCCGGCGCATAGATTTATAAAGATAAAAGTAACGCGATACGGGGGCTGTAGACCATGACCGCAAAGAAAGATAAAGGCGGCTTTAAGGCCATCATTGCCGATATGTTTGAACTGCCCCGGGAGGTGGTGCTGGACTTGCCCCGCCTGACCCTGGTGGGAAACGTTCAGATTTACCTGGAAAATCACCGCGGCGTCATCGCTTACGATGAAAAACGCATCCGCATCGGGGTAAATAACGGCGAAATTATCATCAGGGGAGACAACCTGCAGATTAAAAATCTTATGGCCGAAGAGCTTTTGATTAAAGGCACCATCGAGGGGATTGATTACGAGGTTTAACCGTATAGGGGGGAATCATGCGTGTTTATAATAAACTGGTGGCGCTTTTGCCGCGGCTACCTGGTGATTTCTTTAAGGGGACGAGGTGTGGAGAGACTTCTCAACCTGGCCATAGCCCGGGGGATAGGTTTTTGGGATTTGCAAAGACAGCCCGCGGGAGCCCAGCTGAGCATTAACCTCAGTTCGTTTAAAGCCCTGCGCCCCCTGGTGCGGCAGACCCGCTGCCGCCTTCATATTGTCCGCAAAGCGGGGCTGCCTTTTTGGAAGCTGAGGCTGCGCCGCCGCTGGGGATTGGTGGCCGGTGTGCTCATCTTCGGCGCGGCCCTGTATATTTCCACCGCCGTTGTATGGCAGGTCCGTGTTGCGGGAGCCGGGCATATCGAGGAAGCCGAAGTGCTGGAGCTGGCCGAACAGCTGGGGCTCCGGCCGGGGGTGTGGAAGGGAAGCCTGGATCTGGCCGGGCTGGAAGAAGAGCTGGCGCGCCGCCATCCCGGTATCACCTGGGTCTCGATTCGCCTGCGCGGCACCCTGGCGCTTATTGAAATAGTGGAGCATCTGCCTGAACCGGAAATCGAACGCGGCCCGGCGGATCTGGTAGCAGCCAAGGATGGTTTAATTACCCGGGTTCTCGTCCTGGATGGTGAAGCGGTGGTCGCCCCGGGTGACACCGTGGTTAAAGGAGACCTGTTGATCAGGGGGGTCCTGGCAGTTCCCGATCCCTCTGCCGGCGAGGAACAGCAGCCTGAGCCGGTGCCGGTAAGGGCCAGGGGCGAGGTTGAAGCCCGGGTCTGGTATGAGGCGGTAGCTCCCTTAAACCGGGTTGTCCCGCAGCGCACTGATACCGGTGTATCGAGCAAAAGCTATCTCCTTTCCTGGCCCGGCAAAAGCCTGCGCCTGTTCGGTCCGGCGGAAAGCCCTTTTGACAACTCCAGGCAAGAAGTCGTAAAATGGCGCTGGCGATGGAGGAATCTATCCCTCCCTGTCGAACTAGTCACCGTGGTCTACCGTGAAGTGTTAATTGCAGAAAAAGTAATACCTAAAAGCGAAGCGCTGCAGCAGTCCCGTGACCAGGCGCTGGAGCTGCTCAAGCGGCAGCTTCCGGAGGATGTAAAGGTGGAGCAGCTGTATTTTCAAGAATTCAGGGAGCAGTCGCGGGATTACGTGCGCGCTGTGGCGGAAACCCTGGAAAATATCGCTGAATACCGACCGCTAAACCCTTAGCCGCCAGGGAGGTTGATTAATGATTGAGTGACCGGATCACCAGCCGGACCGTTGTTCTGGAAAGCGGGGACGAGTCCGTGCAACTGTTGGGTAAATATGACCAGCATTTTGCTTTGGTTGAATCAGAGTTTCCGGTGCGTTTGCTTCCCCGCGGCCACGAACTGGCCATTGAAGGGCCGCCGGAAGCAGTTGAACCTGTTTACCGGATGTTCCAGGTGCTTTTAAGCCATATTCGCAAGGGGCATATTCTCACAGGCAGTGAATTTGAATATGCGCTAAAGCTGACCCGTGATGGAAACGGGGAAGCATTGAAGGAACTGTTCAGCGATCTGGTTTTGATTACCCACCGCGGCAAACGGATCAAACCTAAAACCTTCGGCCAGAAGCGCTACCTGGAAGCGATGCGCCGCGATGATATAGTCATGTGCATCGGACCGGCCGGTACTGGAAAAACCTACCTGGCCCTGGCCATGGCGGTGGACTATCTGAAAAGCAAGCAGGTCCAGCGCCTGATCCTGACCCGTCCCGCCGTGGAGGCCGGCGAACATCTCGGCTTTCTGCCGGGGGATTTTCAGGATAAAGTGGACCCTTATCTGCGCCCCATTTATGACGGCCTCTATGACCTGCTGGGGGTCGACGTCTTTCAAAAATACCGTGAACGGGGTATAATTGAAATAGCGCCCCTGGCATATATGCGGGGGCGTACGCTTGACGACGCTTTTGTGATCCTGGATGAAGGACAGAATACCACGACCGAGCAGATGAAAATGTTTCTGACCCGGTTGGGATTCGGTTCAAAGGCGGTGATCACGGGAGATATTACCCAGGTTGACCTGCCCCGCGGCCGCGGTTCCGGGCTGGAGGAGTCAGCCCGCATTTTGGACGGCATCGAAGGGATCTCCTTTGTTTACCTGACCGAAAAAGACGTGGTGCGCCATCCCCTGGTTCAAAAAATAATTAAGGCTTATGAGTCTTATGAGGCCCGTAAAGGGAGCAGCTAATCATGAAACTGAGTTCGATTAAAGATTTATTGTCCAGGCATATCTCTTTAGATATGCCCGTGAAGAAGTTAATCCTGGCGGTGGCCGTTTTTGCCGTTATCTATACCCTGCTGATCCTGGTAAGCATGCCCGGCCGGGTCCACCTGGAGTTGGGCCGTCCCAGCACCAGGACGATTTTTGCGCCGCGGGACATTATTGACGAGTATACCACGGAGCAGCTGCGCCAGGCCGCCGCCGAGGCGGTTCCCGATGTCTTTGACTATAAGCCCGAAGTGCTGGAAGAAGCCCTGGATACTATAGAAAGCTTTTTTAACACCTTGCTGGAGCTGCGGGGGGACGTGGATCTTGCCCCTGAGGAGAAATACGCGGCCCTGCGGGAGATGCTGGATGAAGAAACACCGGAAGGCACCTTTGCCGCACTGTTCAACGCTGACGAAGCAACCATCAATGAGCTGCGCCAGCGTTTGGAGGCAATAACCATAGAAGTCTTTGAACAGGGCATCAAGGTAACCGGGGTGGAAACAGCGCGGCGCCATCTTAACCAGGAAATTGCCCTTTTCCCCTTCAATACGGAGATGAAGCGGGCGGCGGAAAAGCTGCTCGCCCCCCTGGTGCAGCCGAACATGCTGGCCAACCCCGAAGCCACCGCCCGCAACAGGGAGGCGGCCCGCCAGAGCGTGGAGCCGGTCCTGCTCCTGCGCAATACCTTGATCATCAGCGAAGGTGAACTGGTAACAGAAAAGCACCTGGCTCAGCTGGAAAGCCTGGGCCTGATCCGGGGCCGGCATGCCGATTATCCCGGCTATGTCGGAATGTTTTTAATTCTGGCAATTCTTTTCGTATTAACGGGCATATATTTATCCGTATTTGTCAAAGATGTTTATAACAGCCTATCACTGCTAACCCTGCTGGGCCTCGTTGCTGTGGTGACTTTGATTCTCACCATTGCCGCCACTTATTTTTCCGGATATTTGATCCCGGTGGCTGCGGGGGTTATGCTGATCACGGTTATGTTCGGATATAAACCGGCCGTGCTGATGAACCTCGTGTTTGCCATCTTGACCGGGTTGATTACCGGCGGGGATTTTAATTATATCATTGTGGCCCTGGCGGGGGGGCTGGTGGCTGTTTATGCCCTATCCCGGGTCAGCCAGCGCAGCGATTTGGCCAAAGCCGGGCTTTACGTGGCGGGCACCAATGCCGCCGTCATTATAGCCTTATTTCTGCTGACCGGAAATTTAAGCTTGGAATACGGCCTGCTGAAAGAACTGGGCTCCGGCCTTGTGGCCGGGATCGGCAGCGGCATCTTCTCTTCCGTGGTGGCCATCGGCCTGCTGCCTTACCTAGAGAGCGGATTTGGCGTGACCACGGCGATTACTCTGCTGGAGCTGTCTGATCCCAACCGGCCGCTGCTGCGGGAATTGCTGCGCAAGGCTCCGGGCACCTATTACCACAGCATGATGGTTTGCAATTTAGCCGAGGCGGCGGCGGAGGCGGTGCAGGCCGACCCCCTCTTAACCCGTGTCGGCGCCTGTTATCATGATATCGGCAAACTGAAGCGGCCCTACTTTTTCAGCGAGAACCAGCTTTCTGGAGAGAACCCGCATCAGAAAATCTCTCCGAACCTCAGCGCCCTGATCATCGGGGCCCATATTAAAGATGGAGTGGAGCTGGCACGCAAGCACCGGCTGCCTCAGCCCATTCAGGATATTATTCGGCAGCATCATGGCACCAGCCTGATCTCGTTTTTCTACCAGCAGGCGGTGGAAAAATGCGGCCCCGACAAGGTGTCCAAGGAAAGTTTTCGTTACGAAGGGCCCCTGCCGCAGACCAAGGAGGCGGCCATTATCATGCTGGCCGATGCGGTGGAGGCGGGAGTGCGATCGCTGTCCAAGCCGGCCGGCAGCCGGGTCGAGGGACTGATCCGCCGCATTATCAAAGAGAAGCTCGATAGCGGCCAGATGGATGAATGCAACCTGACCTTGAAAGAACTTGACCAGATCGGCGATACTTTCGTCTTTATCATGTCGGGCATATACCATACGCGAATAGAATACCCGGAAAAAGATCTGCGGGCAGAGGTTGAAAGGGGCGCTTCCAGGTGAGCGTTTTTATTCACAACCTGATCGATCACAAACCGGTTTCGGAGCGCCTGCAGGCCGGGTTAACCTGCGCCGCCCGGCTTGTCTTAAAGGAGTATGGCCTTGAAGAAGGCGAGATTAACATTGTCCTGGCCGACAACCGGGAACTGCAGCGTTTAAACCGACAGTACCGCGGCAAGGATGCACCAACGGACGTGCTCTCTTTTCCCATGCTTGAAGAGGGCGGCCCGGCCGCTGCAAGCGATGAGACCATAATGCTCGGAGATGTTTATATTTCCCTGGACAAGGCCGGCGAGCAGGCCGAAGAGGCGGGGCATTCCCTGCACAGGGAAACATTGATCCTGGCCATCCACGGCCTGCTCCATCTCATCGGCTATGATCATCAGAGTGAAGATGACTACGAGGCCATGCGCAAGAGGGAATTGGAAATACTTAGCCTGGTGGATCGGACCGGGAGGGGGCAGAGTGAATGAGGCATATATGGCGCAGTTTGAAAGACGCTTTTGCCGGCCTAAAGTACTGTTTTGCCACGCAGCGCAATATGACCATTCATGGCCTCTTTGGCGGGCTGGTCTTATTGGCAGCGCTGCTGCTTAAGGTTACCGCCCTGGAACTGCTATTATTGGTTGCGGTGATCTGTGCGGTGCTTGTGGCTGAAGCGTTTAACACTGCCGTGGAGAAAACTGTGGATCTTTGCACCCGCGAGCGAAATGACCTGGCTCATATCGCCAAAGACGTGGCTGCCGGGGCAGTCTTGCTGACCGCCATTTTTGCGGTAATAGCAGGGCTTTTTATCTTCGCCCCGCGATTATGGCAGCTTTTTTCTTCCTGGGGAAGTTAAATAATATTAACAAATTTTTACCATTTTATTAACAGGGTATTTCACTGTTTCCGTCTAATCCTTTCCAGGATTATACTTGATGGGGGTCTATCTGTCTATGTTATCCAGGCTAAACCAGGTCAAATACAGATATCAACTGGCCGTTGTGCTACTGTTGATTGTCAATACAGTCCTGGGGATATTAATCTTTCGCGCTTTCAACAATGTTTATCCCAGTGCTTCCAGGCGGCTTGGCTACAAGCAGGAAGTAGCCCGGGATCTGGCGGATTACAATTACCGGCTGGCCACAGAGCTGAATGTGCTCAACCAGCCGGCGGTCCGGGAGGCGCTGGCCGGATTCAATTATGATGTGGAAGTGGCTACAAGCAGTGACGAATTAACCCAAATCATTTTAAACCAGGGCCGGCGCATCCAGGAGATTATCCTGCGCGAAGCGGAAAATAAGCTTTTTGATAAAATTTTGACGCTGGTCAACCAGGATCAGAACGTCCAGAAGTCCCGGGAAAGCATGCACCTTTCACTGCGCATTAATGACAACCATATCTACACTTATCCGTCCAATTTTCTTCTCCCGGAAACCATGGCCAAAATTAAAGAGGTCGTGGCCCGGGGGCAGCTGAGCGAACGTTCCATTGAAATGGAGCTTTCCGAGGGCACGGCCCGGCTGGTTACACCGTACAACCCGGCCGAACACTTGCAGTCCCTTACCGAAGAGCTCGATGCACTGCGCCTGCGCTATCACGAGCTGCGGGTAGCTGCAGGCCTGGCTGAGATGACCGGATCCGGGATTATTGTGCACATGTATGATGAAGCGGGAGGCACCACTGCCAATTCCATCATTCATGATGCAGATATCCGAGATGTGGTCAACGAGCTGTTTGGTTCCGGCGCCCTGGGCATAGCCGTGGGCGGCCAGCGTCTTGTCGTGACCTCCTCGATCCGCTGCAGCGGCTCTTTAATTAAGGTTAACGATAAATTGATTACGGTTAACCCGGTGGAGATTCAGGCAGTGGGTGATCCGGATCTGCTAATCAGCGGACTTGATATTATCCGTACCAGCATGGAAGTCAAAAGGGGCATTCGTTTTGAAATCAGCCGCTCCGATTCTCTTGTTCTCCCGGCCTATGTGCGCAGCTCCCAGTAGGAGCGCCAGCAGGCAGGATAAAGGAGAGAGGAGAAGTGGAGAAGCAGCATTAGACAGCCTAAGAGAGGCCAGCGCCCAGGCTCCAGAAACCAGGGGAAAAGATTAAAGCCTGGGCCTCAAGCTACCTCCCCCTTGATGGGGGAGGGGAGTAACATTTTTTGGCCAAAGCCAGATTGCAAGACTCCCTTTCCCCCTCTCCCGCCAGGGGAGAGGGAACTGCCGGGCTCCTGCCCCGGTTGGGCAAACGGAATATTCTCCTTAATGTTGTATCAGAAATGCTAAAGGAGACGTAGCGATGGTTAACGCAGACACTTTGCTGGAAATTGCCGGAGCGGCGCGGGCCAGGGCTTATGCGCCTTATTCAAATTTTGCCGTTGGCGCCGCCCTGCTTACAGCAGACGGCGCCGTTATAACCGGATCTAATATGGAAAACGCCTCTTTTGGTCTAACTGTATGCGCGGAAAGGGTGGCCATCTGGAACGCGGTCCATTATGGCTTTAATCAATTTGAAAAGATAGCCGTAGTGGCCGACTGCTCGCCGCCCCCAACTCCCTGCGGCGCCTGCCGCCAGGTGCTGTGGGAGTTTGCCGGCGACCTGGAAGTAATCATGGGCAACCTGCAGGGAGAAACGGTGCGGCGCCCTCTGACCCGGCTGCTGCCGGATGCTTTCGGCGGGGAAGCCCTGGCTCGCAGCGGGAAAAGCAGTGAGAATGGGGCGTTATGGCGCCTGCCGGTGCCTTTTCGACCAATCGGCTACGTGGCCAGTGATTTTAAGACTCCGGAAGAGGTTAGCCGCCGGTATAAACAGCGTCTTTCCAGGGTTGTCATTGCGCCGGAGATGGAGGAGGGCCTCTACCGCATTGAAGAAGAAGAAAAAATCATTATTATCGGCTACCTGCATCAGGCCCGGGGCTATGCCCTGAAAGAAGAGCGCAGCGGCCGCGGC
>JAKOVL010000128.1 GCA_029782095.1 Bacillota bacterium | reverse complement strand
AAATATTTAGCCCCCGCACTGCTGCTGCCGCTTTTGTTCGTTATAATGAAGCGCAGGCAGCGCATCGCTTCATCTTCCCGGCGGCGTGGCAAGTTTTGAAAGGCCTTGTGCCTATTATTAAATAAAACCCGCGGCTTTCCCCGGTGCCCGGGCCGCACAGGGTGCGGAAATCAAGTTTACCCCCGGCCCGCGCCGCCCTATGCTCAAAGCAGGGCTGGGAGAAGGCCGGTTGGCATGCCGAATCTGGTTGTGAATGTATTCACTAAAAATGGGCCTTCAGGGCGTAAAGGAAGAACGCCATGTCCTGAAGAAGCAGGAGCATGGCGGTGCTCAGTTTACGCTGGAAAAAATACTGCAAGCGGTTATGTGCTGTGCCGCCCCAGAAGAGGGCTATTCCAGGCCGGGCCCAGGAGATTACTCATCTGGTTGAGGACCAAGGGAAGCGTTTTCTCCAGACAGGAAGCGGATGGCCTGCATGGCTGCGCGGCAGCCTTCGGCAGCTGCAACCACCGCCTGCTTAACCTGCGGGCAGAGAACGTCTCCGGCGGCAAATACGCCCGGAATGGCGGTCTGCATGTTTTCGTCCACCATCAGGCACCCGTACCTATCGGTGGGCAGGGCCCCACCCAGAAATCCCGTTACCGGCCGGTTGCCATAAAGGTAGATGAAGACGCCCTGCACCGCCAGGTTTTTTTCCAGGCTGCCCTGGCGCACCACGATGCCGGTAACGGTTTTTTCTCCCAAAATCCTGGATACCGTTGCTTTCGTTATGGCGGAAGCCCCCTCCGGCAGGGCGGCGGGCGGCTCTTTCTTCCGGGTGACCAGGTAGAGGGGGGCGGCGAAGCGGGCTAAGAGGCGGGCTTCCTCCAGGGCCTCCGCGCTGTCGCCCACCACCGCCACGGCCTTGCCGCGGAAAAAGGCGCCGTCGCAGGTGGCGCAGTAGGATACACCCTTTCCGATTAGAGCTTCCTCGCCCGGTAGGGCATTGGCCCGGCCCATGCTTCCGGTGGCGATGATTACTGCGCGGGCTTCTACCGCATCGCTGGCAGTGTAAATTAGTTTGAGCTTCCCTTCCAGGCTGACCCCGGTAACCCGCTCCTGTCTAAAGCGCGCCCCGAAAGATTGAGCCTGTTCCCGCATTATCCGAATCAGCTCCTCGCCGGCCACCTGCGGCGACCCCGGATAGTTGTCGACCCGGCCGGCCATGCCCAGCGCCCCGGCTGCAGTCCCCTTGTCCAGCACCAGGGTCTTCAATCCGCCCCTGGCGGCATAGATTGCCGCCGTGCTCCCCGCGGGGCCGCCGCCGATAATGACCACATCTTCAGGCATGGAGGTCAGCTCCTTCACGAAAACTTGTATGTTTGCAGCATGCCCTGATCAAGGCAAGGGCATACAGCACTTGGCCAAGGCAGCTACCCATGAATATGACCTTGTTCTGGCTCGCAAGCACATGCAACTGGCGCGGCAAAAGTTGGAGATGCGACCATTGAAGCTATCAGTCGCCAGCAGGGGATGAAGGAGTCTTTGCACTGGGCAGGGAGTGTCCGGCAGGCGCCGCGGCTTTTCATTAATATATGTGCCGCGAGGCAAAATAGCCGTGCTCGTTATCCAGGAGCTGGCAGCCCTGCATGGAGAAAAGATCTTATTCGCCGAGGTAAGCCTTGCGGACCTGGTCATTTTGCAACAGGGCTGCGGCGGAATCTTCTAAAACAATCCGCCCTGTTTCCATTACGTAGCCGCGGTGGGCTGTCCGCAGGGCGATCTGAGCATTCTGCTCAACCAGCAAAATGGTGGTGCCCTGGCGGTTTATCTCTGTAATAATCTCAAATATGCCGGCAACGATCAGCGGCGCCAGGCCCATGGAGGGCTCGTCAAGCAGCAGCAGCCTGGGGCGTGACATCAAGGCCCGTCCGATGGCCAGCATTTGCTGTTCCCCGCCGCTTAGAGTTCCGGCAAGCTGTTTTTTTCGCTTTTCCAACACCGGAAAAATCTCCATGACCATGGAAAAATCTTTTTTTATGGCTGCTTTGTCTTTACGGATGTAGGCGCCCATTTCGAGATTTTCCATTACTGTCAGGCGGGGGAAAACGTTTCTTCCTTCGGGGACATGGGAGATGCCCAGCTCGACGATATCATGGGGCGGGGTGTGGGAGATATTCTTATTGTCAAAATAAATGTTCCCCTCGGTCGGACGCAGCAAACCGGAGATAGTTCTTAAAAGAGTTGTTTTGCCGACACCGTTGGAGCCGATCAGAGTAACAATATCTCCTTCGTTAACAGTTAGGTTGACTTGATGCAAGACGCGAATATTGCCATAGCCTGTGGATAAATTCTCTATCTTTAACAACCTTTATTCTCCCTTCAAACAAGAGTCAAGCGCTTTCGCCCAGGTAAGCCTTGATGACCTCTTCATTTCGCTGGATCTCTTTGGGGCTGCCGTCGGCGATTTTTTTCCCGTAATTTAAAACGGCGATCCGTTCCGAGATGCCCATCACCACTTTCATATCATGTTCAATCAGTAAAATGGTTTTGCCCATTTCATCACGAATTTGCCGGACCAGCTCAATTAAGGCGGTCGTCTCTTGCGGGTTCATCCCCGCTGCCGGCTCATCCAGCAGCAAGAGGAGCGGATCAGTGGCCAGGGCCCGCGCTATTTCGAGGCGCCTTTGTTCACCGTAGGAAAGGTTGCGGGCCTTTTCGTCCTTTTTATCGACCAGGTTGACAAAACGCAGCATTTCCAGGGCAATTTCCAGGGCCTGGGCTTCTTCCTTTTTGCTGCTGTGGGTCTTGGCGATCGCCCCGAATAGCCCGGTTTTAGTCCGGCAGTGCTGGCCGATCAAGACATTGTCCAGGACGCTCATGTGGCCGAAAAGACGAATATTTTGAAAGGTCCGGGCGATTCCTTTCGGCGTGATCTGGTGAGGCTTCAGCCCGTTAATTTTCTGGCCGTTAAAATAGATCTCTCCCAGGGTTGGGTAGTAATGTCCGGTAAAAAGATTAAACAGGGTGGTTTTCCCTGCCCCGTTTGGCCCGATTAACCCGACAATTTCGTTCCGGTTGATTGTAAAATCAATATTTTGCAGAGCCATCAGCCCGCCAAAGCTGTGGCAGATACCGGTGGCTGTTAAGATAGATTCCGGTTGCAAAGCGATTCCCCCTTCTTCATGCATCGTCACTAGAACCTTTTAAACGGCTTTTAAAGTTAGAGAAAAATTGCTGCAAATTGAGCTTAACCCCGGAGGAGCTGCCCGCCTCCAGCTGACCCAATATGCCCTGGGGTCTAACGCGCATCATCAGTATCAGGACAGCACCGTAGATGAGCAGCCTTAAGTCGGCCACAGTGCGCAGCAGCTCGGGGATTACAGTCAACAGAGTTGCGCCGACAAAGGCGCCCCACATGTTGCCGAGTCCTCCCAGGACGACCATGCAGAGATGTTCAATTGATCGCATAAAGCCGAAGCTGTTTGGATGGAGAAAGCGCATATAGTGAGCGAAGAGACCTCCACCGAGGCCGGCAAAAAAAGCTCCCACGCCGAAACAGAGTGTTTTGTAATAGGTGGTATTGATCCCCATCGCATCTGCCGCCGTTTCATCTTCGCGGATGGCGATGAACGCCCTGCCGATTCGGGATTTGATGATCCGGTTAAGAATAAATACAGTAAAAAGGACGGCCAGCACCACCCAGAGCAGTGTCGTTTTCTTGGGGATGCCTCTCAATCCCACCGCACCGCCGGTGATCTCGAGGTTGAGGCAGACGATCCGGACGATCTCTCCGAAACCCAGTGTGGCGATGGCCAGGTAATCGCCTTTAAGCTTTAGTGTGGGAATGCCGATGATCACTCCGAATATGGTGGCGAAAAGGGCGCCGCATAAGAGTGAAACAAAAAAAGGAAAGTTAAAATGCAGTGTAACCAGGGCGGCGCTGTAAGCGCCCAGGCTCATGAAGGCGGCATGGCCGAGAGAGAGCTGGCCGGTATAACCAATAATCAGGTTCAGGCTAGTGGCCATGATGGTGTTGATCCCGACTAGAATGATAAGCTGCAGATAATAAGGGTTGATCAATGTTCAATTCACCTTCTTATACCCGAAAAGTTTATACTTTTTCCTGGGCGGGGCGGCCGAGCAAGCCTGCCGGTTTAAACAGGAGAATGATAATAAGCAAAGCAAAGGCCACTGCATCGCGGTATTGCGAGGAAATGTAAGCGGCCCCTATTACTTCGGCTATTCCCAGCATAATTCCTCCCAGCATAGCCCCGGGGATATTGCCGATGCCCCCGAGGACAGCGGCGACAAAGCCTTTCAAACCGGGCATTAAGCCCATCGTCGGGGTGACTGAGCGGAAGTAAATTCCGACCATCACTCCGGCTGCTGCTCCCAGGGCTGAACCGATGGCAAAAGTAATGGTGATAATTTTATTGATATTGATGCCCATCAGGCTGGCGGTATCCTTATCCTGGGCTGTAGCCCGCATGGCTTTGCCGATTTTGGTTTTTTGGACAAACAACGTGAGTCCGATCATCAGCAAGAAGGAAGAGAGCAGCACAATTACTTCTACCTTGGAGACAATAAAAAACGGCGTCTCGTAAACTTTAGGTTCGAACGGGCTGGGGAAGTTATAAGGTTTTGCCCCCATGATCAAAAGGGCCAGGTTCGATAAAAAGATAGAGGCGCCGATGGCACTGATCAGGGCCGCCAGCCTGGAAGAGCGGCGCAGGGGCCGGTACGCCAGGTATTCCACGGTGATGCCGAGGAGGGCGGCCAGTGCCATGGCTATAATAAAGGCCAAAAGAAATGGCACATCGAGGAATACGATCAGAATCAGTCCCATGAAAGCCCCAAACATGTAGATCTCACCGTGGGCAAAATTGATCAGTTCAATAATGCCGTAAACCATGGTATATCCCAGGGCGATGAGGGCATAGGTGCAGCCCAGGACCAGGCCGTTCATCAACTGCTGAGTGAACACGGCTTCACCTCCTGCTGAAACAATTTAAGGAGGAGGGCAGGGGAACCAGCCCTCCTCTCAGCAACTGGCTCAACTTTTGCAGCTGTTACCTGATGCGGATAAATTTGCCGCCTTCTACTTTAAGGATTAATACATCCTTGATTGTATCTCCCTCTTCGTCAATGCTGGTTTTACCGGTAATGCCGGGGAAGTCTTTTGTGGCGGCAATTCCTTCGCGAATCGCCTCGGAAGTGGCTCCTTTGCTCTTTATCGCCTCAATAACGATGCGGGCGGCATCGTAAGCCTGGGCGGCAAACATGTCCGGTTCTTCGCCGTATTTATCTGTGTACGCGGTAACAAAATTTTGCACCGCGGCAGTGGGGTCGTCCGGATAGAAGCCGGAAGTGGCATAAATCCCCTCCACCGCATCTCCTCCAATCTCCAGCAGCACAGCATTGCACAGTCCGTCCGCGCCGAGCAGCTGGATGTCCATGCCCAGTTCCTTGGCCTGCTGGGCAATTTTCGCCGCCTCGGTATAGTATCCGGCAATATAGAGGCAATCGGGGCCTTTTTCCTTGATCGAGGTTAGCTGGGATTTAAAGTTTTCATCCTTATCCATGAAGACTTCAACGGCTACAACTTCCGCCAGCTCGCTGGCTTTGGCTTCAAAAGCATCTTTCAGGGATTTGCCATAGTCGTTGTTTGTATAAAAGATGGCGAATTTGCTGAGGCCCAGTTCAGTTACGGCATACTCGGCCAACTGCACCGCCTGAACCTCGTCAGAGAGGCAATTCCGGAAAAGGTACGGGTTATCTTTAGTCAGATCAACGGCCGTGGAGGAGGGCGATATGGTCGGCACGCCGGCCTCCATGACTATGGGGCCGCCGGCTGCGGTTTCAGAACTTAAAACCGCCCCGATGATTACATCTACACCGTCCACGTCAATCAACTTCGAAAACGCATTGGCAGCAGCGGACCAATCTCCCCCGGTATCTTCCGAGATCAACTTCAAGGTAATGTCTCCCAGCTCCCCGGAAGCGTTAGCTTCTTCCACAGCGATTTCAATGCCGCGCAAGACGTTGGTCCCGTATGCTGCCGCTTCACCGGTCAGCGGCCCCACCGTACCGATTTTAACCTCGGTCTTCTCGTCTTCACCGCTGGCCGCCTCTTCCTGGGCAGGAGCGCAGCCCGCAACCGCCACGAGCAGGAGCAGGCCAATCAAGACCGCTGTCAACATCATGAAATTTTTTTTCTGTTTTTTCATAAATAATCCCTCCTGGTCTCTTTATGTTTGAACCTCCCAAATACCCCGGATAAAAATGGCCTATTTCTTGCAGAGCTTCCCCCCCTTGTGAATATTTTATCAAACATTGTCCGTTTTTTAACGGGATCGTATGGGAGGTAATCGATAAAGAACTAATGATATTAATTAAAGATTATTTTATTCGATACAACTAGATAAAACCCTTCTTTTATTTATGTTTTTTGCCGGCAAAATCCCGGCCGCTTCTCCTGATTAAAGGGAATTTCGGGGGCGTGGAAGCCATCACCAAAAATAAGCGAGACCTATGAACGGATCTTGACCCGGCGTGACGTTTTTCCGGGGGCGTGGCATGGCGCGCCCGGGCGATCAGGACAGCGCCGGTCAGCACCGCGATGCCTCCTGCGGCTTGAAGCGGTGAGAGGCGATCCTGTAGCAGAATTGCCGCGCTGAGCGTAGTAAAAAGGGGTTCGGTCATGCTTAAGATTGAAGCCCGGGCCGGCCCAAGGATTTCTATGCCCCTGAAGAAAGCAAAGATGCCGATGATCGTCGAAAAAAAG
>JAKOVL010000033.1 GCA_029782095.1 Bacillota bacterium | reverse complement strand
GCTATCAGCCGGCGGCATAAGGCCGCCTTTTCCGGAGTGAACATAGGTTCAGTGTCAAGAATGGAGGCGCAGATCTGGCCCATATCCCGGGCTGGGTCCCCCCACTCCGCCTCCTCAAAGTCAACCCCAAAAAGATAACCGTCCTCCCGGAGAATGAAATTTCTCAAGTTGGAATCTCCCCTGAGCAGGGCAGTCCCATCGGGGCGGCTGAAAAGGCGGTGGAAGGTGCCGTGCCACAGGGCCAGCTTATCTGCATATTCAGGCAGGCAGCGGCGGTTAAGCAGGTCGCAAAGATTATCCCCCGGAACATGCTGCATCAGCAAGGCCTTCCCCTCGATAAAAGCAACCGGCTGCGGCACGGGCACTCCATTCCGGGAGGCTTCTCTAAGGACCCTGTACTCCGCGGCAGAACGGAGATGGTGCGGAGCCCGGTAGAGCTTCAGCACATAGCGGCCTTCTCTGTTTTCCACCAGGTAAACCCGGTTTTTTTTGCTCTTCAAACGGCAAAGGAGTTTAAACTTGCGGCCAAACAGCCCTAGAATCATTGATTTTGCCCCTTGTAATTTGGTCAGGTTGTTGGCTGTGTTGCTACTCTTAGCATACACCAGGCGAACGCTTCAGGCCAGATCGCGGTGATATTATCGTAGAAAAAGTCTATTGATTTGGGGCGCAGATCAGGCTTCCTTTTTTTTGAGCATGTGCTATAATTTTCATAACGCGAACGAGGGAGAATATTTAAAAATGTGCTTGATTACTGTTGATTCGCTCGCTGTGAAATACAAAGATCTATGCGCGGTGGATAATGTTTCCTTTAATGTATATGAGCAGGAGATATTCGGCATTGTCGGTCCAAACGGCGCCGGCAAGACCTCCACCGTGGAATGCATAGAAGGCCTGCGCAGGGCCTACAGCGGAACGGTAAAGGTGATGGGCCTGGATCCTTGGAAAGAGAGACAAAAACTCTACGGGTTAATGGGCGTTCAGCTGCAGGACACCGCCTACCAGGACCGGGTCCGGGTATGGGAGCTCTGCGATCTTTTCTCTTCCCTCTACCGTGATCCCGCGCCCTACGACGAGCTGCTGGAAATCATGAATTTGAACGATAAAAAAGGGGCTTACGTGGCCAACCTGTCAGGCGGGCAGAGGCAGAAGCTCTCTATTGTGCTGGCGCTTATTCCCAATCCCAGGGTGGTCTTTCTTGATGAGCTCACCACCGGCCTGGATCCCCATGCCCGCCGCCAGATGTGGGACCTGCTGCTGCAGTTAAGGGAGCGCGGCCTGACCATTGTCCTTGTATCCCATTACATGGATGAAGTGGAGGCGGTCTGCGACCGGGTTGCCATCATGAACCGCGGGCGGATAATCAGCATGGGCACCATCAATGAGGTGGTGAACAGCTTCAACCTTAAAACGGAGATATCATTCTCCGCATCTTTGCACGATACCGGGGACATTGAAGGGCTGACTGGCGTTGTTTCCGTAGCGCGCAAGAGGGATGTGATCAAGGTCAGCGGCCATGGCGATGAATGCGTGGCTGCAGTGTTGAAATATCTTAACGACAACCGGATTGCTTATAGCAACCTGGCGGTGAAGCCGCCGGACCTGGAAGCTGTTTTTTTAAGCCTGACGGGCTACACCCTGGCTGAAGATGGCGATTCAGCAAACGGTGTGGGGAGGGGATGAGATGAAATCCGGACTAATCAAGCTTGCCGTCCTCGAGTTTAAGCTTTTTACCCGCAATTTTTTAAGCATGTTTTTCCTGCTTGTTTTTCCGTCGCTCATGCTCCTGCTCTTCGGCGGTATCTACGGCAACGAGCCTGAGCTCATATTCGGCGGCTACGGCTCGGTGGATGTATCGGTGCCCGCCTATGCTGGGATCATTGTATCCGTAACCGGGCTGATGAGCCTGCCGCTGGCGGTATGCGAATACCGGGAGAAGAAAATCCTGAAAAGGTTTCAGGCAACCCCGCTGAGCCCGGCCTACGTAATCATCTCGCAGGTTAGTGTAAACCTGCTGATGACCATCGCCGGCATGCTCTTGCTCTTTCTTACTGGTAAAATCGTTTTCAACATGCGCTTCATGGGCAGTGTGCTGCCGGTAACCGCCGTTTTTCTCCTTTCCCTGTTAAGCGTCTTCTCCATGGGTTTTTTAATTGCCGGCCTTGCTCCCAACATGAGAGCGGCCACTGCTATCGCTAACCTGATCTTCTTTCCCATGCTCTTTTTGACCGGCGCAACCATCCCCATTGAGCTGATGCCCGAGCTGATGCGGAATATCGCCCGCTTCTTTCCGGTAACCCACGTGGTAAAGGCCATGAAGGCGGTATGGCTCGGAGAGAGCATCTCGTCGGTCTACTCCAGCCTCCTGGTCCTGGGCGGAGTCATGCTGGTCTGCTTCTTTTTATCCCTGCGGTTGTTCCGATGGGAGTAAAAGCTCCATCTCTTTAAACTACGGATTCTGCTGCAAGGAAAAAACGGGTCAGGCGTAAGGGCGAGGCATGCCTCGACTGATCGCACCGGCGGTTCAATTCCTGCCTGCGCCGGCAGGACTCCAGGGAAGAATTCAAGAACTAAGGGATTAAACGGAGCGCAGAAGGAGAGGCCGGCTTGCAGACATTCCACCGCATCATTTTCCGCGATTCGCGCCAACTTGGCCTCCTGGATGATGAGAGCATCGACCTGGTGGTCACCTCCCCGCCTTATCCCATGATCGAGATGTGGGATGATCTCTTTACTGCGCTTAACCCGGATATTGGGCAATACCTTGAGCGAGGCGATTATAGAAAGGCCTTCGAATCAATGCATAGGATTCTCGACGAAGTATGGGCCGAGCTTTACAGGGTGATGAAGGCGGGGGCGCTGGCCTGCATCAACATCGGCGATGCCACGCGCTCAGTGGGTGACCGCTTTCAGCTCTTTGCCAATCATTCGCGGATACAAGGCAAGTGCATGGAGATGGGCTTCGACGTGCTCCCCTCCATCCTGTGGCGCAAGCCCACCAACGCGCCAAATAAATTCATGGGCTCGGGGATGCTGCCGGCGGGCGCTTACGTGACCCTGGAGCATGAGTATATCTTGATTTTGCGCAAGGGCGGCAAAAAAATCTTCCGCTCTCCCGGGGAGAAAAGAAGAAGGAGAGAGAGCGCCTACTTCTGGGAGGAGAGGAACAGCTGGTTTTCCGATATCTGGGACTTCAAGGGGACCGGCCAGGAGATGAATGAACGAGACCCCAGGCAGAGAAGCGCGGCCTACCCCTTTCTGCTTCCCTTCCGCCTCATCAACATGTATTCCCTGATTGGCGATACTGTCCTGGACCCTTTTCTGGGCACCGCCACCACCATCCTGGCCGCAATGGCCTGCGGCAGGAACAGCGTGGGCTGCGAGATCGATCCCGCCTTTGCCGGCCACATCAAGCGGCGGATTGAGCAGGAGGCGGCCGGGCTCAGCCGCTACAACCTGCAGAGAATTAAGGAACACCTTGAGTTTGTCCGGGAGCACACCCGGACCAAAAGCGCTTTAAAATACGTGAACATCCATTTCGGCTTTCCGGTGAAGACGGGGCAGGAAAAGGAGCTGAAGCTGCCCATCGTGAAGTCGGTGGAAGAAGTGGAGGAAAACCTTTTCAAAGCCACATACCTGGATTACGGATCGATCAAGGAACTTGACATTAACGGGATCGGCACAGGCATACAACTATGCCTGCCCGGCTCAAGCTAGCGCGGGAGAAGCCTTTCCATACCCCGTCAAAAAGAAAGCCTTCGCCAAGGGCTTTTAAGCGGCCGGCAGGGCCGCTCTTAACAGCAGCCCTCCCAGAATGGCCAGCAAGGTGCTCAGCAGGGTCCCAACCAGGTAGTATTCGGCGAAGTCCCTGTTTTCCAGTTCCTTGTAGCGGGCGATGGATTTGGCCGTGAACACAAAGGCAATGGAGGTGAAGGCGCTGTCCAGGGCCAGGGTCAATATGAGCGCCCGCTCGAGCATGCCGATGTAGCGCCCGGCCTGGCGGGTGTCGCCGAATTTTCCGGCAGTTTCACCAGATTCGGGCAGCCGTAGCGTTTCCAAATCCAGCACCTTGCGCACCAGCACCGCCCCGCCCCAGATGACAAAGCCGTAAACTACGGCGGTGAGTAGAATGGACGCGGTATGGAGATGTGCGCTGACGGCCGGGGCGAGGAGGCGGCGGTAAAAGGAGACCACGGGCCTGCACAGGGGCGGGTTGGTCCACTGCCAGGCCATGAAGATCAGCAGCAGGTGCAGCGCCTGATCCAGCACGAAGATAATGGCGTCGGCGGGATGATCGGGGGAGAAGAAACGGTTCTTCAGCCAGTCCAGGAGCAGGTGCGCTGCGGGCAGCGCAAACCAAAGTAATACCGTCGCCGGGGAAAAGTAGGGATGCGTCAGCAGGGCCAGGGCGAAGAAATGCCCGCTATAATGAAGCAGGTAAGCTCGCGGGAGCCCCCGGCATTTTCCCGCGGCCACTCGCGGGCCCTGCAGGATAAAGTCGGCGATGACGTGGGCCAGGACCATCAACAAAAAGAGCTCCATCAGCGCACCCCCTCTTTCACGTAAGCGGAGAGGAAGCGCTCCGCCTCCGCCACCGCCTTCCAGCCGGCGGCCCGGCAGCGCTTGGCCACGTTCTGAGGGCTGATGCCCAGCTCCGCGGCGGCGGCCGCGTAGGTGCCGGCGCGCTCGTAGGCGTCGACGGCCTGCCACTGCTTTGCGCTCCAGCGGTTCTGGATGGTGTCGATGAGGCTGTAAAAAGCGTTCACCGCCGCCCATATATCCGCCCTTTCACCGGCGAAGCGGGTGGCCGGCTCGCGGCGGCTCTTGATCTTTTCCAGGGCGGCGCGGGAATAGTGGAAAGCGCTGCCGTCCATCTGCCAGGCATATTTCTTATCCAGGCCGGAAGCGATCTCGCCTGCGCCCACCCCGACGCGCAGTTTAAGACCAAGCAGGTGAAAGCGCAGGTGGCGGATCAGCCGGACGATATCCCCGTCGGCCGCGATCGCGCCCTGGATCTCGTCGCCGCGGTATAGCGTAAATTCCGCCTCCAGCAGAGAGCGGCAGCGGGCATTGAAGCCGGCAATGCCTATTTCTGCCAGTCCCGTGTAGTTCTCATGCTTTCGCGAGCCGATAATATCGGCGGTCACAACATAAAATGCTGCCCCGGCCACATGAATCACCCCTTAAGTGGTGATATTCTCAAATCACCCTTCTGATGGTGAATGATTCTACTCCCAAGCCGATAATTCCTGCCTTGCTTAATGTTTTTAGAAAAAGTTAAAAGGAATATTGACGGCTGTGTAGAATTATAAGTTCAAAACCAAATATATCCGCGTAATCTTATTTTCTCCGACCCGGTTTTTCTAAACCTTTTCAGGCAAGAAGGCCGGGCGATAGGGTCAGCGGGGAAACCTGCTGGCCTCCCATGGTGGAAAGGAGAAATCATCTGGGGTTAAGGCCGCCCACCATGGGCGGCTATTGTTTTAGTAAAACTGGACAATTAAACAAGTTCGCCGGGGGTGTGGATGAGAGATGTGATGACCATGCTTGACATATGCGGGGCAGATTGACGGCAATGCTTTAACTTGCTCTGAGATGCTTAACAACCATTGTTTTTTCAAATGAGAAAGGAGGCAGAGATGGTGATTAGCCGAAGGATAAAGTCGCTAAGAAGTATAGTGGCCCTGACCCTGGCCCTGTTTTTGACCTTTGGCCAGGTTTTGCCCCTGCTGCCCGTCTGGACGGCGCAGGTGCATGCGCAGCCCAAGCCGGTGCTGACCATCACCGGAACGGGGCTGCACCAGGATGTCCTCATTTACGAGGATGGCTGGAGCAGTTACACCGAGGTAGTGCGTTACTACTCATCCAACAACAACTTCAACTACCATAAGATCTGGAAGGTCAAGGGGTATGACCTCTTTGAGCTTATGGGCGCCCAGAATTTAAAGACCGACCAGGACTATGACGTTACCTTTGTTGCCGCTGACGGCGCCAGAGTAACCAAAAAGATCAGCGAGCTGCAGTCCCAGTACTACTACCCCCAGTTTACCGTGGAAAGCGGCCAGCTTGTTGCGCCCATGCTCGGCTTTTACCGGGCTGCGCTTTACGAGCCCGACTTCCAGCGCAAGCCGGAGCCGTCAGAGGTAGTCTGGCAGGACCGGGAGCTCACGGAGGACGACAGGGACCCCAATGCTCCCCGCCTGCACATGGGGCAGGCGGCGGGCCAGGTCAGCGAAAACAACCAGTCATTTTTCCTGCGTGACCTGGTTCGCATCGTGGTGGGAGAAGAGCGTCCCACCGATCCGGGAGACGATGAATTCAAGAACAGCCCCTACAAGCATATTAGCTACGAGGGGCCCCCGTATAATATCGATACAATAACCGGCGCCACCATGACCGTGGAAGGCCCCGGCGTGGAATCATACCGCGCCCTCTCCGTGCGCCAGCTTGAAGAAACACCGGCCGCAGGGCTTTACCGCGGCACCTACCAGGAAAATATTGATGGACAGATCGTTGAGAACAGCTACGAGGGCATCAAGATCTCCTACATTCTGGACAACTATGTTACCCTGAGAGAGAATGTGGGGAAAATCATCTTTAAAAATTACCTGCGGCAGAAAATTGCCGAATTCACGCTGGATGAGCTCCGGGATGAATCGCGGAAGTTCATTGCCGCCTACGGTGTAAACGAGGTGCCCTTTGTTTACACCAACCTGGATCCGGGCTACATCCCCTCAAAATACAACGACCGCGGCTGCTTGTAGCTGGTCTACCACCCCGCCGAGGGGGAGGTGATACCCACCTTCATCAACGTGGCCTACATATACGTTGAGGAAGACGAGCGGCCGGGCTACGAGCACGACAAGGAGCCCTACAACGATCCCAGCTTAACGCAGTATATCTTTACCCTGGGCGGCAGCGGCCTGGGCAAAGAGGTCAACTACACCACGGCCCAGCTGGAGGCCATGACCGATCTGCACCTGGAGAAGGAGTACTGCCTCTCCAACAGCGAATACTACTGGTACTTCAATACTTACAAGGGCATCCCGCTGTGGGACCTGCTGCTGCATGCGGGCCTTGATCCGGATATCGATGAGGATACGCCGGTCCATTTCCAGGCCGCCGATTACTACAACATACCCTCCCTGACGATCGGGGATATCAAGCACCACGAACGCTGGGGCTACTACGAAAAGAACCCCGAGGACAGGGGAGACGGC
>JAKOVL010000032.1 GCA_029782095.1 Bacillota bacterium | reverse complement strand
GAGAGCATAGATCCCGTTTTGATAATTGAAGCTGAAATCCAGCAGGCCCAGAAAGATGAGGGCGCCGGCGCACACGTGCGCCAGATGCCTCCCCAGGAGCTTCCCCCTGAGCATGAGGATGCCGGCAGCAATGAGGGCCAGGGCCAGGATAATATCGGGCAGGGGGAAGGAATGCTCGTATTCATAATATCCCGGCGGCGGATTTTCAGGCGCAAGGTCAATGGTAAAGAAGCCGATCCAGAAAAGAATGAGTCCCGCCCCGGTAAGGATAGCCAGCACTGCGATCCAACTTTTATTTTTGTCAGGCATCTTTGCCTTCTCCTCCCTCCACAAGATTATACTTTTTCTGGTAGGCTATTTTTTTGCCTTCGGCCGCCTTTTCGAGGACGGGCCACAGCTTGATCACCACTCCCGGGGCGCACATGAGGAGTTTGGACAGGAAGCCCGATGAATAGGGCACATACAGCTCCAGCTTTTTGCCGGTTATAGCGCGCAGCACGGCCTGGGCCACATTCTCCGGCTTCTGCGGGGTATTGAGAAAGGTAAGCGGCGATCCGCCATGAGCCGCTTCATAGCGGAGCATGGGAGTATCGGTGGTGTCGGGGAAGATGGTGGATACGGCAATACGGTATTTCTTCAGTTCCAGGGCCAGCGTCAGGTTGAAGCCGCGCAGGGCAAATTTCGTGGCGGTATAAATGGAGCTGTAGGTCTCGGGGACAATGCCGGCCATGGAGGAGATGGTGACGATATTCCCGCCGCCATTTTTTATCAGCACGGGGACAACCTCGTAGGTGGCGTTGATTGTTCCCATGAGGTTGACGGCAACCTGCTTTTCTATTTCCTCGTAGCTGCACTTTTCAAAGAGGGAAGGGATGATTATGCCCGCATTGTTAACCAGGACGTCAATGGTGTTAAATCTCTCCAGGGCCCGGGCAACAAGTTCCGTCACTTCTTCCCGTTTGGTGATATCACATTTTACGGCCAGCGCCGGCCGGGAAAGCCCCTGTGCCAGCTCCTGCACCCTGGCTAGGTTAATGTCCGCCAGCACCAGGTTGGCGCCCTCGCGATCCAGCAGGGCCGCTGTCGCCGTGCCGATGCCGCCGCCGGCCCCGGTAAGGATCACCGTTTTGCCGTGCAATTTTCCTTGTTTCATGTTTTCGCCCCCGCCTGCGTGTTTTTCAGCCTTTTCTGCACCTTCCTGATCTGCCCATCCAGCACCGCCTCCACCAGCGACGGGAAGAGTCGCTTGATCAGCCAGGTGATTTTGCCGTCGAAGCCGGGGATGATGATAAAGCGGTCCTTCTTAAGGCCGATGATCAGCTGCCGGGCCACCTCGTCGGGGGACATCAGCTTGGCCCCCTTGGAAGCCTCCTTCGTCTCCTCCGGCTTGGTCTGGTTTTCGACAGCAAATCCGGGCGTATCCGTGTCCGGCGGGCAGAGCACCGCCACCTTGATCCCGTACCTTTTAAGCTCGCTCCTGAGGGCCTCGGAGAAGCCGATGACCCCAAACTTGGAGGCGCAATAGGCGGTATAGCCGAAAACGCCGATTAGCCCCGCCAGCGAGGAGACGTTGACGATGCAGCCGCCCTTCTTCTTCATTTCCGGGACAAGCGCCGCCGTGGTGTTCCACATTCCATAAAGGTTGGTCTTCATGGTCCGGTCAAACTGCTCATAGCCAATCTTTTCAAAATAATGGGGGTAGGCCCTGCCGGCACAATTGATCAGCAGGTCGGGAGGCCCAAATTCCTGCACCGCTCCGGCCATGACACTGTTCACATTTTCGCTGTCGCCTACATCAACCTCCATGAAGGAAACTTTTTGCCCTTCCGAACGGCAGTGCTTTCTGATTTCAGCGGCGGCCGCCTCCAGGCGCTCCCTTGTGCGCGCGAATATGAGGATGTTTGCCCCCAGGGCTGCCAGCTGCTTTGCTGTAGACAATCCAATGCCGCTGGAACCTCCGGTGATATAAACATTTTTACCCGTAAAATGCTGCGCCATTTTCCTCCTCCCTCGAAAAGAATTAAGCGGCAATTAGGAGCTATTGGATAAGTTCGTCAATTTAAGCCCAATACCTCCTGCAGCCGCGGGGACAAATGCGGCCCGGCGTGGCGGCGCATACACCGCTATGGCGAAAAAGGGTGGGCTTATATTCAGTAATATAGAAATATGAAATATAGAGAACGGGCATGCCTCGCCCGTTCCTTACATTCTCGGTGCCATTTCCGTAGATCATCGAACCGGAATAGTTCTTCTTCCGGTTTTTTGTTGCAAGTCTGATGGGATGGGGAATCAGGAGAATGCAGGCAGCTTTAGCCCGAAATCAACAAGCTCCCGCAGCTGCTCCAGCCCCCCTTCCTCGCGGGGCGAATACTCCTGGATGCTGTAGCCGGCAACATGGTAATTGCGCCGCAGCATTTCAAAGGTGCGCAGAAGCAGCTTCAAGTCAAAGCCGCCCGGTGAAGGAAGCATAACATGGGGAAACATCTCCGGATCGAGCACATCCAGGTCCAGGTGAATGTAGATATTGCTAAAGCCCCTTTCCCGGATGAAGCTAAAATCCCTCTTTCCCCATCTTATCTGCTCCACCGTCAGGGTGGTGATGTTCTTCTCTTCAAGGTAATCTACTTCCGCCCTGTCTAAATCCCTTCCCCCTACCAGGGCCAACTGGACCGGCAAAAGGGTGGAGAAACAGAGATCCAGGATCGACTTCTCCCCCTCGCCCAGCAAAAAACGCAGGGGCATGCCATGAAAAGCCTTGCTGGGCGAGCTTTCGGGAGTGTTTAAATCGCCATGCGCGTCAAACCACAGGACGAAGAGATCTCCCTTCAGCCGCCTGTTCAAGTATGATACAGGAGCAAGCTCGGTGCCGCAGTCTCCGCCAATTAAAAATACCCGCTGCGGCCTTTTTTGCTCCAGCATAGCCGCCGCCTCTTTGAGCTGGTCATATATATAGCGGTATCCGATAATTTCTTTCTCTTTAACCAGCTCTTCTTCCAGGCTCACCCCTATTTCGGCAAATTCAATTCCCTTCAGCAGCCGATCCCGGATTAGCTTGACGCCGTGGTAGAGATTTTTGTTGCTTCCAGAACCCTGCCACTGAGGGAAAAGCAGCACCAGCTGCGCATGGATCATCTTTTCGCCTCCCCAGTCTTTTGTCAAGGCGGCCAGCAACGTCCCCTCTCCCCGCTTAGTCGAAAAGGGAGTGATAGGCCCACTCGAGCCACTGCAGCGCCAGCTCCAGGTCGGACCGCTCCACCGTGGCGCCGCACCAGAAGCGCAGGCCCGGCGGCGCCTCGCGGTAGGAGGCGATGTCATAGGCGGCACCCTCGCCTTCCAGGAGCTTGATCAGCTGCTTCAGCTTCTCCGGGGGCAGGTCCACGGTGAGGCAGACGCTGGTATTGGAGCGGGTGGCCGGA
>JAKOVL010000027.1 GCA_029782095.1 Bacillota bacterium | reverse complement strand
CATAGCGGGGCCATACTCAAAAGGCGTCCTCGCGGAAAACATCCGCGCAGCGGTGCTTGCGGCCGAGGCCGTGCTGGAACTCGGGGGCATACCGTTTATTCCCCACCTTGCCCATACATGGGAGATGGTGCGGCCGCATCCTTACGAGTTTTGGCTGGAGTACGACTTCCATTGGCTCCACCTGTGTCATGCGCTGTACCGAATACCTGGTGAATCCCCGGGCGCAGATGGCGAGGTGGCAGAAGCGGAACGGCTGGGCATACCTGTGTTCTACTCATTGGAAGAGTTGGCGAAGTTCATCAGAGGCTTAGGCGGCATGGGCGCGTGACGGGTGAGCCGCCGGGTGTGCTTGACACACTTCCCAGCGCCCATATATAACCCACCACGCCTCTCAATTGATGCGTACCAGGGTGGGAGGAGCGACACCCCCCCGTCGAAAGGCGGGGGATTTCATTTTTTACAGCACAGCCCAAGAAAAATGCTTCCCTGTAATGCGTTTAGAGGCGTTCAAAAAAGGCAGGTAGGGCAATCGGTCATGTCTCGTCCTGATCGCCTCTCTACGGGCCTTACGTTTTGTGGGTCTAGCAGGGGTTTTGTCGTCAAGCCCCAGTCTGTGCGCCACGGCCTGAACGATGATCTCCCTCATACGGCGCAAGTTGCCCCAGCTCACTCCAGGGTGTTCGGCCACGGCATAGTGAGTGTTGTGGAAGTCATCAAGTATCTGCTAAAAAGCGTGTTGATGATGGCTTAGTGACCCAACTTCTACCTCTCATTGTGCTGTCGCTGGCAGGTGGCTTGAATGTGCTGAATGCCGTGGTGTTTGGCGGCGGCGAAGTTGCGAGGATACAGGCACTTGATTAGTATAATCGCGAGTAGTCAGTCCCCGGGAAACCGGGGTTTTTTTATTTGCACAGAGGGAGGGCTTGTCCAAAAAACGATTCTCGAAAAACCCATTTGCAGTTTGGGGGATTGTTTCCAAAACTCGTTTTTTTACATTTTTTTCGCTAATAGCCCATTGGGTAGTGGAGGAGGCTGGATAGCGGGCTGGGCGGTGGCCTGGAGGGCCGGGATGGCGGCGAAAGGAGTGCCGGCGGCGGCCAGATCCGCGGCGCGGCGGGTAGCCGGCTGACGTCACTCATCGTGTCCACCTCCAGGCGGCCTGGGGCCCCGGTACGTCGCTACTATAGGAGCCCGGCGGCGGGCGAAAAAACTTTGCCGCTCGCCGAAAAAATATCACCTGTTGGGCTTGCATAAAACTCGTGCACGCGCTATAATATAGATGTAGACAACAGAGCGACCGGGGGCCGCGCATCCTACACGCGGAGAAAGGGGTATCGAGTATGAAAGAACATCTAAAATGTGACTGCCCTCGTTGCGAGGGTTACAGTCCCGAATGGTCCTGCGACGAGTGGGACCGGCCAAGAGGGGCTTTGGAACCCGACAGGTTGGTGCACAACTGCACCACTTGCCGGTACAACAACTC
>JAKOVL010000196.1 GCA_029782095.1 Bacillota bacterium | reverse complement strand
CCGCCGGACAATAGGAGCACCGGCTCTCCTGCTGCTTCCTTCTCCCGGCGGATTTCATTGACAGCCGTCGCCAGCCGGGCAAAGCCGCCCACCGTTGGATTGGGCCGTTCAGGATGAAAATCCACCGCCGGCGAATGGGGGATTAACGTGGCGTGTTCATCGTTGGTATGGAGAATGGTAAAATAAATTTCCTCTCCCGGGCTCTCCGCGGCCAAGATCTTCCCCGGCAGGATTAAGCCGGCCGCAAGAAGCAAAGCGGTCAAGCCAAGAAAGAGTACCGCTGAAAATTTGGTTCGTCCTGCCGCTCCCGTTCTGGACATAATCTTCCCCCCACCTGGTTAATTTTGTTACATCAGCATCACCGGCCCGGCAATGCAATCATACTCAAACGGGGCCGAAATTTATTAAATTATAACTATCCTTTAATTTAATCCCTATTATATCACAGCAGTGCCATTAATTGAAACTTTCAAAAAAGTAGCCCGGCCAGGCTGCCAGGAGACGCGCTGCGCTGCGGCTACGTATAGAGCGCTGCATATTGCTCTCCGGTAATAGCAGATAATATAATATGCGCCTGCAAACAGGACTGAAAGTATTTTCTTTGGGATCAATGGTTTTTTTAATCGTAACCATCAATACGATGCTTTTCCCTATTTTCCCTGCCCTGCGCTCAGATTTAAACCTTTCTTTAGCCCAGGTATCCCTGCTGGTCGTTTTTGCCAACATTCCTTCAGCCCTGCTCAGCCCGTTGGGCGGCATCCTGGCGGACCGCTTCACGCGAAAAATGATCATTCTGCCTTCGCTGCTGCTTTTCGGAGCCGGGGGCTTGCTGACCGGCCTGGCGGCGTTGACCCTGGAGAACCCGTTTCCGTATATGCTGGGCTTCCGGGTGGTCCAGGGCATCGGCGCCGCCGCCCCGATGTACCTGGCCATGGCCCTGGCCGGCGATATTTTTCAAAGCACCGAGAGGGCCCAGGCGGTGGGCTTAATGGAGGCGGCCAGCGGCCTGGGCAAGCTGCTGGCCCCAATTATGGGCGCCTTGGCAGGCCTCATTGCCTGGGTAGCCCCTTTTTTTATTTATCCCCTTCTCTCCCTCCCCATCGCCGCAGCGATCTTTTTTTTAATTAAAGAGCCGTCCAAACCTCGCCTGAAGCCGGGCCCCACCCTGGGGGAATTAAAAGTGCCGCTCAGCCGGCGCCCCGCCCTGATCGGGCTGGCCGCAGCACTCTATTCCCTGTTCACGCTGATTGGCCTCATGTTCTGGCTGAGCGAAGTCCTGGAGCAGCGCATCGGCGGCGGACAGATCCTTAAGGGTGTCATTATCTCCCTGCCGGTGATGGCCTTCCTCTTGACCACCCTGCTGGCTGAATACTTCTACCGGCTATTAAAAATTCGCCTGTCCATTTTTGCGGGGCTGGCAATTACCGCAGGGGCCATTGTCCTGATCCCGCTTGCCCGGAATCTTTTTCTCATCTGGCCGGTGATCGGGCTCGTGGGGATAGGCCTGGGCATCGCCACCCCTGCCATTGATACCCTCAGCACCAATATTGCTTCAATGGAGTACCGCGGCACTGTTACCACTGTCTTTGGCGGGGTGCGCTGCGCCGGCGCCGCCGCCGGGCCCCTGGCCCTCTCCCTGCTGATGAAGCACGGCCCCCTGGTCACCTTTCTGCCGGTAGCGGCAGCCGGCGCTGCCATCGCCATCGCGGTGCTGCTTCTATTGCGCGAAGAAGAAATCCCCGGCAAACTGGTCCAGGGGGACGGAATTAGCGGCCCTGCTCCAAAAAAGCGAAGTCTCTGGCGCACGGGCTCCAACGGCGACAATTAATCTATTATAATGGAAGTTTAAGCCCATCACCCGCCCCCGGCGGGCATGCTCAGGCGGCTGGGAAGGTTGACAACCTGAATAAAAATTCATATGGTGTTTATAGTGTATATTATGTCAATTAAAGCTGCGCCGCTCTCAGGGTCTAGAAACCTTTGTCCAGGCATAGACATTATAAGAAAAAAACATGGCGTGGCCGTTAACATAAGAAGCATCTTCAACAGGAGGAATGGATATGCTGCCACTAATGTTTTTGCCCGATAGTACATGGCTGCTCGTTATACCGGCTTTGCTGTTTACCTTGTGGGCGCAAAGCCGGGTAAAGACAGCTTACGCCAGGTATTCAAGAATAAGGGCGCGATCGGGAATAACCGGAGCGCAGGCGGCCCGAAACCTGCTTGCCGCGGCAGGCCTGGGCCATGTTGCAGTGCAGATGGGCCAGGGCTATTTGACCGATCATTATGATCCGCGCAAGCGTGTTATTCGCCTCTCGCCCGAAGTTTACCAGAGCAACTCCCTGGCCGCGCTGGGCATTGCCGCCCATGAAGCCGGCCATGCCATCCAGCACGGGAAAGGATACATTCCCCTGGCTTTGCGCAACAATTTCTTCCCGCTGGCCAACATCGGCTCGCGCCTGGCCATGCCCCTTTTCTTGATCGGTTTTATTTTTTCCGCCCAGGGAGCCAGCAATTTTTTCATGGACCTGGGCATCCTGCTTTTCGCCTTTACCGTGGTTTTTCATATCATTACTCTGCCCGTGGAGTTTAATGCTTCCAAGAGGGCTATAGCCCTGCTGGAAGGCGGGCATATTATTGCCGGTGATGAGGTCAAAGGCGCACGCCAGGTATTAAATGCCGCCGCCCTGACCTACCTGGCAGCCACGGCGGTGGCGCTGGTTCATCTTCTCCGGCTCTTAATCCTGCGTGGTCGAAGGGATTAAAGCAAGGGGACGGATCCAAAAGGCACCAGGGGGACGGAACTGACGGCGCACTGACCACACCAGCCTGCCACAGGCATTTTTCCCGGACACGCCGGCAATCCCGCCCCCTGGCACTGTACGTATACGCACATTTTCAAAAAATCACCCTGAGGGTGATGTTTTTTTTTTAGCGTAATTGCCACAATTATTAATGAATACAGCAACTTAATCAAAGCCTAAATTAGTTGTCGCTCACGCCGGCAAGGAAATAGCGAGAACAGGCGTCTTTGGGCGAGCCCGGTTTGATGCTTGTCCCGTCGAAGGAGGTGGCTGAGAAATAATGATCCAATAAAACCGGGCCCGGTATTATTCATAAAGGGGAGTGAAAAATGAAAGAAAAACGCTTTTTCTGGACACTGGCGGTTGGCCTGGCCCTCTTCATCATTCTTATAGCGGCAGCCCCGGCGGCAGCGGCTAACGGCGAGGTGTTAGTGTAAAGTTATTGTAGGTTTTTGGAGGGAATTTTTATATAGAAATAGAAGAGGAACCTCGCATTCGGCAAGAATGTAATCCCCTTAGGAAGGAGACTGAGGTTCCTCATGGATGTAGTTCGTTTAGTAGACTCTAAAATCCTTTCAGTAGTGGAAAAGATCTTTGCTGTTTTGGAAGGCGGAATTGACTATCGT
>JAKOVL010000194.1 GCA_029782095.1 Bacillota bacterium | reverse complement strand
AATCCTGCAAAGAAGCGCTGATGCCGTTTGGTTCCATTTATCAGCATGCCTCCAGATAAAAACTGCGGGCCTCCATAATAACCATAACTTAAAAAAAGCTGCAAGTCAAAAAAAATAGTTTATATTTCCCCCAAAATACTATGGATAATAGTTTGTCCAGGCGTTCCAGCAAGTGCAGCCTTGCCACTTAAAAATCCGCTAAATGTTCTTGACAGCGCTCCTGTGATTGTGTTAAACTCCTAATTGGGCATTTGCTGCGGATGCAGCTGTTTGTTTTCTTGCGGCAGAGCTTTAGCCAGGGGCCCATAGCTCAGTTGGCAGAGCGGCCGGCTCATAACCGGTTGGTCCCAGGTTCGAGACCTGGTGGGCCCACCAGCATTCAAGGCCCCTTCGTCTAATCGGTTAGGACACCAGCCTTTCAAGCTGGCAGCAGGGGTTCGAATCCCCTAGGGGTCACCAATAGAGCCGTTCTCACGCATGAGAGCGGCTCTTAACCTGTACATAATAATAATAATGGGGACAGACCTGCGCTTTTAGGTCTGTCCCCTGACCCTATTCACAGACCTGCGTTTGCAGGTCTGTCCCCTGATCATATTCCTCAGTTAGTCGGCAACTCACTTGACCATCCTCTCCTCTTCGCGGGTGGGTGCCGGAGTGGCGCGCTCGGTTGTCTCCTGAAAAACCCGCAGGTCCAGGTCGGGCAGCATCATTCCTGTTTTAATCAGGTTATTGTGCAGTTCGAAGCACTTCTCCAGGTTCTGGCTGATATGGCCCAGGGGTGCAGTTTTCAGGTAGTGGCGCAAGTAATCCCGGTAGGCGGGGTGAGCGCAGTGATCAATAATGCGCCGGGCCCGCTCCGCCGGCCCCAGTCCGCGCAGGTCGGCCAGGCCGTGCTCGGTTACTACCACGTGGACCGAGTGTTCATTATGGTCGGCATGGGTGACCATGGGCACGATGGACGATATCCGTCCGCCCCTGGCTGTAGAAGGCGTCATAAAAATGGAGAGGTAAGCGTTGCGGGTGAAGTCACCGCTGCCGCCGATGCCGTTCATCAGGTTCGTTCCCAGGACGTGGGTTGAGTTGGCATGCCCGCTAAGGTCCACCTCCAGGGCCGTATTCATGGCGATTACACCCAGCCTGCGGATTACCCCCGGGTTGTTGGAAATCTCCTGCGGGCGCAGCACGATGCGTGGTGCGAAAAAGTCCATGTTGTGATAAATATGCTGCAGGTTTTCATCGGAAACAGTGAGGCTGCAGGTGCTGGCCCCGATAAGCTTGCCCCGCTCCATCAGCTCAACCAGGGAGTCCTGGAAGACCTCGCTGTACATGGTGAATTGCGGTATATCGGGGTTTTCACCCAGGCAGGCCATGACCGCATTGGCAATGTTGCCCACGCCCGCCTGCAGGGGTAAAAATTCCCTGGGGATGCGGCCGGCGCGCCGCTCTGCGCATAAAAACTTCAACACGTGGTCGGCAATCCTCTGGCTAACCCGGTCCGGCTCTTCCAGCGGCGCGATGCCGTCGGGCTCGTTGTTTTCCACCACAGCAACCACTTTTTTCATGTCGACCTGAACAAAGGGCAGCCCGACTTTATCCAGGGGATGGTAAATGGGAATGGGGCTGCGGTGCGGCGGCGGCGGGAGGATGGTTATATCCGCCATTTCGTAAAGCCGGGGAGAGTGATAATGGTTTAGTTCAACGATGATTTTATCAGCGTACTGCAAAAAGGTTGGCGAGGCCCCGATGGATGAGGTTAGATAGAGCCGTCCGTCGGGAGTAAGCTCCGATGCTTCGATCACCGCCACATCTATTTCCCCGAAAAAACCGAACAAAACCATCTGAGGCAGGTGGGAAAGGTGTAGATCGGCAAATTGAACCTTCTGGGCATTGATCTGTGCGCGCAGCGGGCGGGAAGACTGGTACGGCGCCCGCCAGGAAATTGCGTTGGCCTCGGCCAGGATGTCGTCCAGTTTGCCGGTGGAAGCCCCGGTTAGCACCCGGATTTGGAATGGCTCACCCCGGTCATGCATCTGCTTCGCTTTCTTGGCCAGGGCTTTGGGAACAGCTTTGGCTGCACCGGCCGGTGTAAAACCGCTAAAAGCCACAGTCTGCCCATGCTGAATCATTTCGGCCGCTTCTTCGGCGGTTACCACGGGTATTTGTTGTCTGTACATTGCTACGCCTCCGGTAGTATTGAAAATTTTATTATGTTGCTTGTTAATTTCTACACAAGCTAGAAAAAACCCTTCAATTAAAAGAAATTTAAAAGGGTTCGTTAGTGTAAAGTTATTGTAGGTTTTTGGAGGGAATTTTTATATAGAAATAGAAGAGGAACCTCGCATTCGGCAAGAATGTAATCCCCTTAGGAAGGAGACTGAGGTTCCTCATGGATGTAGTTCGTTTAGTAGACTCTAAAATCCTTTCAGTAGTGGAAAAGATCTTTGCTGTTTTGGAAGGCGGAATTGACTATCGT
>JAKOVL010000193.1 GCA_029782095.1 Bacillota bacterium | reverse complement strand
CAGGTCCTGCTCCAGCATCTGTTTCTGGTGCGGCTGAATGATCTGCAGCAGCAGCTCCTGCACGTCCAGGGCGCTGAGCGTAGGGAGATCGTAATAAACCATTTCACGATTGACCCGCATGATCGGCGGTGATCCCGGCGTCAGGTGTACGTCGGAAGCCTTTTTTTCCACCGCCTCCGTGAGCAGTTCATCCATTGATACAACGTATGAAGATCTTTTGGACATCATGGTTCCTTTCTGGATGCTTCTCTAATAATTTTTAGTTTTCTTCTCCATTTCCATTTCCGTTACTGTTTCCGTTACCATTCCCGTTTCCGCTGCCATTTTCGTTTCCGTTATCTTCTGCGTCAGGGTTGAACGAAAATGGCAGCGTGCCCATAGAGCTGCGTATCTCAGCGATCATTTTACGCACAATCTCAATATCGTCAGGCGTTCCTTCCACGATCAGATAGTATAAATCTGAATCTTCTACTCGCTTAATTATTATTTTGATGACGCCAGACTGAAGCTGCCCCGCATAAGACTCGGTCTTAACGTTTAAATGCCCGACCAGCAGGGTATCCAGCAAATCTCGCAAGGCTTCAAGTTCATTATATGCGTTAATCCCCTGGGAAAAGGAAACGGGCATGCGAATGATGCGGTCGCCGCCCGTGTTAAAGGCGGCATTCTCGCGCCGGTCCACTTCGTTGAGCAGCTCCACGAATTTCCCCAGGGCCATGGGGGTGCCCTGGACCCAGATCTCCTGGGTGTTAACGTCCACGGTAATATTCTCCACCGGGATATTGAGCTGCCTGATGAGATTCTGCAGGGTTTGGACGGAAATATATTTCGTATTGTAGTGGGTTAATATCATGCGATTATAGAAGTCATCGTAAAGACGTTCGCGGTTTCCAACAATGTAATGTCCGGCCACCACCAGGTAGTCCAGCTGTTCTTTTTGCAGCAGCAGCTGAAAGGTAGTCAGGGCCGAAAGATTGCTCGATTTAAAGGTAACCCTCACCGGTTCTTCCAGGTAGATAATCTGGGTACCCATCTTAATGGCCAGGATGGAGAGAACATCAAGGATATTGGCGTCGCGTACATCCAGCGAAATGCGGGAAGAGGGACTGCCGGAGGAGGTCCCTCCGGAGGGGGCGGAGCCGGAGGCATCGGCCCAGAGGGTGCCGCTGCTGGCATTGAATGCGGCCACGGCTAAAGGCAGTTCTTCCGCATCGCCATGCCCTGTCTCTGCCGCAAAGGCCGGTTCTGCCGGCAGGAGGGCGGCTGCAGGAACCGTGCCGCAGTTTACAATAAACGGCAACAGAATGAAGAGCAGTACAACACCGTAGAGTGCCCTAAACTGAAAATTATTCTTAGCCATGCCGATTTTCATGATTCTTCCTCCTCTGCTGCTGACTCTGCCGCTGAGCCGCTTTTTTCTTCCACGCTCCGGTGATGCAGGCTTAAAGTCACTTCACGGCCTTCCGCGGCTAACAGGACGCCTTCCCCTGATATTGCCTGCACGGTCCAAAAGCCGTCGATCATATCCCCCACGGTAACCGTGTAGACAGTACCGCCGGATTCGATGACGGCCATGGAACCACCTGCTCCACCGGTACAAATACCGGTCAGGCGCAGCGGTGTAGCAAAGGGATCCCGGGAAAAAATGTCGAAGCCTTGCGCTTGCCGGTCATGCCGCGTGATTTGCGGCAGCACTTCCGCCTCAGTGCCGGATCCAGACTCGGCACCGCCGCCTCCCGCGGCAGCTGTTTTAGGCGCAGGCTTGTCCAAGAACAAGGAGATGGCAATGCCCGCCACTATTATTACGGCCAGAATGACGCTGCCGGCAACCAGGGTGCGCCTGTTTTGCAGCAGCGGCTGCAGCATCCCGGCACGTCTTCTTCTCCCCACTTTTCCTTTAACTTCCGGCATTAACTACCCCCCTAGCCCAGAAAATCTTTTTACTTTCGACATGCTATCGACAAGAATTTAGGAATCTTGAAAAAATTCGTTAAAAACTGTTCTATTCCTGCTAATGCTGCTTTTATTTATGCAATAATAATAGCAATGCCCCTCCTTGCAGGCTCAGGTGGGGCCATGATCCACCTTATCGAACCGGCAGCTGGCTGGCAGTAGCGTATACAACGCCTTAGCCCCTGTAGCTTTGCGCCACCACTTTTCAGTGGTTTTGCCTTTATCAGATCAGTGGATCTATATTTTCCCATAAAAAAACGAAACGGTCAAGTATTTTTTTAAAAATTTTAGTATTTAACGTCGAATCTCAAAGAAAGGGATTAAATTTTCCAGTGATTGTTTTCCACATTTTTTCTGTTAAAGTAATGTCAGCAACCCCCTTTAGACAAGAAAAAAACGAATATTTAGTGTCTTTATTCAAATTCCTGCAGGAATGGGTGTATTTTAGTAGAATAAATAGTATTTATCACTCAGTACAGGGGTGGTGAACGTGGGACCCGGCGCCAAAAAGCCAAATATTAAGAGGCTGAAGGAACGCAGAGACATAAATATGATTATTAAAGCGCTGGAGCACGAGGACTGGGACGTGCGCGAAGAAGCCGTCGAGGCTCTGGGCGAGATTGGAGATAAGAGAGCTGTAGAGCCTCTGATTGCAGCGCTGGAGGATACAGACGAGAATGTGCGGTGGAAGGCAGCAAATGCCCTGGGCAAGATCGGCGACAAGCGGGCGGTAGAGGCTTTAATTAAAGCCATGGATTGCTCGAACCGCAATGTGCGCCGGGAAGCCTCCGCAGCCCTGGGTAAAGTGCGCGATATCCAGGCGGTGGACACGTTAATTAAAGCCCTGCAGGATTCATGCCGCTATGTCCAGAAAGAAGCGGCTACGGCCCTGGGCAAGATTAAAGATCAGCGGGCGGTGGAACCGCTCATTAAAGCTCTGGAAAATGAGTCCTGGGATGTCAGGGCTCGAGCGGCCAAATCCCTGGGAGAGATCGGCGACCATAAAGCGGTGGAGCCGCTGATGAAGCTGCTCAGGGACGAAGACGTGCGCTGGCAGGCTGCTTCCGCCCTCAACAAAATGGGTTGGAAACCGAGGAATAACCGCGAAAAAGCCTGGTACCTGGTAGCCAAAGAAGAATGGGCTGAAGTGACCGAACTGGGCGAGGCGGCGGTGGAGCCCCTCATCGAGGTCTTAAAGGATGAAGACCCATTTTTCCGCGCCGATGCCATTGAAGCGCTGGGCGAGCTTGGAGAGCCGGCGGTAGAACCGCTGATTGAAGCGTTAAAGGATGAAGACGAAAATGTGCGCGTCCATGCGGCCATGGCCCTGGGCGAGATTGGCGATCCCCGGGCGGTAGAGCCGCTGATTGAAGCCCTGCACAAAGATGAAATGGAAGATGTGCGCGGCGAGGCAGCCCTGGCTTTAGGCGATATTGGCGACTACCGCGCCGTCGATGATCTAACTGAGGCCTTAAAAGATATGTCCCGGGACGTGCGCCGCAAGGCGGCAGCGGCCCTGGGAGAAATCGGTGACCGGCGCGCGGTGGAGGCGCTCGTGGAAACCTTAAAGGATGGTGCCCGCAATGTCCGCCGCCAGGCTGCCTTCGCCTTAGGTGAAATTGGCGACCGGCGGGCCTTAAACGCGCTGGCTGGACTGTTGAAAGATAAAGCCCGGAATGTCCGCAAGGAAGCGGCTACAGCCCTGGGCAAGCTCGGCGATGCCCGGGCGGTAGACTACCTGGTTGAATCGCTGCGGGACAAAGATGTGCGCCGCAAAGCGGCGGCAGCTTTGCAAAAGCTGGGCTGGGAGCCGCGCAACGCCGGTGAAAAGGCCTGGTACCTGATGGCCATGGATAAACGGGATCTGAAGGTGCAAAGCCATGGTGTGGAAGAACCGCTAACCGAACCATCCCTCGAAGGGGATGCACTAACGGACTTTTCCGCCAGGGGTGCTTTTCGCGGCAGGCGTTTCATGGAAAGCATCAAAGATACGCTTACCGGGGGCATGGAAATAGAGCAGCCCGAGATGGTGCCGCTGCACGTGGTTCTTCAACCCGACAGCGGTAAAGCGGAAGATGCACTCTGGCCCCCGGGCTTCTTGGAGGAGCGGCCGCAGGAGGCGGAGCAGGCGCAGCCTGATCTGCAAGCTGCGGCCCCGCCGGAGAATGAAGCTGCTGTGGCGCCTGGCAGTGGCCTGGAGCCCTGGCAAACCGCGGAGGAAGTCTCCGGAAAAGGGCAGGCAGATGACCATCCGGAAGAATTTGCTGATAAAGTTTCCGCTGCCGGCGACTTAGAGCAGGCCCGTGTGGAAGAGGCGTTAACCCAGATTCCTGGGGAAACGGCTCAATCGGTGGATCAAAATGAAGTTGAAGTTAATGTTGGCGATATGCCTGCCGTAGAGGAATATTTTGAAGAAAGTGGACTTGCCATGCAGTCCTGGAATGAGCAGCCTATGCCAAAGGTGGAGCCGCGCGAGGAGGCCACTGAACTTGATTTAGAATCGCTGCTGCTGCCGGATAAAGACACCGGGAGCTTAAATGAGGCATCTTTAGAAGCACCGGAAGCGTCGGCAGCCGGTGATCGCCCTTCAGCGGAACCCTTTAAGGCCGCCGGCAAGGAGGCCTGGAAAAGGGAGCCCCGGCAAGCACCTGGTGATGCCGAAACAGCGCCCTCGGTTGGACCGCACCCCGCTGGTTCCGCCGGCGAAGATCTGATTATCCGGCCCCGCCCGGTACCGCCTCCGGCGCCTCCCGAGGAGTTAAAATCTAAAGCTCCGACGCCTAAACCGACCATGCCCACCCTGGAAGAGCGAATTGCCACGTTATCTAAAAAATTTACCATGCCCGAGTCCAGCGAGGAAGATCTCCTTTCCGAAATGAAAAAGCTGCTAAGAGCGGCGCGTGAGAGCAAAAAACCCTCCTTTGCCGGAACGGTTGAGGCGCAGCACAGACAACAACCGGAAGATTTGCTTGACAAACCGTGGTCCCAAGCTGCAGCAGACGTCATCAGCGAACCGGAGAAGCAGGATCTCCTGCCCGAACAAAAGGGTGCAGCTCCAGATATGACATCTGCAGAGCAGGCTGGATCGCCGGCCACTGGGATTGCGCCTGCGGCTAAGGGGACAGAACCGCAGGATTTAGAGGCGGAGAAGCAGCCTGAGCCGCCTGCCGGCAAGCCGGCAGCGCCTGAAATTGAAGATGAAGCGCCGGAAGTTAAGGCCGCACCTGCGGATAAGGAAAGCGATGCGCCGGCCCTGGATGAAGCGATGGCAGAGATAGATAGCGAACCGCAGGAAGTAGAAGCCGCTGCAATTGAGGAAGATGGCCATACGACGGCTCAGGATGAAGCGATCTCGAAGATACAAAGCGAATTGCAGGCGGTAGAAGCCGCTGAAATTGAGGAAGAGGGCCATACGACGCCCTTGGAAGAGGCCATGCCGGAGATGCAAAGCGAGCCGCAGGAACAGGAAATCGAGGCCGCTGCTGCTGAAGCTGAAGCGAAGGACAGTGCGACGGCCCCAGATGATGCCGCAGCTGAAAGCGAGGCCATACCGCCCCGGTTCGCAGATAAGCCGGTAGTTCAAGAGCCTGCTGGAGTGCAGAAAACACCAGCGGCCGCAGATGATAAGCCGGCTGCTGATACCGCTCCGCAGCAAGAAGAAGACCAGGAGCCGCTGGAATCTCTCCTTGAAGCCCTGAAGGACAAGGATGTTTTTACTCGCAAAGGTGCGGCGGCAGCACTGGGCAAGCGGGGCGACACCCGGGCAGTAGAACCGCTCATCGCCGCCTTGCAGGATGAAGATCCTTACGTGCGCAACGAAGCGATGGCCGCCCTGGGCAAAATCGGCGACAGCCGGGCCCTGCCAGCGCTGATAGAGGCCCTGGAGATGGGGCGGATGATGGCGGCTAAAGCCCTGGGCCAGATTGGTGATCCCCGGGCGGTGGAGCCTCTCATCAGAGCGCTGAATGATATAGATGGCTACGTGCGCAAGGGCGCGGCAGAAGCCCTCGGTGAGATCGGCGATCAGAGGGCTCTAAAACCGCTCATTCAGGCACTAAATGATAGGGACCTCTTTGTGCGCCGCGGCGCCGCCACGGCCTTGGGCAAACTGGGCAGTCTGCAGGCGGTGGACCCGCTGACGGAAGCGCTTAACGACCCCGACAAATATGTGCGGGCAGCGGCCAAAGAGGCGCTGGAGCTGCTGCAGGGCAAGAGCGACTAGCACTCTATCGTAACAGGGGGGCGTCTCAAAAGTCAGTTGGGACGCCCCCTTTTTTGTTGTTAGTTTGGGTTTTCGCCGTTTGGGCATCCCCCCTCCCCCAGGTAATCCAGAAGCCAGAACCCAGGAAATAGGAGTTGGCGGTTAGCTCAAAGCCGCTTCTGTACGCTTAGAGCAGGGAGCTAAATAATTCCCTCCCCCCTCGTGGGGGAGGGTCGGGGTGGGGGGGCGCAGCTTTTCCCGGCCCATGCCGGGTGTCAGACTTCCTTTCCCCCTCTCCCTAGCCCTCTCCCGCCAGGGAAGAGAGAACTGCCGCTGGCAAACTAAAACCGTGAATCCAGAAATCAGACCGTTAACAGACCCCCTCCCCCCTCGTGGGGGAGGGTCGGGGTGGGGGGGCGCAGCTTTTCCCGGCCCATGCCGGGTGTCAGGCTTCCTTTCCCCCTCTCCCTAGCCCTCTCCCACCAGGGGAGAGGGAACTGCCGCTACCGCACCGGGCGCCGCCAATACAGAAATCACTCCGCTAACGGACCCCCTGAAACTGAAGCTGCACAAGGGGGCTGCCCTTTTGGGACAGCCCCTTCTTTACGGTACGGCCGGCTCACTTTTGGGGGCCGTCCGGTTCGCGAAAATATAATTTGACCTCGATATAATCAGGCTTGGGAACAAAACCGATGTCAGCCAGCTCCAGATCCAGGTCCCGGTACTGCTCTTTGGCTTCCCGTACGAGCTTTTGCACTTCCTGCAAAAACGGCCCGGACTGCCGGTCTAGAGTAGCGGGCCGGTAGGGCATTTTTTTCTGTACCACCAGTGCTTTCATGGTGCGGCCTCCCGGAATTACTAGTATGTACCGGAGGCGCTTTTTTTATGCGGGAAAAGGTATAAAGTTTACAAGTTGACTCCACTTATAATGTACAGCAGTCCAGTTGAAAAGTTTACAAAAAATGCCCAAGGGCTGCGCCATTTGAGAAAGCTGAGGTTGAATATATATAATATTGTTGGGAAGGGGGCTTAGCAACATTGCTGAAATTAGCAAGAACCGATTACCACATCCACCCTCACTATTCCATAGATGCTTCTCGGGCCGGGATAAAGGATTACTGCTACAGGGCCTTGGAATTGGGACTTGCAGAGATTTGTTTTACTACCCATCTTGAGCTGGACCCCATGCGCACCGAAATAGATAATTTTGCTGTCCTAAATGGGGAAAAGGTCCCGGTATACAACCGGGCCTGGCTGGATCAATACTTTGTTGATATTGAACGAGCCCAGGATGAATTCAGAGGGGACAACCTTCAGGTAAAGGCCGGCATTGAAGTTGGATACTGCCGGGGCTGCGAAAAGGATATCGAAAATATTATTGACAGCTATCCTTTCGACTTTGTCCTGGGAGCCATCCACTGCCTTAACCATATCTCTATATCCTCCATGAAGGATAGCCCGCGCTTTTTTAGGACCAGGAGCTTATCCCAGGTTCGGACAGAATACTTTACCACCCTGAAGGAAGCGGTTGAAACAGGACTTTTTGACGCCATCGCCCACGTAGATCTTTATCGGCGCTATGGCTTCCGGCAATTTGGCCCTCAAATCCTGACAATTCATCGCGGTGCCATAGAGCCGATTTTTAGGGAGATGGCGCGCAGGGGAATGGGACTGGAAATCAACACCTCCAGCCGCCGCCGTGGTTTGGCGGAATTCCACCCCTCCAGGGAGATTATAGGCCTGGCCGCCGAAGCAGGCATAAAGATTTTTACCATTGGCTCCGATGCCCATTCCCTTGACCAGGTGGGAGAGTGCCTGGATGAAGCCCAGGCCCTGCTTGAAGAATTTAACCTCGTCAATCATGTTTATAGCCGCAGGCTCGCCACCCCGTTTCCGGCCAGAAGCGCCGGCTGCAACCGCTAGCAGTCAATAGATTTGACTACAGCATTCTGCGGGCCTGATAAAGGCGTATCAAGGCCTGGCCATGCGCCACCACGGCTAGGATGACCAGGGCAGCTGGAAGCAGGTTAAATATACCGCCCAACATGATCAAAAAGAGCCTGCCGTCGCGATTGGCCGGAAGATAACGGAATATGCCGTCGTGCTGTTCCGGGAGAAAAGGTTTTCCGGTAAGGGCATGGTATTTTTCCTTGAAAAGCATGGACAAGGGCATGCCGGTGAGCGCGGCTGCTGCCACCAGTAAAGCCACGGGGCTGCTTGTTGCGCTATACCATGCATAGGCGATGCCTGTGACGATGAGAAAATCGGCATAGCGGTCGAGGATAGAGTCAAAAAGTCCCCCATAATTGCTCTTTTGAAATTTTAAACGGGCGATCTCCCCGTCAACTCCATCAATGATCGAGCTAAGCTGCGCCAGCAAGCCTCCGCAAATGTTTTTTCCCAGGGCGAAGCAAAAGGCTGCAGCCGCGGCGACGAAAAAGGAAATAAGCGTAACTTGATTCGGGGTTATCCCCGTTCGCGCCATGCATCTTGTCATCCTGAGAGAGAACCGGCGGTTGAGGTGGTGAGAAATAAAACCATCCTTGGCAGGGACCAGCGACTGCAGGAGCATTTTTTCACAATGCCGATAGCTGGCCTGATCATCAACATCAACCCAAAAATCATTCACAAAATGCAGCTTTGCCCTCCCTGACCCGGCCAGGATATTTACCCCGTCAGTGAGGGCGTAGCCTTCCCGGGAAATTGCCTGGGAAAGGGCCTCCAGCAGCGCCCCGGTACCAATGAAGAGGCCGCAATCCACGGCATTAAAATCGTCTAGCTTTTTGCTTAGCTTCAGGGCATAATCCTGCTCAGCTTTGAGCTTAGTGCACTCTTCAAGGTCGTAAACTTTTTCCAGACGCCTGTCAGCAGCAATCAAAATCTCATCTTCTTTAATCTTCTGCGCAGCGGCGATAAAGTTTTTCAGAAGATCTAACCCGAAGATGTGGTCTGACATCATTAAAATAAATTTTTCACCTGGCCGGTACTCCTGGTGAAACGTATACGCGGTAACACCGTTGCCCAATGCCCAGCGCTCATTGTGCAGATATTTGATCTCTACGCCAAGTTTATCCCCGTTGCCTAAATATTCTTCTATCGCATCGGCATAACAGCCTGTAATCACAACAAACTCCTTAATACCGCATTCCCGTAAAGACAAAATGTTTCGCTCGATTAAAGAAAGGCCTAATAAAGGTACAAGAGGCTTAGGCCTGTTAAAGTAAGGCCTGAGCCTCTTTCCTTCACCGGCAGCGAGAAAGACCGCTCTCATTAACGTTCTCTCCTGCCTTCAATAAATTCCTCGACCATCTTCCGGGCTTCTGAGTCGGTGTACTGTATCGGCGGCGACTTCATGGTATAGGCGGAAATGGAGCTTAGAATACCGCCGGTTTGGCGATCCAGGGCCAGTTTCATGCACCTGATGGCATCGATCATCACTCCGCCGCTATTGGGGGCGTCTTCCACGGAAAGTTTCACATCCACTGTAAGGGGGACATGGCCAAAACCTCTTCCCTCCATGCGGATGTGGCAGATTTTATTATCATTCAGCCACGGTATATAATCGCTGGGCCCGATATGAATATTATCGTCGGCCAGCGCGGTTTTCAACTCTGCCTGCACAGACTGGGTTTTCGATTTTTTCTTAGATTTAAGCCTGCTGCGATTGAGCATGTTCAGAAAATCAGTATTTCCACCAAAGTTGAGCTGGTAGGTGCGGTCAAGGATTACGCCGCGGTTTTCAAGCAATTTGGTTAAAACACGGTGAACAATGGTCGCCCCCACCTGGCTCTTTACGTCATCACCGATCAGCGGAATATTTTTATCGCGGAACTTCTTCGCCCATTGCTCATCTGAGGCAATGAAAACCGGCATGGCATTAATGAATCCCACGCCTGCTTCCAGGCAAGCTTCTGCGTAGAACCTCACGGCTTCTTCAGAACCTACCGGCAGATAGTTAATCAGCATTTCTGCACCGCTTTCCTTTAGGACCCGGGCCACGTCGCAGGGTTCCTGGTCGGCCACCACAAAACTTTTATCCTGGTCATAATCTGCCATGTGTTCGGACACTCCGTCCAAAACAGGCCCCATTTGTACCTGCACAGGGTATTCCGGCAGTTGATCATAGAAGATAGTGGTGCAGTTTGGCTTGGCAAATATTGCCTCTTTCAGCTTTTTCCCCACCTTGCGCTTGTCCACATCAAATGCCGCCACTACTTCAATATCCCCCGGTTTATAACCGCCAAGATCATAGTGCATGAGCCCGATGGAGTCTTCCGCAGGGTTTTTATACATTTCAATCCCCTGCAATAATGCACTGGCACAGTTCCCCACACCGGCAATAGCTATTCGTATTTTATTGGACATAAAAAACGCCTCCTTTTAAGTATTGTTTTTATTAATAAACAATTTTGCCTTCAAAAGCAATGACCTAATCCTTGAGCGCTATAAAAGCTCCCGTTATGCCGGGAGCTTTATCGCAAAAAAGCAATACGTAAACATATAACAGAAATAACTCCCGATTAAATAACTGCTCATTCAATCAGAAGTATTTCTTTTTTAACCTAAATACTGTAGGCCAAATTTACCTGGCAATGGCGACCTGGAACTATATAGGGGGTAGATTACGTTGATCTTGTTAGCACTCACCATAGAGCGCTACTAATTATAGCGCATCTTTATACCCAGGTTCAAGTCTTGTACACCATCATATTAAACCGTTATGCCAACAAATCACCCATTATAATTCTATTTCTTTTTCTCTCGCAAACTAAGGGACTATCCTGTCCGATTATTATGGTAGGGAAAGGAGGGTTTTTAAGATAAATAAACCTGCCGGGCGCCTTTAAGCTTTTAATGAATCATATTTTTGCGCTTAAGGTAATTTAAAACCAGGCGCTCAAGCCGGCGCATCAGCCTGGTCCAGATAAATTCTTTATCAGAGATGGGTGTGACCAGGATGGTGTACAGGCCCATGCGGTTTCCGCCGAGGACATCGGTAAAGATTTGATCGCCGATCACCGCCACCTCTTTTGCCGCGAGGTTCATTTCGCGCAAGGCTTTGCGGAAGGCGCGGCGCCGCGGCTTGATCGCGTACCAAAAGGCTGGAATGTCCAGCTGCCGGGCCAGCTCGCCGCCTTTATCGGCAGTATTGTTGGAGACAATGCATACCCGGAATCCTTTTTCTTTTAAATCGGCCAGCCATCGGGACAGGCGCGGCTGCACAGTGCGGTCGTTCCAGGGAACCAGGGTATTGTCCATATCAGCAATAATACCCTTAATTCCCAGTTCTTTGAGTTCCTGCGGGTCCAGTTCAAAAATGCTGTTCAGGTGCTTTTTCGGAAAAAGCAGTTCAAACAAACGGGCTACCTCCATGCTGAAAAACTGAATTTGCGATTTACCTTAATGGATCATCAAGTAAATTGCGAACCGCGGGCGCAGCGCGCGGCGCCCTTGCGGTGCCTCTCTTCCTTAGTTTCGCCGCTGTTAACCAGAACGCCCCCTATTTAAGCCTTTCCCGCGGGGGGAGGGAACCAACCGCCGGACATGTTCGTTTCTGCGTTTTTATACAAGCCAATTGCCGCTATGCTGCATTTTCTCCTGTCTCCTCTATTCTGTCTCCTATCGCCTACTTTTCTATCACTTTACCATATCCGGCATGATTAAGGTAGCCTTTTTCTGAATCGGCTCGTTTTCTACTTTAATTAGTATATCCAAGTCAAAACCCCGCTCGCCTCTTTTGCAGGAGCAAAAAATGGGGTATGATGTGTAATATAACTTTTTTAGCAGAGGCAAACAATGACCTATATAAGGAGGTTTAATTTATGTACAAAATTGCGGTAATACCTGGAGACGGCACCGGCCCGGAACAAGTGCGGGAAGGCCTAAAAGTGTTAAATGCAGCCGCGGAAAAGTTTAACTTTCGCCTGGAGACAGTCCACTACGACCTGGGGGGCGAGCGCTACCTGCGCACGGGAGAAATCCTGCCGGAAAGCGTGCTGCATGAATTAAAAACATTTGACGCCATCTTTCTGGGCGCCATCGGCCACCCGGACGTGGCTCCGGGAATACTGGAGAAAGGGCTGCTGCTGCAGCTGCGCTTTCAACTGGATCTCTATATCAACCTGCGCCCGGTCAAGCTTTATCCGGGCGTGTTCAGCCCGGTGAAAAACAAGGGGCCTGAAGATATCGATTTTGTAGTGGTGCGTGAAAATACCGAGGGACTTTATGCCGGCGCCGGCGGTTTTTTGCGCAAGGGGACGCCCTACGAGGTGGCGCTGCAAGAATCGATCAATACCCGCTTCGGCGTGGAGCGCTGCCTGCGCTACGCCTTTGAATACTGCCGCAACAAGCGAAAGCGCAAAAAGCTGACCCTCTGCGGCAAAACCAATGTGCTGACCTACGCTTTCGATCTGTGGCAGCGGGCCTTTAACGAAATCGCTCCAGAGTATCCCGATGTGCAGACTGATTATGCCCACGTGGATGCCATCTGCATGTGGATGGTCAAAAACCCGGAATGGTTTGATGTTATTGTTACCGACAACATGTTCGGCGATATCATTACCGACCTTGGGGCCATGATCCAGGGCGGCATGGGCATTGCCGCCGGCGGCAACCTGCACCCGGGCCGGGTCTCCATGTTCGAGCCCATCGGCGGCTCGGCGCCCAAGTATACCGGTCAAAATGTCATCAATCCCCTCGCCGCCATCGGCGCCGCGGCCATGATGCTCGATTTTCTGGGTGAAACCAGGGCGGCTAAGGGCATTGAAGATGCCATGGCCTCTGTCTGCCGGGATAAGTTAAAAAGCCTTAACGCCGGAGAAATGGGATACAGTACCAGCGAGGTCGGAGACCTGGTGGCAGAGGCTTTGTAATTTGCGAACAGGGTTTTAGAAAAAAATATCACACGCCGGGGCTGTCCTAAAAGGGCAGCCCTTTTACCATTTTGTTGTACACAAAAAATCGGCAACAGGTCAGGCTGTCTCGTTAGTGTAAAGTTATTGTAGGTTTTTGGAGGGAATTTTTATATAGAAATAGAAGAGGAACCTCGCATTCGGCAAGAATGTAATCCCCTTAGGAAGGAGACTGAGGTTCCTCATGGATGTAGTTCGTTTAGTAGACTCTAAAATCCTTTCAGTAGTGGAAAAGATCTTTGCTGTTTTGGAAGGCGGAATTGACTATCGT
>JAKOVL010000192.1 GCA_029782095.1 Bacillota bacterium | reverse complement strand
ACGATAGTCAATTCCGCCTTCCAAAACAGCAAAGATCTTTTCCACTACTGAAAGGATTTTAGAGTCTACTAAACGAACTACATCCATGAGGAACCTCAGTCTCCTTCCTAAGGGGATTACATTCTTGCCGAATGCGAGGTTCCTCTTCTATTTCTATATAAAAATTCCCTCCAAAAACCTACAATAACTTTACACTAACGTCAAAGTCAAAACTGTCTTAGGCATATGCTCACTCAATTATCCCTTCAGCCAGGTACCATTTGCCCTCTTTTTTCAAGACTCGAAGATTGTTCGTCTGGGTTTTTTCCTGGCCTAGCAGGCTCAAAATTAGCGTTACCCGCACGTAGGCTTCGTTTTTGCTGATCACTTCCACCTCTTCAATGGTATAACTCTTTAATTCAATCATTTCGACCACTTTCCGATAAAAATCCAGCTCCTCCGGGGTGCCTTCCCAGCCGCCGCTCAAGGACACCATTTGCTCAAAGTCGCCATTACGGAAAGCTTCCAGGTAGGCCTCAGTGAGCTTATGCGGCGAAGATTGCTCCCCCCGCTGGAACAGCGAACATCCCGCCGCCAGCATGAACAGCACCGTCAGGGCAGTCCATAAAAACCTGTTCAGTTTCATCACCGCTTCCTCCCCCTATATTCAGTTTATTTTTCCGGAGCGGTCTTCATGAACAGCGGCTGTAAATATATTTTGCCCGGTGCGCCGCGGCGCCCGGGCAATGCAATGCAGCTTCGCGGGGGCAACAACCCGTTTTTAGGGGGAAGCCCTTTGTGTGGCTTAAAGCAGCAGAGCAGCCTGCCACCCCTTTATTTATTTTGGAAAGAGTTCATAGCCGGTGGTCATAAACCACATCACCAGCACAGCGAGCACAATGATGGTTACAGGAAGCGCCTTGCCATTGTAGCGCTTTTCGTTGTAGTCGGCCCAGCCGTGCATCTGGTCAACCTGCCGCTGCAGCTCTTCCGGCGGTGCCGGTGTAAACCATGATACCAGTATTGTCAGAATAAATGAAACCGGAATAGCGATGACGGAGGTTTTGATCCAGCCCAGCGGCCCGTACAGGTATTTGGCAAAGAAAGGCAAGGGAATCTGTACCGGATCCATGCCCAGGTAACCGACGAGAATCCAGGGAATGAAAGAAAGAAGAAATCCGCCGATCATTCCGGCCGCGGCGCCGTACTTGTTCGTGCGCTTCCACCAGATCCCCAGAACAATAGGCACGCCCAGGGAGGCCCCGGCAATACCGAAGGCCCACATAATCGCCTCCAGGATAAAGGTAGGCGGATTAAGGGAAAATAGAATGACCAGGATGCCGACGATGAACATGGCCCCGTACGATAGTTTTAGTTTCTTTTCGTCATCCACCCCGGGCTTTAGCGAACCGTAAAGGTCGTGAACCAGGCCGGCGCCCATTATCATAAGCAAGCCCGCCACGGTAGATAGGCCCGCGGCGATAGAACCGGCCACGGCCACAGCCAGCCAGCCCTGCGCAGCTAAATTGTCAACAAGGATAAAGACCATGTAATCATAAGCGGCGGCGGGAAGCTCGAAGCCGGTGGTGTTCATCCAGTAAACTGCGGCAAAGCCGGTGGCGTAGACTGTGGTATTAACCAGGCCAACGAGTAAAACACAGATGATCGTGCTCCAGCGCGCTTCCCGGGCATCGCGCACGGTAAAAAAGCGCATGACAAAATGGGGCAGGCCGATAATGCCGAAAAAAGAGCCGAGGAAGATGGCCACATAAGTTACGGGATGAACCAGCATGGGCCAGAAATAGTGCGGCGTTACTGTTTCCATTAAGGGCACCATATTGCCGTAGCCCAAAGGCGGGAAAGCCCAGCCCGCTGCACCGAGGGCCTTTAACACCACTGCCACAGGGAACATCAGGCAAAATACAATGACAATGGTCTGGAAGATCTGGTTGTAGGTCACACCGTACATGCCTCCCAGGGTCACGTAAAGAGTCACGACCAGGCCGCCGACGACTATCCCCCACACTTCCGGCACTCCCAAAAGATAATAGAAGATAATGCCGATCCCTTTCAGGTTGCCAGCCAGATAGAGGACGCTCACCACCAGCATCACTAGAACCGCCAAGATGCGTAAAAATTTACTATTATATCTTTCGGCGATGAAGGCCATGGTGGTAAATGATTTATGGCGGCGCAAGTACGGGGCGGCCAGCATCATCAGGCCGATAAAGGAGGCTGTAAACGAGGCGTAGATCGCCACAGCCAGGTACAAACCATTAATAATCAGGGCGGTCAGGCCCATAAAAGTGGTCAGGCTTAGCGCCAGGGAGACCATGGCCAGCCCGTTGTTTAGGGCACCGATGCTGCGCCCGGCCACATAATAATCACCCAGGCTGCGGGTGAAGCGGTGAGCCCAGGCACTAATTAATACCGATATGGAGAGCAGGGCCATGCTCAAGATTAAACCCAGGATAAAAACTTCGCCCCGCGGTTCCATGATTTACAAACCCTCCTTAAAAACAAAATCAAGTTTGCCGCTCCTCCACTTTATCCATGACCAGGCACCAGATCGCCCCAATCAGGGTAACGCCGATCCAGCTGAGTACGATTAGCAGGAAGTAGTGAAGGGGCAGGCCCAGGACATACTTGTCCACCACGTACATCATTTCACCGTATACAGGCACCAGGGCTGCCGGGGTAGCGATATGCTTAAAAAAACTGTGCCGGAAGATCACAAATAATGAGCTCACAAACCCGCCAGCCGCACAAACCAGGATTAAACAGACGGTAGTCACCCAGACTTCCAGCTGATAAGCTTTCACCGTGAGTTCACCTCCCTAAAATAATTATTATCGACTGTTTTCTTCAATTTCCGACAATAACCAAAATAAATTATATTAGTTAAATTCTACTTATTTAAGGTTTTTCCTTTTTTATCAGTTTATTCTTCCTCCCCCCATATTAACTTTTTCTTCAAAAACAAAGGAAGCGAAGCTGGCATAGCGAATTTTAATGGGAAAGATGCTCCAGGAATATTTGCACGTTCGTAGTATAATGGGCAGTGAAAAAGGGAGGATATGGCATGAGCGGCTTGGAAATTGCGGCATTGATTATCGCCTTGCTGCTTTTCATCACCGGCGTTGTGGGCTCTTTTGTCCCGGTGCTTCCAGGAGCCCCCTTGATCTTGCTGGGCATGATTATCTATGGAGCCATGACCGGATTTAGAGGGATGACCTGGTGGTTTTTTGCCGGACAGGCTTTCCTGGCCCTGGCCATCATGGGCGTGGACTATCTGGCCAGCGCCCTGGGCAGCCGTTATTTCGGAGGAGGCAAGGCCGCCTTTTACGGGGCCATGCTCGGCCTGCTGGCCGGGCTGTTCTTTGCCCCCGTGGGGTTGCTGGTGGGTCCTTTTGCCGGTGCGGTTGTCGCTGAACTGATTTTTGGCCGTAAAGCTGACCAGGCGCTGCGGGCCGGCTTGGGCGCTTTCATCGGTTTTTGGGGAGGCCTGCCGGTTAAGCTCCTGCTGGAAGCAGCCATGATTATCTGGTTTTTTATAGTTTCATTTTAATTTAAAATTTTTTTTGTATAATTTATTTTGAATTTAATATAAGAAGGAATTATTCAAAATGGTATAGAATACGTATGCTATGTTCTTGCAATTTTAATATTTTTTATGGGGAGGTTAAGGAATGGAAAAGATCTGGCTTAAAAACTACGAACCGGGGGTCCCTCATACCATCGATTACCCGGCAGTAACACTTTATGAAATGTTTCAGCAGTCCGTGCAGCGCTTCGGAACAAATACCGCCACGCATTTCATGGGGCGCGAATTTTCTTACAACGAGTTAAATGAACTGGTTAACAGCTTTGCCGCGGCGCTTGAAAACCTGGGCGTTAAAAAAGGCGACCGGGTGGCCATTCACCTGCCAAACTCGACTCAATTTCCCATTGCTTATTACGCCGCGCTCTCCCTTGGCGCCATTGTGGTGCCGTGCAACCCCATGTATGTGGCGCGGGAGCTGGCCTACCAGCTTAAAGATTCCGGCGCAGAAACAATTATTACCCTGACCCGTTTTTACAATACGGTTAAAGAGGTGCAGCGGGAGACCAACCTGAAAAACATTATTGTTACGAATATTAAAGATTTCTTCCCCGGCATGCTGCGCACACTTTACACCCTGGCCAAGGAGAAAAAAGAAGGCGATCGCATTACCCTCCAGCCGGGCGACCACACCATGCTCGATCTGATCAATGCCAACCGGGGCAAAAAAGCTGCCGCGGTGGAAGTTAAACCCGATGACCGGGCCATATTTATGTATACGGGCGGCTCTACCGGGGTTTCCAAGGGCGCCGTGCTGCTGCACCGCAACCTGGTGGCCAACGCCCTCCAGACAAAAGCCTGGTTCACCGCTTTTACCGAAGGTAAAGAGGTAATCTTAGCAGTGCTGCCTTTCTTCCACAGCTTCGGTATGACCACCTGTCTTAACATGGCGCTGCTAAACGGCTGCAAACTGGTGATGCTGCCGCGCTTCGTCCTGAAGGATGTGCTAAAAACCATTGACAAACAGAAGCCAACCCTCTTCCCTGGGGTACCCACCATCTATGTGGCCATCAACAACGCCCCCGACCTGCACAAATACGATCTCAGCTCCATCAAAGTATGCGTCAGCGGCGCCGCGCCGCTACCCGTGGAAGTGCAGCAAACTTTCGAGAAGAATACCGGCGGCAAGCTGGTGGAAGGTTACGGCCTCTCCGAAACTTCACCGGTAACTCACTGCAACCCCATCTTCGGCAAACGGGTCCCCGGCAGCATAGGCCTGCCCTTCCCCGATGTGGATATCAAAATTGTTGATGTGGAAACCGGGGAGAAAGAGCTGCCCATCGGTGAAGTGGGAGAACTTTGCATCAAAGGGCCGCAGGTAATGGAAGGGTACCTGAATATGCCTGAAGAAAACGCCAACAGCATGCGCGACGGCTGGTTTTATACCGGCGATATAGCCAAAGTTGATGAAGAGGGGTATACCTACATAGTAGACCGGAAGAAAGACATGGTCATCGCCGGCGGCTACAATATTTATCCGCGGGATATCGAAGAGGTGCTCTACACCCATCCGAAGATCATGGAAGCTACTGTGGCCGGAATCCGCGACCCCTATCGCGGCGAAACCTTAAAGGCGTATATTGTCCTCAAAGAAGGGGAGAGCATGACCGAAGAAGAGGTCATCGAGTTCTGCAAGAGCAAGCTGGCTGCCTACAAGGTCCCCAAGCTGGTTGAATTCCGTGCCGAGCTGCCCAAAACCATGGTCGGCAAGGTGTTGCGGCGGGTCCTGCGCGAAGAAGAAGAAAAGAAACTGGCACAGGCACAGAAAGGATAAAGTACGGGGCGCAAGCCCCGTTTTTTTTAACCTTTTTCCAGGTATGAGAAAAGATTTTAGCCGGGAATCCAATGACCCTCCCCCCTCGCGGGGGAGGGCCGGGGTGGGGGGGCGCAACTTTTACCGCCCACGCCAGGCCATCAGGCTACCTTCCCCCTCTCCCTTTAAGCCGGATTTTCCGCCTGCTGGAAAAGCTTGGTTTGCTCCTGCAGGGCCTGTTCGGCCAGGCGCAGCTGCTCTTTCACCGCCTCCGGAGCGGTGCCGCCGCGGCAGCTTCGCGCCTCCACCACCGCCAGGGGATCCAGCAGGCGGCCGATCTCTTCGCCCAGGGCCGGGTGAAAACGGCGCCTCACTTCAGGCGTTAGCTCTTTCAACCTCAGCCCGGCCTTTTCCGCATAGGCAATCAGCTCGCCCACAATACGGTGCGCCTCCCGGAAGGCCACCCCCCGGCGGACCAGGTAATCGGCCAGGTCGGTGGCGCAGGCGTAATCATCCTGCGCCGCTTCTTCCATGCGCCGGCGATTGACGCGCATGGTTGAAAGCATCCCCCCCATGAGGGGAAGCAGCGCTTTCAGCGTATCCACCGTGTCAAAAAGACCTTCCTTATCTTCCTGCAGATCCTTGTTATAGGTCAGGGGCAGCCCTTTAAGCACCGTAAGCAGGGCCATGAGGCTGCCGTAGACACGCCCCGCTTTCCCCCGGGCCAGCTCGGCCACATCGGGATTTTTCTTCTGGGGCATCATGCTGCTGCCGGTGGTGTAGGCGTCACTGAGCTCAATGAAGCCGAATTCGGCAGACGACCACAGGATCAGCTCCTCGCTAAGACGGCTCAAGTGGGTCATCAACAGGGCGGCGCAGCTTAAAAATTCCACAATATAGTCGCGATCGCTGACCGCATCCATGCTATTTTCATAGAGCCGGGTAAAGCCCAGGGAGGCGGCCACCATTTCACGGTCTATGGGGAAGCCGGTGCCGGAAAGGGCCCCGGCACCCAGCGGCATCAGGTCAGCCCGGCGGTAAGCGCCGGCCAGGCGCTCCCGATCGCGCTGCAGCATCCAGAAATAAGCCAGCAGGTGGTGGGAAAAGAGCACCGGCTGCGCCCGCTGCAGGTGGGTGTAGCCGGGCAGCACCACGCCCATGTATTGGCGCGCCAGTTCAAGAAATACCTCCTGCAACTCTGCCACCATTTTATCGATGGCGCGGATCTCCTCTATCAGGTAAAGGTGCAGATCCAGGGCCACCTGATCGTTGCGGCTGCGGGCTGTATGCAGCTTTCCGCCGGCCGCCCCGATCTTTTCGATGAGCCTTTTCTCAATATTCATATGGATATCTTCATATTCCAGCTCAAAGGGGAAGCGGCCCTCTTCCATCTCCGCGGCGATCTCCTGCAGCCCCGCCTGAATGGCCTCCGCTTCTTCCGCAGTGATAATGCCGCAGGCGGCCAGCATGGCTGCATGGGCCATGCTGCCCCTGATATCCTGGGGGGCCAGCCTCCGGTCAAAAGGAAGGGAGGCGCTAAACTTAATCACTGCCGCCGCAGTATCTTCGCTAAAGCGGCCCTGCCACGGTTTTTTCAGCGTAATTCACCTTCCTTAACCGGCTGCTTCCACCCGGATGAGAGCAGGCCCCGTATTTTTAAGGGCAGCCCGTAGAGGTTGATAAAACCTTGGGCGTCTTTATGATCGAACAGGTCGTCGGCTTCAAAGGTTGCCATATCGGCATGGTAGAGACTGTAAGGCGAAGTGCGGGAGGACACGGTGATATTGCCCTTGTAAAGCTGCAGCGCCACGGTGCCGGTTACCGTTTCCTGCGTCCGCGCCACGAAGGCGTCCAGTGCCTCCCTTAAAGGAGAGAACCAGAGCCCGTAGTAAAGCATCTCCGCGTATTTAAGGGCGATATGCTCTTTAAAATGATAAGTTTCCCGGTCCAGGGTCAACTGCTCCAGTTCGCGATGGGCGAAGGCCAGCAGGGTGCCGCCCGGGGTTTCATAAACGCCGCGCGATTTCATGCCCACGAGGCGGTTTTCCACCATGTCCACGCGGCCAATTCCGTTCCGGCCGGCGATGCGGTTAAGGGCCATTACCAGGTCCACTGGACCCATGTTCTCCCCGTTGACGGACACGGGAATCCCTTTCTCAAAGCCTATCTCCACCCGCTCCGGTTGATCGGGAGCTTCTTCAGGCGATACGGTCAAGCGGAACATTCCCGGGTCTGGCTCGCGGGCCGGATCTTCCAGGATGCCTCCCTCGTAGCTGATATGCCAGATGTTGCAGTCAATGCTATACGGTTTTTCCACGGTAACCGGGACGGGAATATTGTGCCGGCGGGCATAGTCGATGGCATCCGTGCGGGAAGCAATCTCCCACTCCCGCCAGGGCGCAATTACTTGCAGCTCCGGTTTTAGCGCCTTAATCGCCAGCTCGAAGCGGACCTGGTCATTGCCCTTGCCGGTGCAGCCGTGGGCCACCGCCACCGCACCTTCTTTTTCGGCGATCTCCACCAGGCGCTTGGCGATTACCGGGCGAGCCGCTGCCGTTCCCAGCAGGTACTTCCCTTCGTAAATGGCGCCGGAACGCAGCATGGGAAAAAGATAATTGCGCACCAGCTCTTCCCTTAAGTCCTCGATATAGACCGCCACTGCCCCCGTGGCCAGCGCTTTTTCTTTCAGGCCGGCCAGTTCTTCATCTCCCTGGCCCACATTGGCTGCCATGGCCACCACATCGTAGCCATAGGTTTCCTGCAGCCATTTCAAAATTACCGACGTATCCAGCCCCCCCGAATAGGCCAGCACTACTTTTTGTTTTGCCATCATTCATCGACTCCTTTCAAGATAGGGCGGCAGTTTAAACGATGCTCGCAAATTTCCGCGCCCGGTTTATTGCTCCAGAATGGCGAGAACCTCGTCCAGTAAGTTTAGGGCCCGGCTGATCTCATCCCGGGAAACCACCAGCGGGGGCAGCAACCGCAGAATAGTGTCGCCGATGGCATTAACCAGAAGCCCCCGGGCCTGGCATTCTGCCTGGGCCAAAGCTGCCAGGGGCTTTTTCAGCTCCAGTGCAATCATCAAACCGAGGCCCCGCACTTCTTTAACCAGGTGCGGATAGCGGCCGGCCAGCTGCCGCAGCCCCTGGAAAATAAAGTCGCTCTTTTCCCGGACCTGCTCCAGAAAACCTTTCTCCAGCAAGATTTGCAGCACCGCCAGGGCAGCCCGGCAGACGACCGGGTTGCCGCCGAAGGTGGAAGCGTGGTCTCCGGCCGTAAAAGCGGCGGCCACCCGTTCCCGGGCCATCATGACCCCGATGGGCAGCCCTCCGCCCAGCCCCTTGGCCGCAGTCATGATATCCGGGGAAGCGCCGTAGTGCTCATAAGCCCAAAGATGGCCGCTCCGCCCCATGCCGCACTGGACCTCATCGTAAATAAGCAGGAGCTCTTTGCGATCGCACAGCTCACGCAGGCCGTGTAAAAAAGACTTTTCAGCCACATGGACCCCGCCTTCTCCTTGAACCGGCTCCACCATGATGGCGACGGTGCGGCTGTCCACCAGCTTTTCAAAAGATTGTAGATCGTTAAATTGGGCATAAGCGAACCCTTCGGGCAGCGGCTCAAAGCCCTGGTGGTATTTGGGCTGTCCTGTGGCGGCCACTGTGGCCAGGGTGCGGCCGTGAAATGAGCGTTCTGCCGTAATAATCTTGTAGCGATCGCCGCCCCACTTGCGGGCCAGCTTAATCGCCGCCTCGTTGGCTTCGGCGCCGCTATTGGCAAAAAAGACCCGGTCCGCAAATGAATTATCCACCAGCACCTTGGCCAGTTCAGCCTGCGGTCCGCTGTAATAAAGATTGGACACATGCATAAGCCGGCCGGCCTGATCCCGGATTGCCTCCACCACCGCCGGATGGCAGTGCCCTACTACCTGCACCGCCAGTCCACCTACAAAGTCAAGATATTCCCGGCCCGTTTCATCTTTAACCAGGCTGCCCCGCCCTTCCACCAGGTAGAGATTTTTCTCCGGCTGGCGGTTGTAAGTGTTGATGATATAGCGCGATTCCATTTCCTGTATGGTCATGTTGTCTTCACCCCTTCTCTGTTTGAATCTAAGGAATTCAGAATCCAGAAGGAAGCACCACCCCGCCTCTCCCCCATCAGGAGGGGGGAGATCCCCGTCCAACCATCCTAGCGTGTCACCATCGTCCCCACTCCGGCATGGGTGAAAATCTCTAAAAGCAGGGAGTGTTCGACGCGGCCGTCAATGATATGGGTGCGGTTGACGCCCGCATCAAGGGCCTGCAGGCAGGACTCCACCTTGGGGATCATGCCACCGTTAATCCCGCCCGTGCGGATAAGTTCGCGCGCTTCGCTCCCGGAGATCTCGGAGATAAACTCGATGCCAGCGTCCGTTTGGCGGTAAATTCCCTCCACATCGGTAAGGACAATCAACTTCTCCGCCTGCAGGGCTGCCGCTATCTCTCCGGCTGCATGATCGGCGTTAATGTTCAAACTTTCGCCCTGCGGACCGGAACCTATGGATGATACTACGGGGATATAACCGTTGTCGCTGACAATATGGATTAAATCGGGATTCACCTGCTCGATTTCTCCGACCCGGCCCAGATCCACCGTATCCTTGTCTGAACCGTTAAGCTTGTGGGGCGGTTTGCGCCGCGCTTTAAGCAGCTCCCCATCGCGCCCGCTCAAGCCCACCGCTTTGCCGCCCTGCCGGTTAATCAGGCTGACGATATGACTGTTCACCTTGCCCATCAGCACCATTTCCACGATTTCCATGGTTTCATCGTCGGTGACGCGAAGCCCATCGACAAATTGCGGTTTTTTGCCGAGCTGCCGCATCATCTCGCTTACCTCTTTGCCGCCGCCGTGAACCAGTACCGGCTTTATCCCGATATATTTCAGCAGAATTAAATCCACCACAACCGAAGCCATCAGCTCTTCGCTGATCATGGCATGGCCGCCGTATTTCACCACAAAATACCTGCCGGCAAAAGCGCGCATGTAGGGCAGCGCTTCCACCAGTACTTCCGCCTTGGAGATAAGATTGTTTACTGCTGCCGAAATCATCTGACTCCCCTTTTCCTTTAAGAACGATAGCTGCTGTTTATGGTCACATAATCATGGCTCAGATCGGTGCCCCAGGCGGTGGCCGCTGCCGTACCGGCATTTAAGTTCACGGTAACCGTCACTTCGCGCTGCCGCAGCACGGCTTTGGCCTCCGCTTCATCAAAGGGGACCGCCCCGCCGCGGGAAGCCACCCTGACGGGGCCGATGGCTATATCTACCCGGGAGGGATCAAAAGGTACGCCGGCATAGCCCAGCGCCGCCAAAATGCGCCCCCAGTTGGCATCTTCACCGTAAAAGGCGGTTTTTACCAGGGGCGAATTCAAGACTGTCCGGGCCAGGGTTCTGGCTGCTGCCTCATCCGGGGCCCCGGTAATTTCCAGGGTGATAACCTTGGTCGTCCCTTCTCCGTCAGCAACAATCATCACGGCCAGGTCCCGGCAAACCTGGTGTAAAAGCCTGGCAAAAAGATCGCATTCCGGGGTGCCCTCCGTTATTTCTACAGAAGCAGCGCCGTTGGCCAGAATCAGGGCGGTATCGTTGGTCGAGGTATCCCCGTCTATGGTGATGGCGTTGAAAGTACGCTCCACCGCTTCGCGGAATAGCGAGTTCAGCAGGGACCTGGAGATGACCACGTCGGTAAAGATAAAAGCCAGCATGGTGGCCATATTTGGGCAAATCATACCTGCGCCTTTTGCCGTGCCGGCCAGGGTAAAGGAGCCGGAAAGAAGTTCGCCGCGGTAGGCTACCGTTTTGGTAACCGTATCGGTGGTCAGAATGGCCTCGGCTGCCTCAACCCCGGCCTGCCTTTCCCCTGACAGCGACTGCGCCGCCCTGGCAATACCGTCGGCGATTTTGTCCATGGGGAGAGGCACGCCGATCACCCCGGTGGAGCAGACCAGGATCTGTTCGGGCGGCAGATGGAGCTGTGCGGCGGCCAGATCGGCCATTTGCCGCGCATCTTCCATTCCCTTTTCCCCGGTGCAGGCATTGGCATTGCCACTGTTTACCACCACCGCGCGAATGGGGTTGTTAATACGCTCCCGGTCAAGTAAAACCGGCGCAGCCTGAACCAGATTCTGAGTAAACACGCCCGCTGCTGCGGCCGGGTTCTCGCTGTAGAAGAGGGCCAGGTCGCGGCTGCTTTTTTTCAGGCCGCAGTGAACGCCGGCTGCTTTAATACCGCGTACCGCGGTAATCGATTCTTGATCCAGTTTAAGGTAGGTAAGCTCTTTGTTCATCCCAGACACCTTCTTTACTTGTTGTTGCTGTATCTGGCCTGAGGTTGTTTACCAGGCAATATGCTCCAGGCCGGCTGTTTCAGGAAAGCCGTACATCAGGTTCATATTCTGCACAGCCTGCCCCGCCGCCCCTTTAACCAGGTTGTCAATGGCGGAGAGGACGATGGCACGGCCGGTGCGTTCGTCCAGGCGCAGCGCGAGATCACAATAGTTGCTGCCCCGCACCGCCCTGGTCTCCGGCAGATTTGGCTCTTCAATTACCCTGACAAAGGGCTTTTCCCGGTAAAAATCATGATAGAGAGACAGCAGCTCCGCCATGCTTAACGGGCGGCGCAATTTCAGGTAAGCGGTGCTGAAAATGCCGCGGATCATGGGCACAAGGTGCGGCGTAAAGGTAATGGCTGCAGTCTCGCCGCTTAATTCGCCCAGAACCTGCTCGATTTCCGGCGTATGCTGGTGATTGCCAACCCGGTAGGCTTTAAAGTTTTCAGTGCAATCGGGAAAATGGAAAGCCTGCCTGGGCGTTCGCCCCGCCCCCGATACTCCCGATTTGGCGTCAATGATCGCGCTCTCCAGGTGGGCCAGGCCGCTTCGGGCCAGGGGAGCAAGGCTTAAGATCGCGGCGGTAGGATAGCAGCCCGGATTGGCCACCAGCCGTGCAGTTTTAATTGACGGGCCAAAAAGTTCGGGCAAACCGTAAACAGCCTGTTTAAGGAGCTCCGGTGCAGGGTGGGCGCGGCCGTACCATTCATCGTAAAGGGCCGGGTGGCGCAGGCGGAAATCGGCGCTCAAGTCGATTACCCGCTTGCCCTGCTGCAGCAGTTGTGGAACCACATCGGCAGAGCTGCCGTGAGGCAGGGCGCAGAAAACAAGCTCCGCCGCTTCAGGAATCTCTTCCACCTGCAGCGACTGCAGCTTAAGGTCAACAATATCCCTGAACTGGGGGTGCACCCGGTTAAGAGGCTGGCCCGCATGGCTCTCCGAGCTAATATAAGCAATCTGCACCTGCGGGTGCCGGTGCAGCAGGCGCACCAGCTCCACGCCCGTGTAACCCGTTGCTCCTAAAATGGCTACCTGCAACATCTCTATTCCTCCTTGCACCAATAACGCACTATGAACTGAACCGCAGCGGGGGGTTCAAATTATCCCCCTCACCTAGCCCCTCCCCCACCAGGGGGAAGGGGACATTCCGCTCCCAAACTGTTTTCGAAATATTAAAGGCCCCTCGTCCAGTTAAAGGACGAGGGGCCTCGCGGTACCACCTTTATTGGCCGATAATTGCAGTTATCGACCCACTCATGCCGTTTTACCGAAAAACGGCTCCTGATAACGGTAGCATACCGGGACGGCCTACACACCGGCACAATACTGTGGCCGACTTCAACCGCCGCCTCCCGGGTGCGCTTCACCGCCCGCCTCTGGTCCGGACTTCCACCAACTCCGGCTCGCTTGGCCTCAGCCTGGCGGCTACTCTCCCGTTCTTCGGCCTCTTCCTATTAAATTATTAGCTATGATTTTATCACATCGCTCCGTTCTGTCAAGGCCTTTTTGCACAATAATTTAGCACAACTGTTTTTCGGCAATATCTCCGGCAATGGGCAGCTTGAATGTTTCACCCTGGTTGGCCTTGACCATCAAAATAACCCAGAGAATCAACATGCCGATCCACAACAGGCTGGAGACAAGGCCGAGCAGTCTTAGTAATACCAGGCCGCCGCCCAGCCTGAACACAGCCAGCAAAATAGTGCGCAAAAAGCTAATCACCGTCAGCACCACAGAAATAGACCCAAACACAAGGATGGACTGCATGGCATGAAAGCGCACAAACTTGTTATTTTCAATAACAAAGAAAATAATACCGGTAATCCAGCCGGCCAGGTACGACAGCACTGCTGCCGTCCTCTCATTCAACCCCGTTGAGGTGGCACCTCCGCCGTTTCTGCCGGGGAAAAGCAGGTTTGCGCCGCACACGGCGCAAACCTGCTCCTTATTCTTTAATTCTTCGCCACATCGCAGACAGATCATCTTTAAGTTCCCCCTTCTCCGGTCCGATAACTTAAGTGCCTGGCACTAAAGTTATAGCGGAATGTTGCCGTGCTTGCGCAGGGGCCGCTGCGCCCGTTTTGTTTCCAGTGCAGCCAGGCCGCGGAGCAGCCAGGCCCGGGTTTCGCGCGGGTCGATTACTTCATCAATCCAGCCGCGCGCGGCGGCGATATATGGGTTGGCGTACTTTTCGCGGTATTGCTTCACCAGCTCCTGGCGCACCTGGTCCTGGTTTTCGGCCTCCTCCAATTCGCGGCGGTTGATAATATTCACCGCTCCTTCGGGGCCCATGACGGCTATCTCCGCGGTGGGCCAGGCCAGGCAGAGATCCGCCCCCAGGGAGCGGGAACTCATGGCAATGTAGGCACCGCCGTAAGCTTTACGCAAGATCACCGAGATCTGCGGTACTGTCGCCTCGGAGTAAGCGTATAGGATTTTAGCGCCGTGCCGAATCACCCCGCCCCACTCCTGCTCCACCCCGGGCAGGTAGCCGGGCACATCGACGAATGTAACCAGGGGCAGATTGAAACAGTCGCAAAAGCGGACAAAGCGGGCTATTTTATCCGAAGAGTTGATATCGAGGCATCCCGCTTTGACCTGGGGCTGGTTGGCGATAATCCCTACCGGGCGGCCGCCCAGGCGGGCCAGGCCGACCACGGCGTTGGTGGCATAGCCGCGGTGCACTTCCATAAAATCGCTGCCGTCCACTACCCTCAAAATTACATCTCTTACATCATATGCTTTATTGGGGTTTTCGGGGATCAGCCCGGGCAGATCTTCTGCCGAAAGCTCCGGCTCCCGCGGCTCCGCAAGCGGCGGGTCTTCCACGTTGTTGGAGGGCAAAAAGCTCAACAAGCGGCGAATCTGCCGGATGCATTCAGCTTCGTCGGCCGCGTAAAAATGGGCGACCCCGCTGGTCTCGTTATGGGTGGCCGCGCCGCCCAGCTCTTCCGGGGTGACGCTTTCGCCGGTAACGGCTTTGATCACCTGGGGACCGGTGATAAACATATTGCTAGTCTGGTTGACCATGAAAATGAAGTCAGTTAAAGCGGGAGAATAAACCGCACCTCCAGCGCACGGGCCCATGATCACCGAGATCTGCGGGATTACCCCGGAGTAGATGGTATTGCGGTAAAAGATGGAGCCGTAGCCGTTTAAGGCTAAAACCCCTTCCTGGATGCGTGCGCCCCCCGAGTCATTTAAGCCGATCACCGGAGCGCCGTTTTGTCCGGCCAAATCCAGCACCCGGCAGATTTTATTGGCGTGAGCTTCACTTAAGGATCCGCCGGCTACGGTGAAGTCCTGGGCGAAAACGTAAACGAGGCGGCCGTCGCAGGTTCCGTACCCGGTAACCACGCCCTCGCCGGGATTTTTTATGTCCAGGCTGCTGGCATCTTCCAGATCCGTCTGGACAAAGGTGCCCAGTTCGACAAAGCTGCCTTCATCCAGCAGCTGTTCCAGCCGCTCCCGGGCGGTCTGCTTGCCCTTCTTATGCTGATTTTCAATCCGCTTTTCACCGCCCCCGGCCAGGGTAATGCGGCGTCTTTCATTTAAGTGCTTGATTTTTTCTTCCATGATGTATTCACCGCTTTCTTAAAAAATGATTTAACGTTCGCATAGCTCCACCAGCACGCCGCTGGTGGACTTTGGATGGAGAAAAGCGATACGGGCGCCGCCGGCGCCGTAGCGGGGCTTTTCGTCGATGAGCCGCACGCCTTTCGCTTTTAATTCGGCCAGCTTTTCTTCGAGGTTATGCACCCGGAAGGCAATATGCTGAACCCCCTCACCCCTGCTTTCGATAAAACGAGCCACGGGGCCCTGCGGATCGGTAGACTGCAGCAGCTCTATTTTACTTTCTCCCACGGGCAGGAAGGCCACCTTCACCTTCTGTTCGGCCACCTCCTCCACCCCGGTCATTTCCAGGCCGAGGCAGTCACGAAATATCTTCAGCGCCGCCTCCAGATCTTTTACCGCCACGCCGATATGATCTATTTTTTCCAGCAAAACATTTCTCTCCTTTAATCGTTCTCCTCAAGATGCTTACGGATATAATCGATTATGGCGCTGGTGGGCGTGCCCGGGGTAAACACCTCGGCAATGCCCACTTCTTTTAAATAGGCAATATCTTCGGGGGGAATAATCCCACCGGCCAGAACCATTATATCGGCGGCACCCTGCTGCCGCAAAAGCTCCACCACCGGAGGCAGCAGCTGCATATGCGCCCCTGAGAGGATGCTCAAGCCGATTACCTGGACATCTTCCTGCAGCGCCGCTTCCACGATCTGCTCCGGGGTCTGCCGCAACCCGGTATAGATTACTTCCATCCCTGCGTCGCGCAGCGCCTGGGCCACCACCTTGGCCCCCCGGTCGTGGCCGTCCAGGCCCACTTTGCCTACCAGAACCCGTACCGGTTTAGTACTCATAGCTGAAAAGCCTCCTTTACAGGATTACCTGCTGCTGATATTCGCCAAAAATCTCCCGGAGTACGCCGCAAATTTCTCCCAGAGTGGCGTATGCCTTGACCGCTTCCACCATGTACGGCATGATATTTTCATTGGACTGGGCCGCCCGGCGCAGCTGCTGCAGCGCCGCGGATACTTTGGCCGCGTCACGGGTAGCCCGTACTTCCTTTAAGCGGGCTGCCTGGCGCTCTCCCACCGCCGGGTCCACCTTGAGCAGATCCATGGGCTGTTCGCCGCCGCCGGTAAACTTATTCACCCCGATTACCGTCCGCTCGCCTGTTTCCACATCCTTCTGGTAACGGTAGGCGCTTTCCTGGATTTCCTGCTGCATATAGCCTTTTTCAATGGCTTTAACAGCGCCGCCCATTTCGTCAATCTTGCGGATATAGTCTAGGACCTCTTTTTCAATCTGATCGGTCAGCGCCTCCACGTAATAGGAGCCGCCCAGGGGGTCGACGGTATCGGCAACACCGATTTCATAGGCGATTACCTGCTGCGTGCGCAGCGCCAGCAGCACCGAATGCTCGCTGGGCAGGGCCAGGGCCTCGTCGCGTGAATTGGTATGCAGAGACTGGGTTCCGCCCAGAACCGCGCTTAAGGCCTGAAAAGCCACGCGCATGATGTTTACATCTGGCTGCTGGGCAGTAAGAGTACAGCCGGCGGTCTGGGTATGGAAGCGCAGCATCATGGAGCGCGGGTTGGTCGCATGGAAGCGCTCTTTCATGATGCGGGCCCAGACACGGCGCGCCGCCCTGAACTTGGCGATCTCTTCAAAAAAGTTGAGATGGGCGTTAAAGAAGAAAGAAAGCCTTGGCGCAAAAGAGTCGACCTCCAGCCCCGCTTCGAGGGCTGCCTCCACGTAGGCGATCGCATTGCTTAAGGTAAAGGCCACTTCCTGCACCGCCGTGGAGCCGGCTTCACGGATGTGATAGCCGCTGATACTGATCGTATTCCAGTTGGGCACATGCTCCCTGGCAAAAGCAAAAATATCGACCACCAGGCGCATCGATTCCTGGGGAGGGAAGATGTAGGTGCCCCGGGCCACGTATTCTTTAAGGATGTCATTTTGAATGGTTCCACTGATTTTATTTAGCGGCACCCCTTGTTTTTCCGCCACCGCCATATACATGGCCAGCAATACTGACGCAGGAGCATTTATGGTCATGGAGGTGCTGACCTTATCCAGGGGGATCTGATCCAGCAATATTTCCATATCTTTAAGTGAATCGATGGCCACTCCCACTTTGCCCACTTCACCCCGGGCCAGGGGGTGATCCGAGTCGTAGCCGATCTGTGTGGGCAGGTCAAAAGCCACACTTAACCCCGTCTGCCCCTGGTCCAGCAGGTAGCGAAAGCGCCTGTTCGTCTCTTCCGCGGTACCGAAACCGGCATACTGGCGCATTGTCCATAACCGCCCGCGATACATGGTCGGCTGAATACCCCGGGTAAAGGGGTATTCTCCCGGAAATCCCAACTGCTCCAGGTATGAGAAATCTTCCAGGTCCAGGGGAGTATAGGTCCGCTTCACCGGCAGACCTGAATCAAGTTTAAACTCCTTCCTTTCCGGGTATTTCGCCAGGACTTTGTCCGTTTTTTCTTCCCAAGACGCCTTGGCCTGCAACATTTTTTCCCGCTTCTCTTTTTTGTCCATTTCTACCCGATCTCCTTTCATCGATACGGACAAGCCTCATGCTTGTAAGATATGTTATTTAAGCCTGCCCAGGCGGCAGGCTGCAATTACACTTTACAGAATCTCTTTAACCAGCTTGGGCACCTGGTTGGGCAGCTCTGCCACCCTGACTCCCGCGGCGGTGAGAGCTTTAATTTTGCTGTCAAAAGTACCGCGGCCCCGCTCAATAATGGCCCCGGCGTGGCCCATCCGCTTCCCCGGGGGAGCGCTTTTGCCGGCCACAAAAGCGACCACCGGCTTGCTCATGGAAGAGGCGATAAAGCGGGCCGCTTCTTCCTCGGCGCTGCCGCCGATTTCACCCACCAGCACCACCGCCCTGGTGTCCGGGTCTTCTTCAAATTGTGACAGCACGTCGATAAAACTTAAACCCACCACCCGGTCGCCTCCCAGGCCCACTACCGTGGTAGTGCCGATACCCTGTTCGGCCAGGGTGCCCACAATTTCATAACAGAGGGTGCCGCTGCGCGAAACCACGCCCACGGGCCCGGGGATAAAATAGCGGTTCGGCATAATCCCGATTTTACATTGGCCTGAAGATACCAGGCCGAAGGTGTTGGGGCCCACCACCACCGCTCCCTTGCAGCGCGCATAGCCGGTGATTTCCAGGGCGTCGTGCAGGCTGATGTGCTCGGGGATGAGTACCAGCAGCTTCACCCCCGCTTCCAGAGCTTCAAAAGCGGCGTCCTTGGCAAAGGGCGCCGGGGTAAATAGGATTGTCGCATCAGCGGGCTCCGCCTCCATGGCGGCAAAAACAGTATCATACACCGGTACGCCTTCAACGGTGCGGCCGCCTTTGCCCGGAGAAACGCCGCCGACGATGCGCGTGCCGTAAGCCAGCATCTGCCCGGTATGAAACGAGCCCTGGTTCCCGGTGATCCCCTGGACTAAAACCCTGGTTTCGCTATTTACATATATTGACATGGCAAGAGCCTCCTCAAATCTATTTTACCCTAAAAAGTGGATCCTGGCATCAATATAAGCCTTCAGCTGGCGCGGGAAAGTTCGACGGCGTGGCGCACCGCATCTTCCATGGTCTGAAAGGCTTCGATGCCGACTTTTTTCAGGATTTCCCGGCCTTCCTGTTCGTTGGTGCCTACCAGCCTGAAAGAAACGGGAACGTCAATGCCTCGGCTCTCTTTAACCTTGACAAATGCTTCGGCCACCACATCACAGCGGGTGATGCCGCCGAAGATGTTGATTAAAATGGCCTTGGGATTGGTCCCCAGCAATAGCTCCAGCGCCTGGGCGGTGCGCTCCACCCCGGCTCCGCCGCCAAAATCAAGAAAGTTGGCCGGGGTGCCGCCATAGTGCTGCACCATATCCAGGGTGGCCATGGTAATACCGGCGCCGTTGGCCATCACGGCAATATCGCCGCCCAGCTCCACGTAGGCCAGGTCCATCTCTTCGGCTTTAAGCTCCAGGTCGGTCTTTTCGCGAATCCGCGGCAGCTGGGGGTGACGGTAAAGGGCGTCATCGTCAATGGTCACCTTGGCATCGGCCGCCACCAGCCCCTGCGGAGTCAGGGCCAGGGGATTTATTTCCACCAGCTCGGCATCCTGCTCCCGGAAAAGCCGGTAGAGATTGGGTAAAAGCTGCAGGAAAGGCTTGGTCAACCGGCTGCCGAGCTCGCCGCCAAGACGGCGGCAAATTTCCCGGACCATGTATGGCTGCAGCCCCAGGCTAAGCTCAACCGGCCAGCGGATCATTCTCTCTTCCGGAACGTCTTCCACATCCATGCCCCCGTCCAGGGAAGCGAGAATGATCGGGCGGCGAGAATCGCTGTCCACGGTTATGGCCAGGTAGAGTTCGTGCTCTATTTGCAATTTCTCTTCCACCAGCAGCTTTTCCACGGCCATGCCCTGTACTTTAACCTGAAAAATGCGTTCCGCTTCCTGGCGGGCTTCTTGGGGAGTTGAAGCAAAGCCAATGCCGCCGCCCTTGCCCCGTTTACCCGTCAAGACCTGGGACTTAACCACCACTTCTCCCAGCTCCGCGGCGGCCTCGGCGGCCCCTTCAGCCGTATCGACGACTTTGCCCCGCGGAATGGGAATATCATAGCGGTGAAACAGTTGCTTGCCCATATACTCGTACAGCTTCACGACATTTCCCCCTTAATATGTGATATTGCCTGACCGAGACCAGCCGGCTTACAAGCCATTATATTTTTTTAACTTGTTATACAGGGTCGCCAGGGATATATTCAAGGCCTGGGCCGCTTTTTTCTTCCCCTCCAGGGTTTCACCATAGCGCGTCAAGGCCAGTTTGAGCATCATCTGCTCCATTTTATCCAGAGGCATTATCTCATCAATCTGCGGTGCTGCGGTGAAAGAGGTCTTGCCGATATAAGGCGCCAGGTGATGGTATTCTATGGTGTCGCCGTCGGCCACAGCCAGGGAACGCTCGATGGCGTTTTTCAACTCGCTGATATTGCCGGGCCATTCATATTCAGCCATTTCCTGCAGGGCCCGGGGAGATATTTCGACAACGCGTTTGCCCATTTTACGGCTCAGCTGCATCATTATTTCCCGGGTTAGAAGCGGCAGATCTTCCAGGCGTTTGCGCAGCGGGGGCAGGCAGATCTCTACTTTGCTTAAATAGCGATATAGCTTCTCGCTGAAGTAACCTTTCAATACTTCCGTTTTAAGGGAACCGTTGGCAGAAGCAATTGCCCGCACATCCACCTGGATGGGCTCATCGCTGCCGATGCGACAAAACTGCTTTTCCTGCAGCAGCAACAGCAGCTTTTCCTGTAAAAAGGGCTTCAGCGAATTAATCTCTTTTATGAATAGCGTCCCTTCATGGGCCAGGTCTACTTTACCCAGGCGGGTCCTGACCACGCCGGGCATAGCCCCTTTTTCACAGCCGAACAGCTCCAGCTCCTGCAGCGATTCCGGTATGGTGGAGCAGTCAAAAACGATCATGGGACGCCTTTTGCGGGAGCTGCCGTTGTGAATGGCATGGGCAAACGCATTTTTACCGGTTCCGCTTTCACCGCTGAGCAGCACCGGGGCGTCGCTGCGCGCCGCCTTGCGGGCCATCTCCACCGTAGCCCGGAAAATTTTACTCTTCCCGGTCATGTCATCAAAACTCCAGTGGCTGCCGGAGATGCGATCAATCTGCGCGTAGAGACTCTCGATCACTGTATTGCTGTGTTTCAGCTGATCCATCAGCTTCAAAATATCGCTTACAGGTCTAAAAACAACTACGGCACCGGTTATTTCCCCGTCCACAATAATGGGTGAAGCGTTGGAAATAACCTCCACCTCGCTGCCGCCCACCCGGGTGCGGTGGCCGGTCACCGGTTTTTGCCTGATCAAAGACTGGGCCAGGGCACCGTCGGGAGACTCTTCAAAAATATTGCGGTTAACCCGCTTGCTTTCGGGGATCCCGGTAACCCTGGTGAAGGCTGGGTTGACATATTTGATGATACCATTGTTATCGACCACTTCGATGGCATCCTGAACAGAATTAAGCACCGCTCCCAGCTCGCCCTTAAGACGGCGCGCTTCCAACAACTGCTCCTTGAAGCACAGCAGCGTGGACACAAAACTGCCCGGGAACGCATTGATCAGTTCAACAGCCTCGTTTAAACCACGCTCTAGACGCTCCGCCACGGACGAATCGGCGGCATTGACCACCACTTGCAAGTCAGGGAGCGCCATAATCCCGGCAATATCCCCACAGACAAGGTGGCGCTTTCGTTCGACTTCAGTCAACCAGCTGAAATCGCCGGACAGATCAGCCACCCCAACCAGTTCCAAATCCGGGCATTGCTGCAAGGTCCGATAAATCTCCCTTCCTCGACTGTCGTCCAAGACAAGCGCCGTCTTCAGCACTGGTTGTACCCCCTTTACTACCACTTAGAATATTCGTAAATATTAGAAGGAAATCCTGCCTTAAAAAAGGTTTTTCGCCAACTACCGGATAAATGTATCAGTGGCAGCAGGGTTGCGGTGTGCCCTCAGGATTGCGAAAGCGCCCACACAACTTTTTCTCATCTTTCATAAATTAAACCCTTGTGAATAATTCCACATAAAGAAAGGCGGGGTTTGCATAAGTGCTGCTTCATGCCATGCCTTCCCCTTTTTTCCTGCGCCCGGTGCTTGTGACTCCGTACCCCGGAGCGCTTCCGCCATAAAAAACGGCATTAATTATTGGCAAAGTTTCTTTTTTGCATCAAAAAAAATGACAGCGGCCCATGGCTGGCCGGTAAAGTAACAGTTGAGTTTGGGGGCAAAAACCGTTATAATAGGAATGCAAAATCACAGCATGTGCGGGCGTGGCGGAACTGGCAGACGCGCTGGACTTAGGATCCAGTGGGAGCATTCCCTTGGAGGTTCAAATCCTCTCGCCCGCACCAATAAAATCAAGGGTTTCAGCATTTTGTAAAATATGGGATTGTAGATAGAAAAGTCTCAGTAGTGCACTTATAATGCAATTGAGTTAAAAAAATAGAGGGGCACCATCTCTGCAAGGTCTAGGGGAAATCCTCTAAGCTGCAAGCTTTAAAGAACACCGCCTCAATATGTCTTGACAAAACCGCCTTATAAGGGATTTAGAGAATCTAACCCGGCTGCTTTATACAAGGCAGAATAGTTTGCGTGTTACGCCTCCTTGTCACGTTTATAAAATTCACAATCCCCACCTTCAAACAATACGCTGGCAGGCTTTACCGCTATCCCTTCCCGGTAAACCCCGCAATGCCCTTTAAAACAACGAGAATGGACATAGATAACTTACTACCCCCCGGCCCGGGGAGAAATCTGGATAGCCCCGATTCTGCTCCCCAGGCCGGGTTTGCCGCCAGCTTCCTTCAGCTTCCCCTCGCGATAGATGCCTTTGCCTTAGGCTGAGGGCTACTGCTGCCGCAGCATGCGACATTTCCATCCAATTATTCATGGATAGGGCCCATGCCCGGGCCACCGTAAAAGAAGGCCGCCCCTTTGAAGAGTAAACTGCCTAACCTACTGCTTATATTCTAAAGCTTCGTCTAGGCGGCAAGCCCAGTGTAACAGTTTTTCATCGGCCATGAAAGGGGCCACCAGCTGTAAACCGAGGGGCAGCCCGTTTGTGGAGCGCCCTGCAGGTAAAGATATCGACGGCAAGCCGCTATGTGTCCAGGGCAGGCCCATGGCCGGATCTCCGGTATATTCAATTCCTTTAGGAGCGGGGCCTGAAGTCGAAGGAGCCACCCATAAATCGGCGCCGGCTTCTCGCAGAAGATTATCCAGCCGATTCCTCAATTCCATCTGCGACTGCCGGGCTTCCGCCAACTCTGCATCAGAAACGCTTAGTCCTTCACGAATAAGTTCTACTGTTTTAGAGCGGTAGAGTTGCTCATGGCGAGGGAACCATGCCGCATGGACCTGGGCAATTTCCGCAGAGATGAGATGGCGGTGTCTTCTAGCTATCAGCTCTATGTCTTCAAAAACCGGAATATGGACAATCCGGTACCCCGCCTGCCGCAGCATATTTATCTGACTGGAAAATGCCTGAAGCGCTTCCTCCGGGGCTTGATCCAGGTAGGGGCCTTCTGGAACAGCTAAAACCGGATCATCGAGGGGTTCGCGGGGAGGCTGCCAGTGGCGGCAGAGCAAAGACGCCGCCAGGGCTGCCCCTGCCGTATCTTGAGTGAACAGGCCCACATGGTCGGCCGAGGGCGAAAAATAAATCAATCCCTCGGCGGAGATGCGCCCGTAGCTGGGTTTAAAACCGACGATGCCACAGAAAGCTGCGGGCCTGACTATCGAGGCGATAGTTTGGGTGCCCAGGGCAAGCTGGCAAAAGCCAGCCGCCACCGCTGCAGCGGAGCCGCTGCTGGAGCCTCCAGGGGTATGGGCGGGGTTATGCGGGTTCCGAGTCGGTCCGGGTTCAAAATAAGCAAATTCCGTAGTAACCGTTTTCCCCAGCACCAAGGCCCCGGACCGTCGCAAAATGGTTACAGATTCCGCCTCCGGACCCGCAAAAAGTTCAGGGTCCAGCCTGGATCCAGCGCGGGTGGGAAAGCCGTCTACCCGGAATACATCCTTAACGCCCAGCAGTATCCCATAAAGCGGCGGCCGGTTTTTTGGGTCTGGATATTGTGCGGATAATCTCGCCGCTTCACTGAGTAAACGCTCCCGGCGCTGCGTCTCGGGAAGCAGCGAAAGAACCTGCGGTTCAACCTGCTCGATCCGATCGCAGATCCGGTTGATGTATTCGAAGAGATCCATTTCTCCAGCGCGCAGCGAAGCCGCTGTTGACGCAAGCTCAGCCGGAAAAGTATACATTTTTTTACCTCCTATCATCGAGCCTGATATCCGGTCTGAAATAAATAATACAAATTAAACACAACATTGATCCTATCCGGCCCTTAAAGTGCATATTAACCAGCTGTAATTCATTATACAGGAAAAACACGGCCTTTCAACAAAGTGGAATTATTTGATCGTGTCAAGGCACTGTAGGTATTTAGAAACCCCGCATTCAGGTTAAACAACACTTTTTTCATTTAACTGCTTCAAAACCATTCGGGTGAAGTTACTGCCACTACGAAACAGGGGAACGTTTTTGAGATACTCTAAGCCATGCGTCTGTCTTTGCCGTAAACGTTTCAACTCCCTTTGGACTTCTTCTTTTAATTCAACGAGCACAGGGGCATTGGTATGCATAGACAGATAGTGCTCTCTGACTGATTCTGCATTTGCTTTAACCGCACGCATGGCCGCCATTCTATCGGCCCCTTTAAGGCTCCAGGCCATCGGCCGGCTGCTCAACCTGGCCGATAAGATATGACTAACATGG
>JAKOVL010000164.1 GCA_029782095.1 Bacillota bacterium | reverse complement strand
GCAGATACCCTTACCTTTCTTAAATTTTTTATTTGGCTCTTAATCAGGTTTTCATTAGCCTATACTGACTGCGATTATAATAGGTAATCAACTTTTATGTCAAATTCCTATGTGCGTAATTCTCCATCATAATCTTTACACTCATCCTGTTTCCTCAAAAATGCCCGTTATCCAATCTGTCAACTCAAACCTGCCAATTTTTTAAGCTCAAACTTAACCCCAGAATCCCCCCTCGATATGTTCCTGTATACGCATTTTGCCCTTTTAGATCGAGTAGATATATTAGATGCAATCCCGCAAACCCAGTAAAATCAAGACTTACAACCTTGACATCAATACCACGCACTCCACGTGCTACGAATAAACTCAATATACTGCCTACTTGCTTGATCGGACGCCTGATCGTTTGGAACACGATCTACATAATTCTTTTTACGGTTTGTAACAACTGGACCGGTGTTTAGCAGACCACTCTCCAATATGCTTACGAGATAGCCCTGACTGGACTTCCAGATGCCATTGGACCGCTTAGCCTGCTCGGTTATTTCTATTGCCTTTTTTACCTTCCCCAAATCCACTTCGGCAGATAACCTTCTCGCCACGTTTTGCGAAATACCATAATTGACTAGAAGATTAAAAACCGCATCATCCTGTTGTTGATCTTCTTGATCGCTTATTGATCTTTCTTGTATGTGTGCATCCGGTGCACTACCCCCGTGCGTGTCATTCACCACCCCTGGTGAACCTGATGCACTACCCCCGTGCGTGTCATTCACCAGGCAAATGTTCGATTGTGCACCTGATTCACCACTTTTTTCTACAACCGCTTCAAAAGACTGATTTTGATATGGTGCATCATGTGCACCACTTTTTTGAACCGCCGCATCACGACTGGAGCAGCTGACATTGTTAATAAAATAAATGTTCTTGCCCGATGGCCCGGGCTTGGGCTCAGAGATTAAACCTTTTTTAATCAGGGAAGATATCGTATTGATCGCCTGGCGACGGGAACAGCCTAAAGTTATGGCTATCTGGGAATAAGATACGCACGCCTTTGTGTTTCTACCGTCGGCCCGGCGCACCAGCACCAGGTAGACCATCTTCTCGTAAAGGTTTAAGTCCTCACGGTCAACCAGGGAGTTCTCCGACCAAAACCAGTTGCCTTTCTTCCGCTCCTCCGTTTTAAAGACATAAGTGTTGGCACCGTAGGTTCCAGACATGGAAATATTATTTTGCTTCACGACCAAACCTTTTGCTTCCAAGACCGATACCGCTTCCTTAGCCTTCCTAATCGAACACCCTGCACCAGACGACAACTCTTTATATGAAACTGTAGCTTTGGTGTTATGGCCATCTGCGTGCCGCGCCAGAACCATATAGATCATCTTGGCATATATGTCCAGATCAGTCCGGTCAAGTATGTAATTATAAGACCAAAACCAGCCTTTTTTTCGATTATCTTGAATCAATAGCTCGTCCGGTTTCATCCTGCTTCCTCCCTTCTTTTTTGACATAAAAAAAAGAAGCCCTTAACGGGCCGCCTTGATTTGTCTATAAAAATCTATAATTAAAGCACAGCTTTTAACCGTGCATCATAGTGTTCAGGTTCATCGAATTTGATAGGGTAGCGGTCTTTATCTTTTGGATCTCCAAAACGAATTGCCGACCAATTGCCGACCATAACACCAGATAATACATGAAACGACATTTAACGACACACAACAGATGATAAAATATTAAATCTAATAAAACCTTCCCGGCCATAATAAATATAAGCATTTATGAGACTGCGCTATATAGCATGATACTTTTTAATAATATTGAGAAGGCATAAATAGCCTATAGCCGGAAAACTCCAAAACCGTAGGTTGCGGGTTCAAGTCCTGTCTCCCCTGCCATTTTTCTTAATAAACACAGGGCTTTGCGCCCATGGTAAAAATAGTAATGGTGACTTGTCACCATTTTTCTCTATTTTATTGAGCATCAATTTGGAAACACTTTGGCGATTTTATAACTCTTTATCTAGTTAATTAAGATTTATTCATTTTTTTCATTACACTTAAGGTACCATTGTAAGATACCATTGCTTGCTTCATTTATTAATTTATTTTCTTTTTCCAATGTTTGGATTACGAGACCAGGCTCTGTTTCTATAAAATGCCTTGACAGTTTAATCATTCTCAGACTTCTTGTTATTAGTTTCCACGATAAAATTGCTAGCTCTCTGTTATTTGTATTTGCGAATGATCGAGCAATTAAATCTGCACACTCTTCTTGGATTTCATCAAGTCTTTAACTAAATTGCAGATTATCCATTATAACACTCCTAAGTAATTTGTTTTAAGAACAGGTTATATTTAACTCTAATTTTAATTTTACTAACTGAAAAGTTTCTCCTGCCAATAATTCACCGGTCACCATTTCCTTTTTTTATCGGCCAGCAATTGGACAGCTATAGGTCAGCAAAATAAAATCCCGGATATGAAATGCATACCCGGGATTTTTGTTGTTGTATTAAACAACAAAATTTGTGGCCTTGCGTTACAAGCTTAGAAGCCGCTAATTTCGGCCAGTTCGTAGTAGAAGGTGTCGTTGGCCCCCGGCTTCTCAATATAAAGGGGCAGGGGGAAATCAAGATTTATAACATACTTGTAGTGTTGGGTCTGTCCGGTGAACGAATTCGGAGATTCGTAGGTCACAACACGGCCGGTCAAACCGGCATAAGTCTCCTCTCCACCTACTTCAAGAATTTGATCTCCATCTTCCCACCGGAAGCCCTCTTCCCACTTGGCTTTGTTGAAGGGAATGTGTGTTAATTGAAGCAAAGCTCCAGCTATATTAAGAGCTTCAGCGCTCAACTTTTCGTAAACAAAGTCCTCGGGAAGCATGCCGCGGGTGAGAGTTGCGGTTTCCGAAATATCTCCTAACCATAAACCTTCAATGGTAAGATCCAGGTCATCGCCTTCTCCGGAATCCACCTTTATACTCACCCATCCCTCCAGGCCGCGGGCGGTGGTGACGTTATACTTCATGAACTGCCCGGGCTTGAAATCACAGTGCTTCCAGCCGCCCATGGACGCAAAGTAAGCCTCGCCGATACCGGAACCTTGGCCGGAATTACTTTCGTCTTCGCTTCCATTCTCATCTTCGCTGCCGGTGCCGTTTTCCTCCACCGCTCCATTGCCGGAAGGATCTTCGGTTTTTCCGCCGCATCCCGCTGCCCCGATAAGCAGCACCACGAGAACCAGGACCATAAAGTACTTGAATATTTTCATGACCACACTCCTCTTTTTATAATCTTTTGTCTATTCCTACTATAGACCACGTTTTTAATAATGCAATCACCCGCAGGGTGATTTTTAAATTTATTGCTCAATGGCTTAAGAAAACAGGATGATTACGGACGTGTCCCCTACCGGGCAAACTAAATCAAAACCCCGGAAGTCTGTTCTCTTCCGGGGTTTATGAAATCATTTTTTACTGGATAAATCGTGGAGCAGCTGCCCTTTGCCCTCACCGCGCGGGGCGCAGTATCATGCCGGGAAGGGCTTCCTTAATGAACTCTCCCCCCGAGACCACGGGCTCGCCGTTGACGAAGACATGCTCAATTCCCGTCGGGTAGACCGCGGGATTTTCAAAGGTCGCCTTGGTGCCGAGCCGGGCAAGGTCGAAGACCACGATATCGGCGTAATTCCCCTTTTCCAGGCTGCCGCGCTTCTCTATCTTCATCGTCGCCGCCGGCAAAGAGGTGCATTTCCGGATCGCCTCTTCGATGGAAAGCAGTTTCTTCTGCTTTACAAAAATCTCGATGAAGCGCGGGAAGCAGTCGTAAAAAACGTTAGCCGGCCTTCCCATGGGGCGCAGGATGGTGTCGGTGGAGGGCATGGACAGGGGATGGACGAAGCCGGACCACATGGAACGGAAGGAGAAGGGATCGTCGGGTTTGGTGGGGGTATGGAAAACCATGACCTGGCCTTTTTCTTCGATCAAAAGATCGCAGATGACATCGAAGGGGTGCTTCCCGATTTTCTTGCCGATTTCGGGGAAGGTCTTCCCCTCCATCCAGCGGTTGTGATCGCTGGCCACGGCCATAACGCGAAGGCCGTTCCAACCGGTCATCTTGAGGTAATTGAAAGACCAGGTGGCGCCGTCGCGGTGGGGCCAATCGGGCTCCACGTTTTCGATATCCCAGAGCACTCTTTTTCGGAAGGCGCTGTCCTTCAAGCGCTCCAGGGCCTGGCTCTTGCTCCCCTCGGAGGCGTATGGGGGCAGGAAGGCAAAGAGCTCCGTGAACCCCTGGGAGGTGGGGACCATGTCAAAGGTAATCTGGAGCCCCTCCTCCCTCTTTTTCTCAATCATCTTTATCTTGGGCTCCAGTCCTTTTTCGATGGGGATGGGGATTCTCAGCCGGTTGTATAAAAAGGAACCCGCCTGGATGGCCGCCTTGGTAATGGCCGTAAGGCCTTTGGTGTAGGGCTGCCAGTAAAGATGGGAGATGTGCACGGCTATGCCGGTGCGCTCTCCGACCTGGAAGATCTCGTCCAGGGCGTTGTCCAAGGTGTGGGAGTAGCTGCGCAGGTGCGAGGTAAGTATCCCGCCGTACTTTTTCAGCACCTTCCCGCAGCCTAAAAGTTCCTCCAGATCGCTCTGCAAGCCCGGGAAATACTGCAGGCCGGTGCTCAGCCCGAAGCAGCCCATCTCCATGCATTCATCCAGGCAGCGCTCCAGCCGCTTCTGCTCCTCTTCGGTGAGCACCCTGGTCACCAGTCCGGAGGCGGCTATGCGCAGGGTACCGTGCCCGGCCAGGATTCCGGCGTTCAGCAGCATCCCCTTCTTCTGCACATGCTCCATGTATTCGGCGGGGGTCACCCAGCAGGCTACCTTCTCCATGGATTGCCCGTTAAGGTTTTCCAGGTGAGCCAGTATGGCTTCGCGCCTGTCCGGGGGGATAAAGCAGCAGGAGAAGCCGCAGTTACCGCCGATGAAAGTGGTTATTCCCTGCATCACCAAGGGCTTGAGGATCTCGTTGTGTTTCTCTTCCGGGAGGACAAAATCGGCGTGGGAGTGGATATCAATGAAGCCGGGAGCAACAATTCTACCGCCGGCGTCAATAACATTTTTAGCCTCAGCACCGCCAAGATCGCCTATCTCCGCGATCTTCCCTTCCCTAATGCCGACATCGGCGCTGTAGCAGGGTTTGCCGGTACCGTCGGCAATGGTCCCATTCCGGATCACTGTATCGAACATTGCAACCACCCCTTTTCAGATTATTGGTTCGTCTTCCTCTTTAACAATTTCCAGTCATAATCCGCTGCAACGTCCCATCACTGGGGAATAGTTTTCTTGGAGAAAGCCTTTCCGCCGAAGCAAAGAACCTTTCCGCGGTCTTGGTGAAACAGTCGGAAAATATGACTATTTTATGAAAGTACTACAACTAGTTCCAGGCTTTTTCCTGCCGCCGCCTGATAAAAATGGATGCCGGCCGGGAAAATTCCCCTTTCTTCCACTTGCTGGGTTTCACGGAGCCCCTCTTTCTCAGTAGGGAAAAATCTCTCGCCTCTTTATGCCCCTTTTGCGCTTCAAAACTTTTGGCAAATAACAGGACTGACATCACGATTTAACGGGTTTTTATATGTCCACAAGGACTTCTATGACTCCGTTCCAGAGAGCGAAAACAGCGCCAAAAGGGTCGATTTGCTATAAAAGAATATTTTTCAGGAAAAAATTCCCCCTACCACTTTTGCCGAGGAAGTTCTTGAGCTGTGGTTGAGTCGGCTGGAAGAACAAATCGCCGCTATGAAAAAGCCTTCCTGATCGTTCCCCTCCCTCCTCCTCCTGCTCTGCCGGGTGCGTGGCTCCTCTTGAAAACTTTTTCATGCTCGCGTTTTGGTTATCATGCGCCGCTTCCTTCGGTGCGGAGAAGTTTGACTTTAAGAACGCTCTTCCCGTCCCCGCCGGCTTGCCTTGATTGGCATCGTCTTTGCCCCAGGAAAAGCAGTAAACGAAACCTGTGGCTGTCTCTCGTATTTCACAGGTGTTAAGGCGGCAAAACCACCCGCCGGGTACAGGACAATCAGCAGGCCAGTATATTCCTTCATTAGAAACCGTCTGCTTTTGTATGCCGGATTTAAAAATACTGATCTAATAAGAAAGGATATTGTGTTAAAATATTGAAGTGATGTTACAAGATAACTATTTTGACAGTACAATTGGCGAGCTAAAGACAGACGGGCCGGTTGGTTCCCCCTGAAAACACAACCATGTCTGTACTGTCACACAAGGAGACATAAGGAGGACCGGTATGAGCTACGAAAAATTGTTTGAACCAATTAAAATCGGAAAATGTGAAATCAAGAATCGCATTGCCATGGCCCCGATGCTGATGGGGTTCGGGGTGCTGGACGGTACCGCAACGGAGAAAATGCTGGACTACTACGAAGAGCGGGCCAAGGGAGGCACGGGATTAATCTTTACCGAGATCACCCGCATCAATGACGTTACCGGTGCCGGTGCCTTTGCCCAACTGGCGGCCAGCCAGGACTACCATGTGGAGTCCTTGAAAAAGCTGGCGGACCGGATTCATAAACATGGAGCCAAGGTTTTTGTCCAGCTCCACCACCCCGGAAGGCAGAACATCGGTCTTCTCATCGGCACGGTACCCTTATCCATAAAAATCAACCGGGTCTGGAAGGGCTACACAGACCTGCTTTACAAGATTGCCCCGGGCGTGGGAAGATACATGATCAAGAACAACCTGGTTCTCTCCTCGGTAGCCCCCTCCAAGGTGGAGCCCGCATATTTTGCCGGCGGCAGGATAAGGGCCCTGCGCCACCAGGAAATAAAGGAACTCATCGAACAATTTGTCAACGGCGCCGAGCGGGTTATGAAGGCCGGGTGCGACGGCGTCATGCTGCATGCTTCCCACGGCTACCTGATTCAACAGTTCTTAAGCCCCCATACCAACCGGCGCACCGATGAATACGGCGGAAGCTTTGAGAACCGGATGCGCTTCCTGCTGGATATCGTGAAAGGCATCCGGCAGAGATGCGGCGACTTCCCCATCGTGGTCCGTCTGACCGTCGACGAGTGCTACGACAAGGTCGGCAGGCCCGGCACCGGCTACGGCCTGGAAGAAGGAGTCAGGATGGCGGTGGCCCTGGAGAAGGCCGGCGTGGACGCCATCGACGTATCCAGCGCCGGTTATGATGCCTTTAACTACTGGCTGGAACCGGCCTCCTTCCCCCTGGGCTGGAGAAAATATATGGCCAAAGCGGTAAAGGAGAAGGTAAATATACCGGTCATTGCCGCCAACTTGATCAGAAGTCCGGAGCAGGCCGTCCGGCAGATTGAAGAAGGCTGCCAGGATATGATCTCCCTGGGCCGCCCCCATATCGCCGACCCTCACTGGGCCAACAAGGTTAAGGAAGGCCGGGAAAAAGAGATCAAGAGATGCATCTGCTGCCTCTACTGCATCCAAAGCATGCAGGATAATGCCTATATCGGCGGACACGGGCAGTGCGCTGTCAACCCTCATGTAGGCAAGGAGAAGGTGGAGCTGCCCAAGAACGGCAATGGGCGGACCGTGGTAATCGTGGGAGCCGGTCCCGCCGGCTTGATGGCGGCGGAGCTGGCCGGCAGGCGAGGTTTCAAGCCGGTAGTCCTGGAAAAGGAGAGCGTCCCGGGAGGGCAGGTCGCCACCGCCGCCCTGAACGAATCCAAATCCCGGATCGGATGGTGCATCGAAGACCTGGAGTACAGCGCCAGGCTCCACGGGGCGGAGATTAAATACAATACCCCGGCCACTTATGAAAAGATTAAGGAATACAATCCCTACGCGGTAATCATTGCTACCGGAGGCGAACCCATTATACCCGCCTCCATACCCGGCACCGATGGACCCAATGTCTGCGCCGCCACGGATATATACGGCAAGGAGCCCCTGCCCGTGAAAACGGCAGCGGTTATAGGCTCGGGGATGACCGGCCTGGAAACGGCGGCCATCCTGGCCAAGCAGGGCAAGAAGGTGACCGTGGTCGAGATGGCCGACACCGTGGCTCCGGGAACCTGGATGCAGCACGTGGACGATATTATGCCCGTTTTAAAAGAACACGGCGTGGAGATTATTACCGGGCACAAGCTGGTTAAGGTGGATCGGGACCGGATCGTTATTGAACCCACCCGCGGAGGAAAAACCAGGTCCATCCCGACGGAGAAGGTCTTGTTGTCTGTAGGCGTAAAACCCAGCCAGGCCCTTTACAACGAGCTTAAGGACAGGTTCGACAGGCTCTTCCTTATCGGCGACGCCTCCCGGCCCGGCCGGATCGCCGACGCCACCGCCTCCGCCTACGAAGCGGTAGCAAAGCTGTAGTAGCGAAAAGTCGTGGGCCATATCCCCGGTCCTCTAAAAGGGGCTGCTGCGGCGACAACCGAGGCAGTCCCTTTTCATTCTCCCGAACTGAATTTTGGGGGTCACTTCCTCCCTTCAAAGAAGGCCCGGCCAGCGTCGTTTTCACCGCAGGAATGAAGTTCCGAGCTGCCGCATCTCCCCTTTAAAGGATGCACGGCAAACGAGCACTATTTCCGGTTCTGAAGATCTGCCGTTCGACGCCTTCAGCGCAGGGACGAATTTCAAACGGCCGCGACTCCCCTTACTGAGTCACGGCAAGCGAGCACTATTTCCGGTCCTGAAGCTCTGACCGTTAACTGCCTTCTTTTGCAGGTTTTTTTACATAACAGCGCTTCCAGCGGTCTTTGAACTGAGCTAAAAATTTGAAGCTGCAGCTTCCTCTTCTCCTGGAGCCCAAGGGCAGGAAAAATAATCTTGTTAACCGAATACTGTTATTTGAAACGCCTTTTGCAATAAAGGCACCATTCGTGAGAAGGGAATGATAAATATGCAATTATCTCCTTTAATCAAACCTTACTTCTCTGCGTATCCGAAGCGGGAAAAGTTATGGCTGCTGGTCTGCTGGCTCATTGTCGCCGCCTGTGCTCTCATTCTGTTTTTCTGTTGGGAAGAGACCCGCAGCCACGATTTCCTCCTGTTTCTGCAGGAATGGCGCAGCGCCCCCGTGGATTTCATCTTCCGGGTTTTCACTTTCCTTGGCGATGATCAATTTTTCATGATCTTTTTTGGAATCATAATCTGGTGCGCCAGCAAACCCCTGGGCTTCTGGACCGCCTTCCTTCTGTTGACCTCGGGCCTTTACAGCGGCCTGATCAAAGATTTGACCCTTCTCCCCCGTCCTTCCCTGGAAGGGGTGGTTCACCCTCCCAACAGCTGGGCCTTTCCCAGCGGCCACACCCTCACTGCCGTGACTGTATGGGGCTACCTGGCGGTGCGGATTAAAAAAACCTGGTTCTGGATCCTGGCCGTGATCCTCATCGCCTTCATCGGCTTCTCCCGCCTGGTTTTAGGCTACCATTTTCCCGGCGACATCCTGGGAGGGATAGCCCTGGGGCTCCCCTTCCTGCTGCTCTATATCTGGCTGAACCACCTTTTTGTTCGCCATAAGTGGGCGGAGAAGTTTTCCATGCCTTTGCTGCTAGTCTTTTCTGTGGCCCTGCCGGTAATTTTGACGGCGGTTATGCCCGGGGCGGATCCTCCCAAGCTGCTTGGTTTTCTGGCGGGCGCCTCCTTCGGCTACGTCATTGAAATAAACAAGGTGCGGTCGGCAACGGCCACCAGCCTGCCCCGGCAGATAATTAAAGTAATCCTGGGCTTGGCGGTCTTTTTCGGAATTGTAGTCGGCCTGAGCAGTATTCTTCCTTCCGGAGGGCCTGATGCCGGCTTTGCCGCCAAAATGGTCGGTTTTGCCCGCTATGCTCTGGGCGGCCTCTGGGTCACCCTGCTGGCCCCTTCCCTCTTTGTGGCGCTGAAGCTGACTCCTCGCCAGGAAGCCTAGTAAAGGTATAAAGGGGAGGCCGGGAGCCGCAAAGCGCTTCGGCCTCCCTGCCGTTATTGGAGGGCTGCCTGCAGGCTTTTAAAGGGAGGTTTATGGAAGATGCGCGTCTTTATCGTCCCCCATTCCCACTGGGACCGGGAGTGGTACCTTACTTTCCAGCAGTTTCGCTTCAAGCTGGTCAAGCTGGTGGATCAGGTGCTGGAGATCCTGGAAAGGGATCCCGATTTTAAGTACTTCACCCTGGACGGACAGGCCATTGTCCTGGAAGACTACCTGGAGATCAAGCCCGAGGCGCGCCCGCGTATTGAAAAATTGGTCCGGGAAGGCCGCCTGCTCATCGGCCCCTGGTACATTTTGCCCGATGAATTCCTGGTCAGCGGTGAATCGCTCCTGCGCAACCTTAAAAAAGGGATGGAGCTCTGCGCCTCCTTCGGCAAAACAATGATGGTGGGCTACGTTCCGGACCAGTTCGGACATATCGCCCAGCTGCCCCAAATTTTTCAAGGATGCGGCCTGGACACGGCGGTGCTCTGGAGAGGGGTCGGCACTCAAAGCCGCGATGCCCAGTTTACCTGGGAGGCCCCCGACGGGAGCAGCGTCCTGACCATCTACCTGGTGGACTCTTACAGTAATGGCGCCGCGCTCCCCACCGACGCCCAGGCCCTGGCGGAATATATTCCCGAACTGCTGGAAAGGCAGCGCCCTTTTCTTTCAGCGAAGGCGCTGCTGCTCATGAACGGTGCCGATCACTTCATGCCCCAGCCTGAACTTCCCGGGATACTGGAGGAGGCGGGGAAGCTGGCCGACATGAAGCTGGAGATCTCCTCCCTCCCCTTATACATCGAACACATTAAAAACAGCAGCCCGCGCTTTTCCCACCTTCGCGGGGAACTCCGCTCCGGGGAACGAGCTCCCCTCCTGGTCAGTTGCTCCTCCTCCCGGCTTCACCAAAAGCGGAGGAACCACGACTTGGAGATCCTGCTGGAGAAGTACGCCGAACCCCTCTCCGCATGGTCCTGGCTGCAGGGGGAGCCTTATCCCGGGGGCTTTCTAAGGGAATGCTGGCGCCAGTTGCTGATGAACCAGCCCCACGACAGCATTTGCGGCTGCAGCAACGACCAGGTGCACCGGGAGATGGAGTCCCGCTACGACCAGGGGGAGCAGATTGCCACCCTGGTCCGGGAGGAGAGCCTGGCCCGCCTGGGCGGGCATATCGACAGTTCCTGGTTCCCCGGGGAGGCCGGTCTGCTTGTTTTTAACCCCCACCCGCAGTCCGTTACCGCCCTGGTGGAAGCGGAACTTCCCGATATGGGAGAAGCGGTGGTGACCGCCCTGGCTGACGAGAAAGGCCGGATCATCCCCTGGCAGCCCCTGGGCAGCGGCAGCGACGTGTATTTGAATGCCATCCTCTCCCCGCTGCAGGTCAAGGCGGCCATGGGGCTGATTAGCGGGAGAGAATTTCAAGGCTTATATCTCAACGGGGTAAAAATAAGCGGGCCCGACCAGGAGGGCCTGTTGAAAATAGACCTGATCATGGGGAACAGCCCGGTGGGCGAACTGGACCTGGAGGCCTGGAAAGAGAAGGCCCGGAAGAAGCTGGGGGAAAAAGGCGTCAAGAAGGTTCTAGTTGTGGCCCGCCAGGGCGTGGAGCGCGGCCTCTTTTTGGCCCGGGATCTCCCCGGCTGCGGCTGGCGCGGCTACATCCCCGCCGGCTCCGGGAGTCCTCCCCCTCCCCCCACCGATTTAAAGGTATCCACCGGGGAGCTGGAAAACAGCTTTTACCGGATTACTTTCAATTCTGACGGCACCCTTAATCTGCTGGATAAGGAAACGGGAAGGGTGCTGCCCAACCTCCACCGCCTGGTGGACGGCGGCGACCGGGGAGACCTCTATACCTTTACGGCCCCCGAAAAGGACACCCTGGTGGACAGTCCCGTGCGGGGTCTAAAAAAGGTGCGCTTCGAGGTGACGGAAACGGGGCCGGTACGGGCCTCGGTGCGCATAACCCGCACCTACCGGCTGCCCGCCTCCCTTTCCCCCACCCGGGAAAGCCGCTCCCGCAAAAAAGTAGACTGCCGGATCACTACTATCGTAAGCCTGATAAGCAATTGGCCGGGAGTTCACTTCGAAACCGTTATCGACAACCGGGCCCTGGACCACCGCCTCCGGGTTCACTTTTCCGCCCCCTTCAAGGTGGCGGAATGCCATGCCGACGGCCACTTCTCGGTAATCCGGCGCTCCATCCAGCCGCCGCCGGGAGACTACAGCGGCTGGGCGGAGAAGCCCGACGGCCTGGCCCCCCAGAAGCAGTTTGTCAGCATCGACAACGGGGAATTTGGCCTTGCCCTGATCAACCGGGGACTGCCCGAGTACGAAGTTATGACGGGGAAAGGAAGCCGGGGCTCTGAGATTGCCCTGACCCTGCTGCGTTCCGTGGGCTGGCTCTCCCGGGATGATCTCCACAATCGTCCCGGCCATGCGGGACCCGCCGTGGAGACACCGGAAGGACAGTGCCTGGGGCTGCACAAATGCAGTTATACCCTGGTTCCCCACCGGGGAAGCTGGCAGGAAGCGAAGATCAAAAAGCTGGCGGGATTAATCAACGCCCCTCCCGTAAGCACGATAACCGGCCGCAAGGAGGGCCGGCTCCCGGCAAAGCATTCCCTCCTCACCCTGGAGCCGGAGGAGATGGAGTTAAGCTGTATAAAAAAGGCGGATGACGGCGAGGCCCTTATCGCCAGGTTTTTTAACTGCAGCCCGGAGGAGCAGGAGGCCGTAGTCAAGACGGGCTTTGCCTACCGGGAAGCTCTTCCGGCCAATCTTCTGGAAGAACCGGTGGGGGCGCCCCTGCCCGCATCTCCCGAGGGAGTCCGGGTCCGGCTGCGGCCCTGGCAGATATTCAGCTTGCGTTTTGAAATTTAGTTCACCATGTGCCGGCGGTAATAGCGGATGTAGTTCATGGCGTAGTTGTCGCAGCCGCGAAGCAGGTCGGCGCTCTTTACCGCGGCCATGGCTCCCTTCCGCCCCGGGTTCATGATGGGCAGGTTTACCCCGTGATAAATGGCCAGGGCCAGGAAGCTGTTGTTGAGCACCTCCCGCATGGGCAATCCGAAGGAGATATTGCTGGCTCCCATGGTCAGGTTGCTTCCCAGTTCCCGGCGAATCGCTTCCGCCGTATCCAGGCTTGTCCGGGCCGCCTGGGAGTTTGTCGCTACCGTGGTTACCAGGGGGTCGAAGATAAGATCGTCGCCGCTGAGGCCCGCCTCCAGGGCCGCCTGGTAGATTTTACGGGCCACCTCCACCCTCTCTTGGGAGTTCATGAGGATTCCTCGTTGATCAAAACAGAGGGCGATTACGGGAACCTGGTATTCCACCGCCAGGGGGAGTATCGCCTCCAGGGACTCTTTCTCAGCCGTTATGCTGTTGATCAGCGGCCGCCCCGGACAAACTTCCAGGGCCGCCCTGATGGCAGCCGGATTGGAGGAATCGATCACCACGGGGAGCCCCGTAGCCTCGGCGGCCAGTTTCACCGCCCGGGGAAGCACCTCCAGCTCGTCCACCCCCGGAGCGCCCACGTTTACGTCGATTAGGGATGCTCCCTCTTCTTTCTGTTTCAAGGCTTCTCTTTCAACAACCTCCAGTTCTCCCCGCTTTAAGGCTTCCGCCAGGAGCGGCCTTCCCGTGGGATTGATCCGTTCGCCGATTACATATGTAGGACCATCGGAGTTCAGGAGGATCTCCGTATCGGTTCCTTTCAAAATGGTGTTGGCCATAAGCGACGCTCCTTTTTCTTTCCATGATTATGAGAAGATGTTAAAGGCTTTTGGCCTTAATTTGGCCGATTCATTTACGGGAAATCGATCTCGGCGGCGAAAAGTTCATAGAAACCGGGAAAGGCGGCCAGTTCTACGTGCTCCACCTTCTCGGCCAGCTTCCCGGCCCTTTTAATTTCCCGGCGGGAAAGAAGGGCTTTTATGCCTCCTTCGCCGGCAGCGTTGCCGGCCGGGGTTATCCTCTCCCCCAGCCCGGGAGGAATCAAGCCGATGCGAAGAGCACTTTTCGGATTTAGATAGCTGCCGAAAGCACCGGCCAGGAAAACCTCTTCAACGTACCCCGCCTGGACGCCGTAGCAGCGGCAGAGGACTTGAATAGCGGCGGCTATCGCCCCCTTGGCTAGTTGAAGACCCCGGATATCTTCCTGGGTAATTAAAATGGGCCGCCGGTGGGCGGTTTGGGAAGCCGGGACCAGGAGAAAAGCGTTGGCCCCCTGGTGCCTCAGGAGGCGCCGGATCAACTGCGGGCTGATGGAAGGGTCCAGTTCCCCGGGAGAAAGAATCTTCCCTCTCTTGTTCACGATGCCCGTCTCCAAAAGAATAGCCACGGCGTCGATCAAGCCGGAACCGCAAATTCCTTCCGGCTTTCCCCCGCCGATAACAGAGAAGGCAATATCATCCCGGAGGAAAACCTTGTTGATAGCTCCAGGGGCGGCGCGCATGCCGCTGCTGATCCGGGCTCCCTCAAAGGCGGGCCCTGCCGCCGCCGAACAGGCCAGCAGCCTCTCCCTGCTGCCCAGCACCAGTTCGCCGTTGGTGCCGATATCGATGGCCAGCTTTGTCGCCCGGGAGCGATCCAGGCCGGTGCTTAAAATCACGGCCACGGTATCGGAGCCCACAAAGCCGGCTATATTGGGGAGGACATGGACAAGCCCGTCCTCGTTGAGTTTCAAGCCCATTTCCGCCGCGCTCACCGTCACCCCTTCTTTCAAGACGGGGACAAAAGGAGTATACGCTAGGCTGGAGGGATCGAGGCCCAGGAAAAGATGCTGCATGCAGGTATTCCCCACCACGACGGAGGCGTAAATATCTTCCCCGCGGCAGTTGGCCTTTCCCAGGAGCATCTCCACCAGTTCGTTCAAAGCGTCGATAAGCACGCGGTGCAAAATCTGCAAGCCGTCCTTCTCCCGGCGCACAAAGGCAAGGCGGGTGATTATATCGGCCCCATGGGCCGCCTGCCTGTTATGAACGGCATCGCCGGCCAGCAGTTTTCCGCTGGTTAAGTCAACCAGGTAGCCGGCAAGGGTGGTGGTTCCCAGGTCAAAAACCAGCCCCAGGTTTCGGGCCGTGGTGTCTCCAGGTTCAACCCCCAGGAGCCCCCGTTCGTCATGGATCAGTGTTACCTTAAAGTCCGCCTCCCGCAGGGTCCGGGGCAGCTTCCGGCAAAGGGAGGGGGGCAGGTTTTGGCTCTTTAAGCCCAGACCCTGGAGCACCCTGCTGCTGTCCGCAGCCTGGTCCTCCAGGGAGGGAGGCGCTAGCCGGATATAAGTTTTCTCCACCAGAGGATGGAGCTTTAAGCCTTTACCGGGTTCTTTAAAGAAGCCCTTAGCCTTCGTTTCGGAAGGATCCGGCAGGAAAACCTCCAGGTGGCCGCCCACCTTGGCCCGGCAGGCCAAGCGGTAGCCCTGTTTCAGCTCTTCCGGAGCCAGGTGATTTTTCTCCTCGGCCGAGGGCTTCCCCGCACCTCCGGCAATCCGGACAACACACTTGCCGCAATTACCCATCCCCCCGCAAAGCGCCTCCAGGGGGAGGCCCGCCTGCTGCGCCGCCTCCATGACGGTACTCCCGGCGCCGGCAAAAACCGTTATTCCCTTCGGTTTAAAAACAACCCGGTATTTTTTCACTAGGCTTACTACTTCCCGACATATTTTTGGTTTTTATTAAAGAAGCGCCCACCCTATTCCTCCTGCTCCTCCCCACTTTCAAAAAGGATTTCCAGACCAGCCCGGCGCCGGAATGATTTAGCCCTTGATGGGGTAGACCCCGTATTTATGGACTGATTGCAGCATAGCCTTAACATTCTCCGGCCGGGCATCGATGGGTATTGTACAGCCGGAGCTGAGAATAAAGCCTCCATCGGCGCCCACTTCCCGGATCAGTCGCTGGCAGTACGCCTCCACCTCCTCCGGCTCGCCCAGTTTCAGCAGGGCGGCGGGCACGTCGCCCATGATGCACATGTGGTCCCCCAGGATTTCTTTGGCTTTAAAAATATCCGTCACTCCGTCCAGGTTAAGGATGCATTTCCCTCGGGGAAATTCTTTGAAATAGTGCAAAAAGGGCGTCCAGTTGCTGTCCAGGTGAAGTATGGGCGTGATATTGTGCTGCACGAAGTATTCACTCATTTCCAGCCATTCCGGCAGGGCGAATTCTTCAAATTGCTTGGGATTGATAACCGAGGCGCTGGTCCTGGTTCCGCCCATGAATATCCGGGGTATCCCGGTGACCCGGGTCAGAAGCAAACCAAAGCGCTTAAAGAATTTCATGAACGCCTTGCTGGCCTTCTTCATCTCTTCCGGGTAGCGGTAGAGATCCATGACATAATCGGTAAAGGAGCGCAGAGCGATGGAAATCCATTCCATGGGGGTAAAGGTGATATTGGGGCCCACCAGGTCGACAACGCCTTTTTTCTTCCAGCCCCGGTAGGAGCGCTTAAATTGAAGCATGTAGAGGCCTAGCCTGGCTGACGACTGCAAAAACTTGCCCTTAGTGGCGTGACAGGGATTATGATCCCTCAATTTTCCCATCATCCAGCGCAGGGCTCCCTTCTCAACTACATCCGCGTACTCCTCGGGCTTCATGACCGACTCCTCCACAAACTGCCACAGGGCATCTTCGGGGTAGCCGTCAACCCCCGGCAGCTTGGGCGGGACCAGAAAAAGAAAGCGCAGCATGTTTCCCTTGCCCGCATAGGAAAGGTGAAAACCATCGAGCCAGCCCAGGTCGCGCATGGTTTTCTCCAGGGCTGCATTGGCCTTGTTAAAATCGAAAAACATCTCATGCTGGGTAATTCCGCCATAGCGGCTGGAAAACATGTCGATGATGGGCACCACCGGCACCCGATCCGGCTTCCCCAGCCTGATGGCCGTATAGATCCTTTCCTCGGCAGTCATTGTCGCCATAAAAACTCCCTCCCCTCCCCTTATGACAGGTATGAATTGGCCAGCTTTACCGCTTCGCTGGCATCTTTCCCGTAAGCATCCGCGCCGCAATAGTCCACCACGGATTCGTTCACCGGAGCTCCGCCGATAATAACCTTAACCTGGTCCCGAAGGCCCGCTTCTTTCAATTTTTCCACCGTCGCCTTCATGGCATCGAAGGCCACGGTTAAAAGCGCCGAAAGGCCCACTATTTTGGCGCCGGTTTCTTTTACTTTTTCAACGAAGGCTTCCGGCTTGACATCTTCCCCCAGGTCGTGAACCTCATAGCCTTCGCAGCGGAGCAGGGTAGCCACAATATTTTTTCCGATGTAATGGATATCCCCCTGAACGGTACCGATAACAATAGTGCCCTTATGCTCCCCGCTGCCCGGTTTAAGATAGGGGGTAATCACTTCGGCGGCCTCCTTGAATATCTCGGCAGACATAATCAACTCGGAGAGAAAGTATTCTCCAGATTCAAATCTCTCCCCGATTATGGACATGCCCTCCCGGAGAGCCTCCACCAGGATCAGGGGATCGGTCCCTTCCGCCAGCAATCGCTTCACTTCCTCCAGGGTTTTCTTTTCGTCGATGTTGGAGATGTACTCGATCAGCTTCTCCAATTTAACCGTCCTCCTCTTCTTTTTTTAATCTTCTTGGGGCCAGGTTAGCCCCCAGCATCACCTTTCCCCAGCCGCCTTTTGCTGTTTGTTTGCACTCCTCCCAGGGGTTAATGAAAAAATCAGCCAGCCTAACCTCTTCCCCGGGGTTTACCACAATAAAATCTTCATCCCACGGTCCGGCCGGCATCTTTTCCAATAGCAGGGTCGATCCCTGAATTTCCTCGTAATCCAGCCCTAAGATTCTGGCGACGCGACGGGCATAGCGCCGGTAAAGGCCAATTTCGTACTGACCGGTGTGGATCAAGGCCAACCGCCGGTAGCGGGCCATCATTATCTTTAAGAGGGAGCGAGCCTTCTTCTTCCCAAAACGCCTGGTGGCAAGCCTGTATTCATGAAAGGGAGTATTGGCTGACTTCACCCATCCCCCGGTTAAAAAATAGGTTCCCGGCCGGCAAATCAGTTGCTGCCGGTAGGCCTGGCGCGAGCCCAGAAAGATGGCGATGCAGTTATCCACCCGGGGAATGATCAGCCGGCAATTTTCGGCCTTGATTCCTTCCAGAGCCTGGGAGCATAAGCCGCAGCCCAGGATAACATTCAGGGGAGAGCCGTTTTCGGCAGCCATCTTCGACAAATGGTCTATATTTTTTTGTATGATGCGGTGCAATTCAGCGGGACGGCGGTGCAGTTCCGGATCGAGGCTGAACCTGTCCATGCCGTCCGGAAGAAAAGAAAACAGTTCTTCCATTACGGCAGCGCAGGCAATGATGGCGGATTTGTGGCCTCTATCCTTCATAGCGTTCCTTTGGGACTCTCCTCATCGATTCGGAGGTTAAATTCGCATTCCTGGAACGGCCTTTTCCGGCCGGATATGCTCGGGAAGCCCGCCGCTTTAAACCTGAACCGTTCTATAAAATGGCCTGGTAGGGCCGCTTTCAGGCAGGAATTATATATGGAAGTTAGAACTTCTATAGGGAAGTATACCGCTGTTGGAAAAGCCTGTCAAGCTAGACAATTGTTTTTTGGGTAAACAGCGGTTGTATCGACATAAGGCAAAAAATAGTGTAAACTTGAAAATGCCTGAAATGCCCGAGAAAACCGTAGAACGGAAAGTAGGGATTGCCTTGCAGGACTCCAAAGGCGGCCCGGCAGCCGGCTCAACAGCGGCTATTGATCGCAGCCTGGGATTGCCGCTTTACGTTCAGCTGGCCAACATTTTACGCCGGCAAATTAATGAGGGCCTCTACCTCCCCGGCGATCAGCTGCCTTCGGAAGCAATGCTGGTCCAAGCCTACAAAGTCAGCCCCATGACCGTAAGAAGGGCCATCAACTTGCTGGCGGAACAAAACGTGGTGGTCGCCTTCCAGGGTAAGGGCACTTTTGTTAATACTCCCCGCTTGAGCGCCGCCGCATTTTACTTGAACCATCTGCAGGAAATATTCTCCAATCCTTCCACTGCGGTGAAGCTTCTGGAGGCAAAATTTAAGGCCGCAGATGAGGAGATAGCACAAAAATTAAATATAAAGAGGGGAGATCATACCGTCTACATAAGGCGTCTAATCCTAACCGAGGGGCGGCCGGCTTTTTGCCACCGCGGCTATTTAGTCTACGACCCCAGGCGCCCGGTTATTGAATCGGAGCTGGAGGTGACCGTCCTTCAAGGCTTGTTCTCCGGAACGGCCTCCCCGTTGATCAAAAAGGGCGACCTGCGGATGGAGTCAATCCTGCTTCCAGAAGAAGATGCCGCGCTTCTGGGAATCAAGACCCCGGCGGCGGGTTTTCGCCTGGAACATCTTTTTTACGATTTTGACGACCGGCCCGCCAGCTGGGGATATTTTACCTGCCCGGGAGACCGCCTGCGCTTACAGGCCACCATCGGTTTGAATATGCCAAAGGAGTTCAGGAATGAAAAAATTTGAGCGGTTGCCGCTGATCGGTAAAATGCTGCTGGAACTGGATGAAGAGGGCGTATTATCCCTGGTCCGGGAGGCACTGCAAGAAGGGGCCAGTCCGCTGGAAATACTGGAGGAATGCCAGAAGGGAATGACCGGGGTCGGTATACGCTATGAACAACATGATTATTACCTTTCCGGCTTAATGATGGCCGGAGAAATTTTTCGCCAGGTTATGGAGTTGACCGAACCGCATTTGTGCCATTACTTTTATGGCCGGGAAAATGGGCATATTCTCCTGGGCACCGTTCAGGGAGATATCCACGATATTGGGAAAAATATGTTCAGCACCATGGCCCGCTGTCACGGTTTTACCATTACCGACCTGGGGGTGGATGTGCCCCCGGAAGCGTTCAGGGAAGCAGCGGAAGAAATCAACCCCGATATCATCGGCTTGTCCGGTTTGCTCACCGTTGCCTTTGACGCCATGCAGCAGACGGTGCACACTCTCCGCCAATCCAGGGTAGCCCGCGTGGCCCGCACCCCCGTAATTATTGGCGGCAGCCTGCTCAACGCCCAGGTCTGCGCATACGTGGGAGCCGATTACTGGTGTGTTGACGCCGTGGTGGGAATAAAACTGTGCCAGGAGATCCTCAATAAGGGGTTGTCAACATCATGAATAGTTTGCCTAGGAAAGGCCCGGTCCCCCGGGCCTTTAACATTATGCCTGAAAAATTCTCTTCCGGGCCTGGATTAGCTGATATCGGCGACAGCTTCAATGCGTTCTTTGAGCCGGGCGAAGAGGGTTTCTTCGTCTTCCAGCTCCAGCTTCATCGCCTGATGCGGGCACATCTCCACGCAGCGCCCGCAGCCCCGGCAGTCCTCGGTAATAACCGGCCTCCCTGCCTCCATCCTAATAGCCCCTACGAAGCAGAGCTCGGCACATTTCCCGCATTTTTCACATAATTCCCGTTCCACCCGCACCGAAATCCCCGGTAGCCGCTTGTAAGCCTTGTCCAGGTTGGGACCTCGATCCTTAAGGTAGGTGCGGTAAAGGCAGCAGCAGTCATCGCAGAAGCAGATAAACATAAGCCGGTTAAAATTGGGCAAGGCAAAAGCCAGAGGGTCGATCCAGACATGAGCAATATTGGCAATTAACCCGGCGTCGGCGGCCTTCTTGGCGTGGGCCAGGGCCTCCTCCCGGCTAACCAGACGCCCGTGGGAAGGGTGCATCCGCTTAACGGGCCTTCCCAGGGCCATGCAGCCGATTTTTTTGGAGTAGCTCGAGCAATTGGTAACCCCGCGGCAGATACATTCGTCCAGGATAAAAATATCCGAGGCCATAGATATGACCCGCTCCACCAGGCGCTGGGGAATCGGCACGCTGTCCGGCATCTCCACTTTGACGTTGATGGGTATGGCGGTAACTTCGTTGTAGGGGTAAGCAAAAAACGGGTTGATAATCCATTTCAAGATGGGTTTATTGCTCCACTTCTTTCCTGCTTTGATAATGGGCCAGCTTAAGCGAACAGCGGCCCTTACAAATGTCTTGCCGGGACCGTACTTGAACAATTGCCTTTCCTCCTTGCTTAAAAATAAAAGCTGGTATATAATTCTAAAATTGTATTGTTAAATCCTTTTTATTTTTATCTTATGAGAATAAATTGCTCCGGAGGTTCCGGAGCGAAGGCCAATAAGGATGTTTTTTCCCGTTTATATGATTAAAGCCTAAATGCAGGCCGCATTTCCCCGAGTCCCATGGAAGCAGGCCGCATACTCCCCTTTACTTTTCCATAACTTTCCTTAAAGCGGAACTTAGTTCCTTAATCCGGTAAGGCTTATTGATATAGCCGGCAAAGCCATACTTCTGGTATTCGGTGATTATGGAAGCCTCGGAGTAGCCGCTGGAGACAATAACCTTTACCCCGGGATCCAGGCTCCGCAGCAGTTTCACAGCTTCCTTGCCCCCTACACCCCCGGGGACCGTGAGATCCATGACTACCACGTCAAAAGGATTGCCCGCCTCCATCTCCCGCTTGTATATCTCTACCGCCTCAATTCCATTATAGGCAAATACTGCCTGCTTCCCCAGGTGCTTCAGCATGTCGCCGCAAACCTGGAGCACCGACTCTTCATCATCCATGACCAGAACTCGACCCTGGCCGAAGTATAGCTCTTCGTTCTCTTCCTGGTAATTGAGACACAACTTGTTGGAGGCCGGCAGGTAGACCGCGAAGGTGGTGCCCACCCCTCTTTGGGACTCCACCCGGATAAAGCCGCCATGATTGTGGACGATGGTTTTGGCGGTGGCCAGGCCCAGCCCGCTGCCCTGGGGTTTTGTAGAGAAAAAGGGATCGTATATCTTGCTCAACAGTTCCGGGGGTATCCCTTCGCCTTCGTCGGTGATGGTGAACTCCACATAGTCGCCGGGTGGGAGATGCCATTGCTCCGGGCCACCTTCCGGATCAACGTGGATATTTCTGGCGCGCAGCTCTACTTTCCCCCCCTCCGGCATGGACTGGACGGCATTGATTAAAAGATTGTTGATTACCTGTCCGATTTGTGCTTCATCGGCTTCCACCGGCCAGAGGTTTTCCTCGATCTGGGTTTGGCAAACAACAGAGGAGCCGCTTAACGCAAAGTCGGCCGTTTCCTGGAGAAGATCCTGCAGGTAGATGATTTTCCGGGCCGGCTCTCCCCCTTTGGCAAAGGCTAAGAGCTTCCGGGTTAACTCCTTGGCTCTTAAAGCTACCTTCTCCGTCCTATCCAAATGTTCTTTAATATCATGGTTCTGGCTTTTCACTTTCAGCAGGGAAATATGTCCCATGATCACCGCCATGTAATTTTTAAAATCATGAGCGATACCGCCGGCCAGAAGTTCCAGGGTCTCCAGCCTATCCGCCTTTATGATCTCTTCCGACATCTTCTTCGCGATGGTAATATCCTCCAGGGTTAAGACCACCTGCTCTATTTCGCCTTCCAGGTTAAAAACAGGCGCCCCGCTAACGGAGAGGTACACCCTCCGCCCGTCACCGTTGTTCTCCAGGGCTTGCTCATCTTTGCAAATGGCCGCCTTCGTCTTCATAACTTGCTGAAAAAGCTTCTCCAGTTCGCCGGAAACCCTCTTTACCATTTCCATTGCCCGCGGCCCGCCATCCCCCCTGAGTTCGCCCATAATCTCCCTTGCCCGGTCATTCGCACATAAAATCAAGCCTTGCCGGTCCACGACGAGAACCCCTGCCGGGCTAATCTCCATCACCCGGGCCAGGAGATCGCGTTCCTGCTTCATCCTGGCTGCCAGCTCCTTTTCCCGCTTTTCTGATTCGGCCTGCCGGCGCAGACTGAGATCCTGAATCACCCAGCGCAGGCCGGTCACCTTGCCGTAGAAATTTTTTTTCGCCTCCACTGTAATTGCGGCCGGAAAACTACCGCTTCCCTGGCGTAGAAAAACAGCTTCAAATTCCAGGCGCCCCCGGGAGAGCCGGTGCCTTAGCTGCTCCACAAATCTGTTAAAGTTGCTGCCGCTATCGGGAGCAAAAAATGCCTGGATCTTCATGCCTTCCAACTCCTGCTTTTGAACTTCCAATAGCTTTCCCGCCGCCAAATTTGCCTCCTGGATAAGGCCCTCTGCTGTGGTCATCAGGTAGGCCACCGGGGCCATTTCAAAGAGCTCCTGGTAGAGGCTTTTTCCATCATCCGGCAGGTAATGCTGCTTCAGCAAAGTCACTTTTTCTACTTCGATAATTCCCCCCAAAAACCAGGACAGCACAAAATAAATTCCGCCGTGAACCAGGGCCATCTCTACGGAATTGACAACCTGGCTGGGGGTGGAGCTAAAACCTCCTGAGAACACGAAAATACACCCTGCGGCGGCGGCAGAAAAGATCATACCCCAGCGCTGTCCCATGGTAGCGCTGGCCAGCACTACCGGCAGCAAGAAAATGGCCGGGAAGAGCCCAATGGTCCCGCTTTGTGAAACGCTGAGCGCAACGGCAATTAAAGCAAAGAGCAGAGAATACTTTACGATGTTCCAGAACAGCAGGAATTTCCGCTCATATTCCTTCTTCATGAGCTGGTAATCCAGGAATAATATTAGCATGACGGAGGGCAGCAAAAAGCCGATCAACAATTGGGATGAAGTGCTAAAGCTATGCTTTTCTCTGATGGTGCCGACAACCAGGGTAAGAACCGTCAGCAAGTAAGCCAAGTACTGTGCGCCCAGGGTTAAATCTTTGAGTTTGTCTTTGCGCTGTGCTTTCCAGTCTTTCATCTCTCTATACCCCGCCAGGTAATCCGGCTTCCTTCCCTCGCGAAGGAAGCTTGGGCTTGCATCCTCGGGAGGAAGCGGAGGCAACCCCGATACCGGCCAGAAAGCCTCCCCGGTGCCACAAACAGATTCGGGGCTTGGCGCTGCACCGGTGCATTTCAGGGCCGGGCAGGACATTTCAATTATGGGTGCCCGAATATTTGCCGCCGGAAGGCCATAAAACGGATACAAGTCCCCGGCAGCCGACAGAATCCATAAGTTGCCCCTTATATGGCGTCCGTACCAACGGCACTCCCATAAGATGCCGGACCGGGCATCTAATATGGCATTCGGCAAGGCTTTGGCGGCGGCTTTATAGAATTTAAACGGGGTGCAGTGGGAATTGCGATCAGGGAAGCTCTAATTCTTCGTCTAGAGGCAGTTTGTAAAGTTTTATCGAGGTGCAACCGTTGGCTAAAGGCAGCGATTCCGGTAAAGCAACAAGCAAAGGTCTATTCTGTGGGCCTCGCCTTTCTTCCCAAGAGGCTTTACCTTCATTTCTCCCCATAAAACGGTTGACTAATAATATAACAAATATTTTAATAATTCTATTCTACACTTATTTACTACTTCCTTCTAGAGAACTGCATTAATTTGCTTAAATTCTCTCTTATTTGTCAAGAATTAGGTTATAAAGAATTAAGTTAGTAAACATATGTAAATGATTAAAACAATTTAGTTTATGTTTTATAAAAAAAGCTCTTCCCTTGGGAAGAGCTACGCCGCCATGAACCTTCTAAATCTTTATTTCATAAGTTGGATCCCGGCTTCCCTTCTTTTTCCTCCCGGTTGAACAAGTAGCTCATAAGCCCCAGGACCAGGGCGACAATTCCCCATAGAAAGAGATCCTGGTACTCGATAAACATGCTGGCCAGTACTCCGGCCGCGCCGCCCAGGAAGTAAACAACCATGGCCACCTGGGGCTTGAACATAATGGCGATGCCGCCGGCAATAAACAACAGGGCCAATATTTTGCCGACAATCCCTCCCTGGAACATAGTGGCGAAATCAAAGTAGGAGCCCCCCAGGCTTAAAAACCAAGACTGGACAAATATGAAGATCATACAGATAATGCTTAAAATCAGGACTGCTTTCTTCATTTCATGACGGCCCCCTTTAGGCTTCTGCAGACAGCTAAATTTTTCACAGCGGGCTAGCAGCGCCGGATTTTCCTGGCCCGCTTTTTTTACAATGCTCTTCTCCCTGCTGAATATGGCAGGGAGAAGAGCATTCCGTTTCAAAGACCCCCTCTTATTTCTCTACTCCGCTAAAACAATTTCCAGATGAACTTGGTAAAGAAGCAGGGAACCGCATCCCGGTACAGTTCTTTTATTTCCCGTCCTACTTCTTGTTTCACCGCATCCGTTTCCTGCAGCAGGAAGCTGGTCAGTTTCTCGTTGCTCAACCCGTCGGGTTCGCCGGGCTTGCCCACCAGGGTCAACAGGACCTCATGGATCTTTTCCGTCAACCCTTTTTCAGCCACGATATCCGCCAGCAAGTTCAGGGCAAAATCCGACAGGCTATATCCGATTAGCTCAGCCCGCTCCCGGTCCTGCAGAAAATCGACGAGGACGTCAACGGGGAATCGGCCAATGCCTTCGGCTACCGCCGGCAGCAATCCCTGCTCAGTCCTGAGAACCTGGGCCAGTTCTCGCGGCTTAAGTTCCGGTATTATATCATTCTTGACGGTATCCCGGAGGCTCTTCTCTTTTCTTAAGAAGTCGCCGACCTCCTGGTAGGGATACTCCGCGATAAGCTCACCGAACACATCCCTGAGGGCATCCGGTATTCTAGAATCGGAGCGGATATCATCGGCCAGTTCATCCAAGGGCAGGTTGGAAAGCGTTTTGCTTATGATAACCTGCAGCAGCTCCTGGACCCGCTGGTCGTCCCGGATATTGCCCACGATCTGCTCCAGGGGCATCTCTTCAATGGCCTGGCGGACAGCGGAGATCAGTTCGGGCTTGTTCTTCTCCAGGAACCGCGGGAGAACCCGCTTAAGATCGGCCCCCAGGTTTTGGAACAGCTGCCGGGCTTCAGGAGTGGTGAGCACTTTCGGGAAATCTTCGAACATCTTCCGGAAGGAACGGAAGTAATATTGATCATAGTAGCAATCGTAGATTTCCCCGGGGACCTCCTCCAGGCCGTGGACACTCCAGGTAAAGATGACCCGGCTGACCAGTTCCGGATACCCCTCGGCCAGACCCTGGGCCGCCTGGATCCGAGTATTCATGAAACCTCCCTCGGGCATGTAATCCCTGATCTGAGGCATGAGTTGGTTGGTAACCACCCACTGGGCCAGCTTGTGGACCCCCATGGCTTCCACCAGGTCGCCCACCAGGGGCACTTTTTTCAGGTTATAGATCAGCAGGCCTTCTACGGCGGGGACAAGGACCTCGGCCAGGAAAGTATCCCGCGGGGTGGTCTCCTCGATCATGGTGCAGATTTCATTGTACATAAGCCCGAATACGCCGGTGAACTCCTTCAGCGGGGTATCGTTGCTGGGAGGATTGATATGAGCGTCTTCGGAAACAAAGTAATCCTGGAAGGGTTTGCTCTTGAAGAAAGCGTCCACGATCCCTTCCCCGACGATGTTGGTCAAGTTATCCTTGGCCAGCCAGTTGCCCACGGGCGGCAGCACATGATCCACCAGTTCCGCCACCAGGTTGGATCCTTCCACCATGGCTTCATCGAGGATCAGGACGCAGATTTCCGAGAGGATCTCTTTCAAATCGGCAACCAGCTCCGGAGCCAGTTCGGTGGTGCCGTACTTGGCCAGTTCTACTGCCAGCAGTTCCGCCCTCGCCATTAGCTCGGGGTTGTCAATCTGGCTGGCGACATATTCCGGCGCCCCGTCGGCGAAGAACTCCAGGAAGTCCTGGAACAGCTCCCGCAGGCGGTGATCGGTAATGACGCCGGCCGCCGTATCGGTCCCGGCAGCATAAACCACGTCCACAGCGCTGTCAATAATCCGGTTAATCGCTCTCTCCAGGTCGGGATCCTCCAAAATCGTGGCCAGGGCATCAACAATATAGTCGTGGAGGGAGGGTTCCTGAAGCAGTTCAAAGATCACGCTGAAGAAGAACCGGATATCCTCGCCAAAGCGCTCATCGGTCAGGTAATCGGCGATGACTTCGCCCAGAACCTCAATTACCCGCTGGTCGCGTAAGACATCGGCGATGACCTCCTGCTTGCTGTGTACTCCCTGGACGAATTCCTCCCCTTCCAGCATCTCGTAGAAGACATTGTTGAAGACTTCAACGAAGCGCGGGTCTTCCAGGATACTGGAGCTAATGTCGTCGAAGGATCCCATGGCATTGGCCACTTCCGGCCGGCCCTGGAGATACTCCAGGGACGGATTGCTGCTTTCCGAAGTCTCCGTCATGTAGATGGCGGACTTGGTCGGCCAGAAGATGGCCTTTATGCTTTCGTAGAGATTGATGACATTCCGGTACAAGGCGTCTCCGATAAGCCCAGCCAGGCTCTCTTCGTCGGTAAACCGGGCTACGCTGTTAAAGATGCCGGCGGCAAGGGTGTAATCTGCCGCTTCCACTTTCTCGTTAATAATCTCGCTGCTCAACTTCGGCAGGTTCGGGTTTTCCAACAGGGTTACCAGGAAGCGCTTATCCAGGCTGGCCAGGGCATAGCCCATGCGGTAGGCCCGGTCATCCTCCTGGAAGAAGCGGGCCAGGTTTTCCGACGGGAAGGCCATCATCTTGTTTACTGCCCGTTCTACGGTGGCTGTGGGAACGGCCAGCATGTTCCTGATGGAGTCCAGATCCAGCCTTACTTTCGTGTCGGCCAGCATCCCTCTTACTTTAGGATCTTCCTTTACATAATTGGAAAGCATTTTCAAGGAGAGGTTGCTTACCGCGTTCCCCAGGAGCTCGTTTATAAAGCCGGTTATGCTTTCATTGCTCAGCAGGGTGGTCAGATCGTCCACAAAAGCATTGATCCGGTTGCTGAGAACCGTGGATACGGTCTCGTTTTTACCCAGAGAGCTCAACAGGTCGCCTTCCACCAGGCGCCCCACATTTTTGCGAATGATATTCGCCAGGTCGCGGTTAACGATATCCCGGGCCATGCCGAAGACAACCTGGGCCAACGGCTCGGCAATATCCTTCCTTACCCTGGCCGCATCCAGGTAGTAATCGCTCAGGTACCATTTGAAGAACTCGGCGGGAGACTGTTCAAAGGCTCCTTTCCCGTCCCACCACTGCAGCAACTGGTAAGAGAAGGCATAAAGTCCGTTGTTGCAAGCCATGGAAATATAGTGATCGTAGAAGGTAATGGGAATTTCCATTACCCGGACAGGGGAGTCCGGTTCTATGTTCAGGACGTTGCTGAGAGCCTTGCGTGTTCCGGAGATTATTTTGGCAACGCCGTCCAGGATGCCGCCCAGAACCTTGCTGCCCGTGGAGTTGCCCGGAACCTTGGAACCGGCTTTCGAGAAGTCCACGTCGAAAATTACCCGGACCGTGGCGTCCTGGAAAGGATAGGGAACCATCAGCCGCTTGAAGTCTTCGGCATATTCGCTGTAGCTGATTTGCAGGGAGTACCTGGGCAGGTGGCTTAAAAATTCGCCATCGTAAACACCCTTGTTGCCCAGGAAGTACTTGATCTCATCTTCGAAAGGAGTTCCCTTGATATAACTCAAAAAGTCGTCGCCGTTGACTACCAGCATCCGGGCCTGGTGCAGCCCAAACTCCACGGCGTCTCTTAAACTCTTGTTGGCAAATACGCCGTAAGCGATATCCCCCAGGCTGCCGCTTAGCCTCTTGTCGCTGAGCACTCCGGTAATGGCATTAACCACCGCCGCTTCGGAGCGGGGATCATTGACAATCTTCTCGGCCAAGCTGACGACCTCGGGGACCATGTAATCGATGAAGCTCTTAAACAGGCCTTTTACCTTCTCCTCGCCCAGGAGAGCCATCACTTTTTGCGTGGTTTCCACGGAATCTAAGATCAGGCCGTCCAGGGCCTTTTCTACCCTCTTGTCCTGGAGGATCCGGCCCGGCATTTCCGCTGCTTCCTCAGCGAATTCGCCCGTCTTGGCGGCGGCTTTATCCAGGACCTCCGTTACCATCTTCAAAATGTCATCCACGGAATAGCCCAGGTCTTCGATGCTCAGAGTGAGATAACGGCCCCGGACCGGTATAATATCGGCCAGCACCTGGTTTACGGCAGACCTGATCTCCTCACGGTCAAAGGTATCTTCATCAACCAGACCGTTGACGGCTTCCAGCAACTGCTTCTCAAAATCGCCCGCCTTCAGCGCTTTGATGGGTTCTTCGTCCAACAAGCGAGCATAGAATAGGTTAATGGCCGAAAAGCGTTCGCTGGTGGCCACATCCTTAACGGTATTGTAATCGATTAGGAAAGCGGAAAGGGCGCTGTCGATAAAGCGGCCCAGCCTGCTCTCCCGGAGCAGCTTGGTAAACAGCTTGCTTACCTCGATTAAATCCCCGGTAATCGCTTTGCGGTCGATCCATTGGACAGGATGGTTGCCTTCCGCCCTCTTGCCCGGCCAAAGCAGAGAGAGGGTCAAATCCCCGGTAAGATTCTTAAATACGCCGCTGATGAGGGAGCGGATTTTATCCCCGTAGGAAACCAGTTCTTCCCTGACCGGCTCCGAACGGGTCTCCATATCCTTAATGAAGTTGTCCAGGCGGCCTTCGTCTTCGACAACCTCTTTGATTACCTGCATGATGATCGTTAGCTCGTCGGTTACCCCGGCCACCTTTTCAGGATCCTTTCCGCCCAGGTCCAGGTAAAGCTGGGTCATCCTTTCTTCCGTCTTCAGCGCCTCCATGATCGCCTTCATCCGGGGATCCTTGGGCTGCGGCCCCTCCTCCACAAGATCGGCCAGCATGTTCAGCATGGTGGAGGCAATGGTGAAGCCGATTTCATCGGCGTTTCTCTCCAGTTCTTCGTCCAGCTGGGCCAAAGGCAGGGAGTCGACGAGCCTGAAGAGGCGGTCCACCATCTGCCGGACGTCCCGGCGGCTGATAACGTCGGTTAGACGGTCAAAGGGGAAGGCGCTGATGATCTCGGTGAGCAGGTCCCGATTCTGGCTCAGGCCGTTCGTGGGCCGCAGGGTTTCCAAAAGTACTTCCACCACGGCATTTAGCCTCTTCTCGCTGAGAGAGGCGGCTTCATCCAGGATTGCTGTAATATCGCTCTGGATGGCTTTCAGCTCGCCCCCGCTTTGTTCCTGGAACTCGGCGGCCAGCTTGGCAATGTAGCTGCCGAAAACAGCGGCAAAATCCGTGGTCGCCTCCAGTTCCGCCCTCTCTTCTCCGCTGTACTTGTGGCGAATATAGTCTTTGGCAATCCTGGCCATTTCCGCGTTTAACTGCTTCATATTTTCCTGCAGCGCCGAATCCAGGGAATTTCCCATCCGCCGGATCAGGGGCTGCAGGTTGCTAAAGTCAATGGCGTACCCTTTTTTGGCTCCATCGGCGATTATGTAGCCCATGACCTCGGGAAAGGCGGCCATTACCTGGCTGATCTGGGCCTCTACCTCCTTCTCAATCCATCCGAAGGTGGTAAAGTCGGGCTTCAAGGCCCTGGTTTCCATTTTCCAGAAGTTGAAATAGTCCATGCGGGCAAAGATTTCCACTTGCAGCCCGTTCATGATCTCGTCAAACTTGGCCTTTAACACATCCAGGAGTTCCCAGCTGCCGGTGGCGGCCAACTCCTTTTCCAGGCTCTGGAAGATCTCCATTCTGGTAATCTCTTCAAAGTAGTCAAAGAGAGGCTTCATATACAGATCGAGGATTGCTTGCAGCTCTTGTCTGGCGTTCTGATATTCCTCGTCTTTTTCCAGGCGGGCTTGAACTTGGTCGGGCAGGCTCTCAATGCTTTCGGTAAAGTCCTGCATGGCCTCCCGCACCCGGGGGTCGTCGTTGAATTTTTGCAGGGCTATCTCTAGGGGGGACACAATTAAGGAGACCAGTTCATCGGTAAAATCGCTGATTGCTTGCTGTACTTCTGCACTCTGTAAGTTTTTCACGAGTTTATCCCGGTAGTTGAACACTATTTCCAGAGCTTCCAGCACAAAATTGTTAACGCCATCGTCATTAAGGAGGTCAAGAATTAAATCGTTGACGTAGTTGACAAATTGTTCATGCTTCAGCAGTTCCGCTACATCCCCGGTAAGCTCTTCCACAAAATATAGGAATTGCTCTTCTCGCAAGTGGTCGGCGATGACGGCGCCGATTACCTCCGCCAGGTCATTGTCGCGCAGGACCTGGACGAAGAATTCCTTGGCCGACAACTCCTGGTAGTTTTCGTTAGCCTGGTCATATATCCGTACGATAGTATCTTCCAGGACTTCAGCCAGGCGCTTGTCCTCCAATAGCCGGCCAAAATATCTGGCCAGGGTGTTTAGCAGGGGATCGAAAATCCCGTCGCAGGCCATCTCTTCCAGCTCGTCTTCCTTTTCCGGGCTCGCGTAATAACCCTTGGAAAAGGTAGATCCGAAAAAGGCCAGGGTCTGTTTAAAAAGACCTGTTCCTGAGGTGCTGACGGGAGAATTCTTGGCTCCTAAATAACTTGGTGAAACTGCTCCAACAATGGGGTTGGCAATCAGGAAGAAAACCAGACATAATGTTAAGACCTTTTTCCCATCAAAGAGCCTCATCTCCACTAATTACCTCCTTTTTGAGATAGCGCGTTTTTTGGCTCCGCTCGACAATATTTTCAATTTTTTGTCATATAAAATAATTAAACCGACCTCCTTGTGGTCGGTTAGGCCAGTGGCTCCGCATTTTTAAGGCCTCCAAAAAAGTATAAAAATGCTTCTTCGCCCCCACAAAAGCCATATTTTACCGGCTTCCTCAAGTATAAAGTTTACCTATAATTGTTTCTTCTGTCAATAATGAACCAGTTTCATTGACTCGCCAGGCGTTGCGTCTCAAATGGCAAGAATTATATATATACACCTGAACTTTCCATCATAAAAATAACATTAAAAAATCACATAACGATCACAATAACCTCATAACTCTGTCATAACAAACCGCCCGCCAAAAAGCCCGGGAAAGGGACTTAACTCGACAAGCCGACCGGCGGGAAACGGCAGTCCCCGGCTAGCGTTTTTTGCGCCAGCAGTAAGATTTATCCTTTAATATGTTTTCCTTTGGCGGGAAAACTTTTTATAAAAAGTGTTTAGGAGTGATGCATGTGCTACCCTTCAATGCGAAAGCGCAGATCCAGCAGATGCAGCAGGTAATTCGGCAGCTGGAGCAGGCCGAACAGCAGAATGCACAAAAGCTCCAGCAAATGAGCCAACACGAAGTCAATGTCCAACAGCAGTTAAGGCAATTAAACCAGATCTGCAGCCAGTTGAGCCAGGAATTTGATCGCCTGCAGGCCCAGCAGATACAGCAGGGCTTCCAGCAGCCGGGGCAGACATTCCAGACGGGATACTCGTCGACCCAGGCTTACCAGGGCTCACCGTATCAACCTGGCCGGGAAGCCCAGGTTCCCCCTATTAATCCAAGTCAGTTTTAACTGCTGCCGGCCCCGTTTCCTGCGAAACGGGGCCTCCCATTAAAAAAAGCAGTCCTTTAAAGGACTGCATTAACGGGTATGGCTAAGGTCTTGTGGGGACCCTTAGCGGCACCTTGAGGTATATTCTCTCCGGTAGGCAGCCAGCCCAGGCCGGCAACCTTTTGTAAAAAATATAACACCGTCTCGTCATATCTAGATCACGGGCCAATTATAATAGAAACACATTTAGGGTTACTCAAGGGGTTAATCCCCTTTCATGGCATCGCCCCTTTCAAAAATAAAAGAAGCTGCCCAAAGGCAGCTTCTGCGCCGACCTGTTTCTAAAATCCTATTTTTCGTTTCCGGGATCGCCCCGCTCCTCTTTTTTCTTAAAGTACAAGGCACCCACGGGACAAACTTCTACGCAGCGCTGGAATTCCGGGCTTGCAACACCGCCCAGACCCTCATCGCCAAAGGTTGCTACTCTGCGGGCGATGCCTCGTTGGGCAAAGCCGATGGTACCTGTTTTCGCCGCGTGGCGATCTACCCATACGCAGCGCCCGCAAAGAACACAGCGGCTGCGATCCAGGGCATAGCACTCCGCGCTGTCGTCGATCTCTTCCTCCCTGCTTAAGGGTTTTAAGCGGTTTAATTTCAATTTCAAGCCACGCTCCCGGGCGATTATCTGCAGCTGGCAGTTCTTGTTCTTGGGGCAGCGGGAACATTGCAGCCGGTGGTGGGAGAGGAGCAGCTCGAAAGCACTCTTTACCAGCCGGTCCACCTGCGGGCTCCTGGTTTTTACCTCCATCCCGTCGACCACGGGCAAGGTGCAGGCGGTAACCGGCTCCTCCTTGCCCTTCACCTGGACAAAACAGAGGCGGCAGCTGGCCGGGGGTCGCTCCTGGCCTTTAAGGGCACATAGGTTGGGAATAAAAATACCGTTCTCCAGGGCGACCCAGAGCAGCTTTTCACCGGCTAGGGCCTGGATCTTCTTCCCGTCTATGGTAACGGTAACTCTCCTGCTCATCTCCCCGCCTCCTTTTCAGCCGGCAATTCGGGAGGGGAAAGCTTGACTACGGCGTTATATTCCGGCGGGCAGCATTTCCGGCAGTTGTCGCATTTTACGCACTTTTCCTGGTTAATGGCTTTAAGGCCGTCCTCCCGGGTATAAATGGCTTCCGTGGGGCAGCTGCCCACGCAGACGTTGCACAGCTTGGTGCAGCGGGAGGGTTCGATATAGTAAACAATTAGCTCGGAACAGCTCCGGGCGGGGCAGCAGCGCTCCAAGATATGGGCTTCGTATTCCTCCCGGAAGTAGCGCAGGGTGGTTAAAACCGGGTTGGGGGCCGTTTTCCCCAGGTTGCAGAGGGAGCCCATCTGGATCTCTTCCCCCAGTTCCTGCAGGATCTCCAGGTCCTCCATCCGGCCCTCCCCCCGGGTAATGGCCGTCAGCAACTCCAGCATCTGCTTGGTCCCCAGCCGGCAAAAGGTACACTTCCCGCAAGATTCCTGCTGGGTAAACTCCAGGAAATAACGGGCTACGCCAACCATGCAATCTTCCTCGTCCAGGACCACCAGCCCGCCGGAACCCATGATGGCGCCGGCCTCGTTAAGGGAATCGAAATCGATGGGTATATCCAGGGCTTCTTCCGGCAGGCAGCCTCCCGAGGGCCCGCCGATTTGAACCGCCTTAAATTTTTTCCCGCCGGGCACCCCTTCCCCCACATCAAAAATCAACTGGCGCAGCGTTGTGCCCATGGGCACCTCCACCAGCCCCGTATGGGCCACCTTTCCTACCAGGGAGAATACCGCGGTGCCGGGGCTGCCTTCCGTTCCGATCCCCCGGAACCAGGAGGCACCCCTCCGGATAATGGGAGGAACATAAGCAAAGGTTTTTACATTGTTCAGCAGCGTGGGCTTCCCCCGGAAGCCCGATTCGGACAGCCGAGGCGGCCGGCTCTCCGGCTCGCCCATAAAGCCCTCCATGGATTTTACCAGGGCGGTGGCTTCACCGCAGACAAAGGCCCCGGAACCTTGAAATATTTCCAGGTCAAAGTCGAATCCGCTTCCCAGGATGGATTTGCCCAGCAGGTTCTTCTCCCGGGCTTGTCGAAGGGCCTCCCTGACCACTGCCACTGCCTGAGGGTACTCGGCCCGGATATACAGGTAGCCGGCCGCGGCTCCAATCGCCAGGGCGGCGATAATCATCCCTTCGATCACCTGGTGGGGGTTCGATTCCAGCACATTGCGATCCATGAAAGCTCCCGGATCGCCTTCATCGCCGTTGCAGATGACATACTTCTCTCCCCGGCCTGCCCTCCGGCAGGCCTCCCATTTAACGGCCGCGGGAAAACCGGCGCCTCCCCGGCCCCGCAGGCCGGATTCCCTTACCTCCTGCAAAATCTTTTCCGCCCCCATCTCCAGGGCGGAGGCCAGGGCGGCATAACCGTCCCGGGCGATATAATGGTCTATATCCAGGGGGTCGATAAGGCCGCAATGCTCCAGGATAATCTTTTGTTCATAAACCCCCCGCGGAAAATCCTCGAAGGTGGGAAAGATCTCGTTGCGGTCCAAGGCCGCCAGGGCATACTCGTAGCAAGGGTCATCTTTCAGCAGGAAATCTTCCACCAGGCGTTCCGCCAGCCCCTCATCCACGCTGCCGTAGCAAAAGGAAGGAAATCCGGGCTTCGAAATAATGACCAGGGGCTCGGCGTAGCAGTGCCCCAGGCAGCCCACTTCCATCACTCTCGCCGGGAGGCCCCTTTCCTGGAGCAATTTCTGGAAGGCTTCCCTGGTTTTTAACGCCCCGGCGGCGACGCCGCAACTGGCGGTCCCGATGCGGATTACCGGCTGCTCTTTCAGCTTCTCTTCCTTTTTAAGCGCCTGTTCCCGGAGGCGGTTAAAACGGTCTTTCACAGTATCGCTCATGCTTCTTTTTCCTCTTCCCGTTTTTCCGCATCGCTTTCTTCCGCCAAGGCAAGCATAATGCCGTCCACCCGCGTGGGCGTCACCCGCTGCTCAATTTTTTCATCTACCACCACTACCGGGGCCATGGAGCAGCAGCCCACGCAGGCCACGCGTTCCAAGCTGAATTTGCGGTCCCTGGTGGTTTCCCCTTCCTTTATTTGCAGGCGGCGCTCAAAAGACTCCAGGGCGATCTTTCCGCCCACCATGTAGCAGGCCGTGCCCATGCAGACCTTAATCTGGTGCTTCCCCGGAGGATGCAGCCGAAACTGATTGTAAAAGGTGGCCATCCCGTAGACATCCACGGCGGGAACGCCGGCAGCTTCCGCTATTTTTCGGAGCGCCCGGCCGGGCAGATAGCCCAGTTTCTCCTGGACCTTTTGCAGCAGGGGGATGATTTCTTCCCGGCTCCTCTTCTCGCTGCCCAGCAGCTCGTCAACTAGGACCATCTCTCTTTCTTCGGCAGCGGTCTCTCTTTCTTCTACGGCAATCTCTCTTTTTTCGAGCAAGGCTTTACCTACCTCCTAACCTGGCAACCTCCCCTCCTTTAACTGTGTCAGTAAAAAGAGTGCCTGTCAAGGGTTTTACGGGTAAAATCTCAATATTATCTATTTCCAGTAATTTTCAGACGAACTGCTTCGGGCTGGTGACTTTATTAAAAAATTCATTTATAATATACTAATGGAAATACTCAATTCAATACGAGGAGTAAGCCATGACCGTTCCAATTACCGACGGCCGCAAGCTGCGAGCCATGAAGAACCGAAAAGCAATATTGGACGCCGCCCGAGAAATATTTTTAGAGAAAGGGTTTGTTAACAACAGCATGCTGGAAATAAGCCAGCGCGCAGGAGTGGGCTACGGCACCATCTACACCCACTTTAGGGGCAAGGATGATATTCTCAGGCACCTTATTGACGAAATAATGGAAGATCTGGAAAAGCTGGTTACTCCTTTTGTTCCCTCGGGCAGAGACCAGATTAAGGAGAAGCACGAAAAAGACCTCCGGCATATTTTAAACGTAGCCTTAAAAAACCGCCCCATATTAAAGGTGGCCTTTCAAGCTTACGGGCATTCGGAATTGATCCAAAATTACTGGGACGAACTATTTGGCCGCTACCTTAAAATAGCGGAAAATTATTTGCGAGAAGCCCAGAACATGGGCCTGATCAGGCCCGAATATGATATCTCCATCGTTAGCAGCTGCATCGTCTTTACCATAAAGGAATTTTTCTGGAACGTGGTCCTGGGCAGAGAGATCGATTTTGATAAAGTATGCTCAAATGTGCCGGCAATATTTATGCATGGCCTGTACCGGAAAGACTAATGTTCCTGCTCCCTCTCATGTCGGCCTCCCCTTCCACTCCTCCTGACCTGACGGCCGGATATTTAACTCCTGCCCCAGCTCGTGTCCAAAAGTACAGGAACGGCATATTCTAATAAAAAAATTTCTGCGACGAGGCAAGAGCATGGACCTGCTGGGAAAGGCCAAGATTATCGCTCAAAAATACGGCATCCCCCCGGAACTCTTCTGCGGGCTCATTAAGGCGGAATCAAGCTGGGATCCAGGGGCCGTCAGCCCCGTGGGCGCCATCGGGCTGACGCAAGTCATGCCTTCAACGGCCCTTTCCCTGGGCATCTCCCCCGAGGCCCTAAAAAGGGATCCGGAATTGCAGATGGAAGTGGGAGCCTACTACCTGGGGGAACTGTACAAAAAGTTTGCCAGCTGGAGATTGGCCCTGGCGGCCTATAATGCCGGCCCCCACCAGGTGGAGAAGTACGGTGGAATACCTCCCTTTCGGGAAACGGAGCAATATGTGGAAAACGTGTTTAAGTATGCCCGGGAGGGAGCGGAGCCTCCCCAAAAGTAGAAGCTCTCCCTCGCCGAAGAGGGGGTTTCCATCAAAAAGAGAGCGGCAAATCCCCCGTTTTTTGATACCTTATTATCCCCTCCCTGCTTTCGGAGCGGACCGCGCCCTTCTCCTCCAGGAAAATCAAGTGCGCCAGGGTCTCGGAAATGGCAAACCTGATCTCATGAAGGCTTAGGTCGGTGCCGAAAACTTCCTTGCTAATTTCAAAAGCGCTTTTTCCCGACGCCAGGTCGGCCATCAACTGCAGGCGCCTCCGGTGATGCTGGAACAACTCTTCAATGCGTTCTTTGGCGCCTTCAAAAGGCTTTCCGTGAGCCGGCAAAACCTTTTTCACCGCCAGATCCTTGATTTTGCCCAGGGATTGCAGGAAATCCCCCAGGGGGTTGGGATAAGCTCCCGGCCAGTAGCTTATATTTGAGGTGATGGTAGGCAGCAGGTGATCTCCGGCAAAGAGCACGCCGTTATGGGGGCCATAGAGGCAGAGATGCCCGTCGGCATGGCCCGGCGTCCAGAGAGCGGTATAGCTCCCGCTGCCCAGGAGTACCCGGGCCCCTTCTTCCACCACTTTTACCTGGGGAGCCGGGTGGACAAGGAACAACGAAGCTTCCGAGGTCCGGATAATCTTTTCCAGGAGTTCTTCGGGAACGCCGTGGCTTAAAAAAAGCGTCTTGAGATCGTCTACAAAGTTATAGCCTTCTACCCATACTTTGTAGGCATCTTCTTTCCCCCGGGGGAGCATGTAAACCGGCGCCCCCGATTTCTCCTGCAGCCAGCCCGCCGCCCCGTAATGATCCGGATGATAGTGGGTAACAAAAATGGCCCGCAGGGAGCTCCAGTCCAGGCCCAGCTCCCGGACGGCCCTCTCCCATCCCTTCCATGTTGCTTCCGTGTTTAGCCCGGCGTCGATCACATCCCAGCAGCCGCTCCCGGTCACGATGTAGCAGTTGACATGATCCAGGGCAAAGGGCAGGGGCTGCCTCACCAGGTATATGCCCGCCTCGGCTTCCCATAACACCGTTCATTCCTCCTCCAAAAATAATATGCCGGACCCTGCCGGCCCGGCATATTATTTTCTCTTTTTCTATGCGCTTAACCTCCTCCTACGGTCAAGTAGAGAACAATTTGATCTCCGTCTTCAAGTACCGTCTCGGGGCCACCTGTATTGTGGCTTGGCTTGCCGTTAATAACGGCCTGGAGGAGGCTTCGGGAAGAACTGTCCGCATGAAGGTAATCCCCCAGGGGATATCTTTCCGCCAGCACAGCCAGCAGCATCCCCAGGGTGGCGCCCCGTTCCAGTTCCAGGACCACCTCCCTCTCCCCGCACAGCCTTCCCAGCAGGGAGAGAAATTTTACATTTACCGAAACCCTGTCTTCCCCGCGCATCTTTAGCTCAACCCCGGAGGTATTTCCTGGCTTACCAGGCTTTCTTGTAGACTTCCAGCACCTCTTCGGCATCGAAGACCGGCTTGGGGTTGTAGACGATGCACCCGTCGGAGAGCGACAGGTTGGCCGCTTCCAACAGGCCGTCTTCCGGAACCCCGGCCTCCCTCAGCCTCTGAGGCACATTCATCTTCTTGGTAAGCTCCCAGATGGCATTGATGGCCGCTTCCGAAGCCTCCAGATCGCTCATACCCTGGGTGTTGAGCCCCATGGCCTGGGCTACCAGGGCGTAACGATCGGGGCACTCATCCATGTTGTAGAGCATTACGTGGGGCAGCAGGATGCTGTTGGCCAGGCCGTGAGGCACCTTGAAGAGGGCGCCCACGGAGTGGGCCATGGCATGGACCAGGCCGATCTGGGCATTGGAAAAGGCTACACCGGCCATGGTGGCGGCAATCATTACCTGACCGCGGGCTACCAGGTCGCTGCCATTTTCCACGCATCTAGGCAGGTATTCTACCAGCAGCCTGATGGCATGAAGGGCCATGCCATCGGAAATGGGTTCCCGCTGGAGCGCGTGGATGGCCTCCACGGCATGGGTAAAAGCGTCCATTCCCGTGGTGGCGGTAAGTCCCGGGGGCATCCCCTGGGTCATGGTCGGATCCAGGATGGCGGTATTGGGGATAATGAAATAGTCCCCGAAAAGCAGCTTGACATTCCGATCCCAGTCCTTGATTACGGCGGCATAGGTTACTTCGCTACCCGTTCCCGAAGTGGTGGGAATGGCGACGTGGGGAGCCACGGGACGGCGGAGCATTTGCAGGCCGCAATAATCCAGGAGTTGGCCGCCTTCCCTGATCAGGATGGCTATCCCTTTGGCGGTATCGATAACACTTCCTCCGCCGACGCTGACCACGGCATCAGCACCCAGCTCCCGGGCATAGGCGGCGCCTTCGTTGACCGTATGAACCCCGGAGTCAACGATGCAGCCGTCGTAGGTGCCGGCATAGCGCTTGCCCAGGGCCTTTTCCACCCGTTCAGCCAGGCCCAGTTCCTTGATGGATTTGTCGGTAACCACCAGGGCCTTGCTCCCGCCCAGGGCTTCTACTTCCATTCCGACATCGTTAACAGAGTTTTCTCCGAAGACTATTTTCGTTGGATTGTAGTATTGAAAAGAAAGATCCCTGTCGTAGCCCATGTTCGACCTCCTCCCAGGGTTTTTTACTTAAATGCCAAACTCTTCCCGGAAACCATTAAACCAGCTCCGGAGCTCTTCCAGCTCTTGGGGGTTCATTTCCGTCGGGAAGATGGTATCAATCATTGTGGAGAGCTCCACCAGGCGGCTGGCCGCTTTTACGGCGCGCACAATGGTGGGAAGGTCGCCCTTGAGCTTCAGCTTGCCCTGCATCATCCCCTTGATGGTATCCAACTCCTTCTTCATGACCGCTTGCCAGCGCTCCAGCTCTCCCGTAATTACAAAGTCTGCGGATTTTCCTACTTCCTCGGGAACGGGTCGGATAAAGCGGCAGTCGCCGTGCCAGAGATCCAAGAACAGGTAATAATCTTTGTCAATCCCCGCGGCAGGATTGGCCAGGATATGAATTACCACCGAACCTTCCCAGTTTTTGGCCGCTTCCTTATAGGGGGCGTCTTCCTGGACCAGCTTTTCATAGGTGGCAATCCACTCGGGGGTTCCCAGCCAATAAGGTTTTTGCCTGGTTGCCAATCTTTCCTTTACCAGCTCCGCATAGGCATTGTCCCATTCAGGGGTTCCGTAGGTGTAAGCCATCATTCATCCTCCTTTAATGGTATGTGTGTTATTTTGTGACCACCCAACCAACAACCGATGCAACCCAGTTCCAAGGCATACCCCCTTTAAATAAACTAAACAGTGCTACACTCCCAGTCTGTCGGCTACTTCCGCCAGACCGTACTGTTCCAAAACGGCCCTGGAAGGACGCCCGTCCTCGCCAAGGCCGCGCATTTCATAAAACTCTTTCAACAAGGTATCCATGTCGGGAACCACGCCGGCAATCATCCCCTCGTCCACGGGGGTCATGATTCTTTCTCCCAGGCGGTCGTCCTGGGCGGTGGCGCCCCAGATATGGTTGAGGCAGCGCTGCAGGTAAAAAATGCGCGCCCCGGCGGCCATAAGGGATTCGATATCGTAATCGTACCCCGCCACGGCATTAAAAAGCTCCACCCACTGGGTTATCGTCAAGGCTGAGCCGGGGAACTGGCACCAGCAGGCGGAGTTGGTGATGCAGCCCAGGTCCGTGGACTTGACGCACATATCCGACTTGTACTCCACCGATTGCCCCACGTAATTCTTGTCCACCCCGATTTCGGGATACTCGCAGGCGCCCCATTCGACCCACAAGGCCAGGTTCGATACATGGCAGGCGCCGCGCACGGAAACGGCATAGTTCAGTCCCAAACCGAAATAGCAGCGGGGATCGTGCATGGGCGCTTCCAGGCCCTTGGTGTCGGTCAGGTATTTTTCGCTGCCCCCGCCGACTTCCCGGGCGGCGGCCCGGGACCCCTTGGCCAGGAGTTGGCCCAGTTTTCCCCGGTTGGCGGCAATATCGTAGAGAAGCTTGATAACCTTATCAATATCTCCCCATTTTAGCTCCAGGCCGTCAAAGTCTTCGGCTTTTAGAATCCCCTGTTCGAAGCAGTCCATGGCCCAGGCAATAGTGGCGGCACAGCTGATGGTATCCATTCCCAGGCGGTTGCAGATTTCATTGGCCTTGCTGGCGGCTTCAATGCTGGAATTCATGATCAGGGTCCCAAAACCGGCCAGGGTTTCATATTCCGGTCCCGGGCCTTCCTCCATCTGGTAGGGCCCCTCCTCCACTTTGACCACTCGCTTGCAGCCCACGGGACATCCATAGCAGGTGTGGCTGCCGGTGAGAATGGTATCCATCATGGCGATCCCGCTTAACTTTTCCGCGCCTTCTTCCCACACGCCCAGGCCCCAGTTTCTGCTGGGGACGTCTCCTTCAAACATTTTGGCTTCCATATTGGCCGCCGTCCCCATGGAGCCCAGGGCCTGGCAGAGGATGCTCTCCTTTACCTGCTCACGGTAGCTCTGGGCCAGGGCCTTAAAGGCTTCCGGGTCCTTGATCTGGATTTTGCCGCTTCCCCTGGCTACCAGGGCTTTTACATTTTTGGAGGCCAGAACCGTACCCATGCCGGTCCTGCCGGCACTGTGGGCCTTGTCGTTCATGATGCAGGCATAGACGACACCGTTTTCGGCTGCCGGCCCCACAGCCAGAACCCGGTGCCTTTTGTCGTATCTCTCCTTCAAAATATCGGTAGTTTCGTAGGTATCCTTCCCCCAAAGGTCAGCAGCGGGGAGTATATCGATTTTTTCGTCTCCCAGCAGCAGGTAGACGGGCTCCTTGGCCTTGCCGGTTAAAATAAGGGCATCGAAGCCGCAGCACTTCATTTCGTGCCCGAAGTACCCTCCGCAGCTGGCCTGACCCCAGATTCCAGTCTGGGGGGAGCGCCCGGCAACGGTAAAGCGACTGGCTCCGGCCAGTCCAGTACCGGTAAGGGGACCGGCGGCAATAATCAACATGGCTTCCTCGGACAACGGTTCCGCTTCCAGGTTGCCACGGTCAAAAAGCAATTTGGCGGCCAATCCGGCGCCTCCGATATACTGTTTGTACACATCTTCGTCTAGCTGCAACACTGAAAGCTCGCCAGTAGAAAGATTTAGCTCCGCAATCTTTCCTGTATTGCCGTACATTGCAATCCCCCTCACTCTCTTTAATCTTTGTCTTTTTTGTATATCGCTACCTTAACGGAATTCTACTGGACAGACATAACCTTGGTCAGCCGGATAATGGGTAGAAGCCTGGTTACCAGTCCGTGAATTTTTAGTTTGCCGGACAGCATCTTTTTGGTTACTTCCCGTCCGTTCTCATCAAAAAACCAGGGTATGCCTGCTTTAATTTTCAGGTTGGTGAGATCGAGTAGAGTGCCGGAGTCTGTGATGATGGAGATGTTCGGTTTGCCAACTTTCCCGTTGTGAACGGTGAGTTCGCCTTTGTTGAAGACCAGGGTCAGTTCAAGGTCGGCATCATAAGCATTTATGTAGACCCTGGTTTTAAGCTTGTTGAAGTCTTTCAGCTTTTGAGGCTTATCCCGCAAGTTGCTTTCAATAATCTCCGAAAGCATCATGGCCAGGGCAGCTTCTTCGGCTCCCGGCGCCAGGTTGACTAACCCCATACTCATTCCTCCTTGCTGGGTATACTGTTAACAACTAAACTGCAGGACAAAGTTTGTGCGGACGAAATACCCTCCTCCCTATTAAATTTTCTTTAATGAATTACTATTCTGCATTTTCAGTACTTAATGAGGATTGCTCGCGTTTTGTATTATACCATCTTTTTCATAAAGCTTAAAGTAATTTTTTCATGTTAAGCCAGGGAACGCCATTCTTGACATATATATTAAATAAAGGCAAATAGTTTAGAACGCGAAGCAGTCAACTAAATGCGATCAACTACGCGCTGCTTTGAAGAAGTGAATCCTTTTGAATTCTTTGCGTATCGACTTTATCGTCGCCGGCCTGGCGGCTCGCGAGCATGCTTTATGACTGCTCTCCATACAGGAAGACCAGGATGGACTGTTCCGGGGAGGGGAGCTGATACTGGATAAAGTATACGACATGGATCAGGAAAAAGCCTCTATTTTGCCGAAGAATATTCATTTATGGGGCTATCTTCCAACCCGGAGGGAATAATTGATGCTCTCTATCAATGTAGTCTATATTTGCACGCCTAGCTCGTCGCCAAAAATATTTTCGTCAGTTGAAATAGTAAACCCGCTCCAGCTTTCCCCCTCCGCCGCTGAATAGCAGCTGGATGCGCAACTGCTTAAAAGTCATCGCCGGGGTTGCCAGGGCCACCCCCAGGGTGGCCTCCTCCACGGCCTCAAGGCTGACCTCCGGAAAGAGCATGCGGAGCAGTTCCTTTTCCTCCAGCTTAAGGTAAGCGGTTTGGCAGAGGGTGCCCCCGATATCCACTTCCTCTCCCAGGAGGGCCTGGGAGAATCGTTCTTCTTCTTTTTTCAACAGGCGCACCGGGTCCACCAGGAAGCTTTCCAGTCCCTGCAGCTTAAGGGCTTCCGCCGTCTTCCAATCCTCGGAACCGCTCTTCCGCAAAAAAAGCGTTTCGCCCTTTAGATAGGCCTCCAGTTCATACTCGGGAAGCAGACCCGTCAGCCGGGAGCCCCCCTCCCACTTTCCCTGGAATTGAAGGCAGTAGCCCGAACCTTTTTCCTCAATGATCAAATCATACTCTCTGTCCGCTTCTTCCAGGCCGGCTAAGGCCTGCTCAAGAAGCTCCTGAGCCAGGGAAGGAGGTCCCGGCTCCAGGTAAAAGAAAGTCAGCATGGCCGCCGTCAGCAGAAGGGCCGCCCCTCCCATAACCAATAAAGGCAGCGCCGGCTGATACCGGTACCGGTAAACCCTGCGCACGAAAAAAATCTCCCCTTCTGGTTTATGCCACCGGCAATTAAATATATATGGGGAGAAGGGATAATATATGTCTTTTCTGTCTTCAGCAGACTGAGGGGAATATAGAACTCGGTAGATACAGATCCCGGTGCCGGGAGAAGGGGAAAATCCGCTCCTATGCCTCCGGCCCGGCGGCCTAGCCTTCCCGCCCCTGTCCCTTGATTACCGCCAGGGGCAGGAGGCGAGCCACCTTGCGGGTTATGCCGATCTCCGCAAAGGTGTCCACCACGGCCTCGATATCCTTGTAGGCCTGGGGGGCCTCATCCAGGAGCGACTTGTAATCGCCCCCCGGCAGAAAGATCCCGGAAAGGGCTTCTTTCAACTCTCGGGTTTCAATTTCCCGCCGGGCTGCCCTCCTGGACATGACCCTCCCGGCGCCATGGTTGACGGAGTAGAAGGTCTGCTCCAGCTTCTCCCCCGCCACCAGCACGTACGAGGCGGTTCCCATGGTGCCGGGAATTAAAATCGGGTGCCCCGTGTCGCGAAAGACTAAGGGGTTGCCGGGATGGCCTTTCGGCAGGGCCCTGGTGGCCCCCTTCCGGTGCACCAGCAGCCTTTTCCCGTAAACCGTCTCCCAGCGGGCCACATTGTGGGTCATATCGTAGAGGAGAGAGAGATCGTAATCCCGGTCGCCGCCGCCCAGGACTCGGGCGAAAGCTTTGCGCAAGTCGTCGGTGATCCACTGGCGATTGCAGAAGGCAAAATTTACCGCGCAGGCCATGGCCGCGTGGTAGCGGCGCCCTGTTTCGGAGTCGATGGGCACCGCCGCCAGACCGGGAGCGGGGATGGAGAGCTTGAGCCTGGCCGCCTCCTTTAGCATCACCGCGGAGTAGTCGGTGCAGATCTGATGTCCGAAACCCCGGCTGCCGGTATGGATCAGTACCGTCAGCAGGTCCTTCTCCAGGCCGAAGGCGGAGGCCAGGCCGCTGTCGAAGACCTCTTCCACGTAGTCGATTTCGATAAAATGATTCCCGCCTCCGATAGTGGAGAGCTGGTCGCCCCGGCTGACGGCGGTCTGGCTCGCCGCCTCCAAATCGGCTCCGGGCATAAAGCCGCCCTCTTCAATATAATCCAGGTCCTCGGGCCTCCCAAAGCCCAGTTCCAGGAGAAAGGGGACGCCTCGCTCCACAAACTGGCGAAAATGTTGGCGCACCAGCTTGCCATGCCTGCTCTTCTGGCCCACCCCGGCGGGGATCGTGCGCAGGATCTCCGTGGCCAGCTCTTTCAGGCGGGCCTCATCCAAGTTCCGGCAGTCCAGGTTGGTCTTTAAGAGGCGCACGCCGCAGTTGATATCCATGCCTACAGCCCCGGCGGAGATCAGCCCCTCTCCGGCCTCCATGGCCATAACACCCCCGATGGGCAGTCCAAAGCCGGCATGGATATCGGGCATCCCAACCACCGGCCCGTATACCCCGCGCAAAGAAGCGGCATCCATTAGCTGCTTCAGGGCATCCTCCTCCACCTTGAAATGGCGGTAGAGTTCATCGTTTAGATATACCCGCGCCTCCACCAGCATGCTTCCTCGCTTGGGAAGGCGATAGCAGTTCTGTCCCACTCTTTCCAGGCTGCTCATCTTCTTCTCCCTATCCTTTGATGGTCATTCCTGACCATAGCTTTTCCAGTTCCGGGATCAGTTCGTAGCTGGTTAAATCATATTTAACGGGGGTGATGGAGATATGGTGTTCCTGGATGGCTCTGACATCCGATTCCTCATGTTCCTTTTCGTCTTCCAACTCCCCGGCCAGCCAGTAGTAGCGCCTCCCCCGGGGATCCACTCGCTCTTCAAATGTATTCCGGTAGCGCCGCCGGCCCAGGCGGGTCACCCGCACCCCCCGGGGCTCTCCCTTGCTGCGGGGGGGGATATTGATATTCAGCAGGGTATGGGGGGGGAAGGAGTAGTCCAGGAACTGGGGGAGCAACTGCTTCACCACCTCGGCCGCGTAGAAGAAATCCTCCGTGCATCCTTCGGTGAGGGAAACGGCGATGGCCGGCACGCCCAAAATGATGCCTTCCACGGCGGCGGAAACTGTTCCCGAGTAAATAACATCGTTACCCAGGTTGCTGCCCCGGTTGATTCCCGCAATCACCATGCGGGGCGGACGGGGCAGGAGAGCCTCAATAGCCAGCTTGACGCAATCGGAAGGGGTGCCGTTCACGGCCCATCCCTGCAGTTCCGGGTTATGCAGAAAACGCTGCTTTTCCACCATTAAGGGGCGGTGCATGGTAATGGCATGGCCCACGGCGCTCCGCTCGTGGTCGGGGGCCACGATGGTCAATCTGTACTCCCGGTTTTGAAAAAGGACCTGGCAGAGAATCTGGATCCCTTCGGCATGGATTCCGTCGTCGTTGGTTACCAGCAGGTCGATGGGCATGTTCAAACCCCCTGCGGGCTTCCCCCCGTCAGCCTGGCAGCACAGCGGGAAGCCTCGTAAATGATTCTCTCTTCGTCAAGGCGGGTCAACTCCCCGCCTTCCAGCAAAATTTCACCGTCCACCATCACCAGTTGCACATCGGCGGCGGAAGCGGAGTAAACCAGATGGGCCACAGGATCATGGAGGGGGCTCAGGTGCGGCGCCACTTTGCGAATGCCCACCAGGTCCGCCTTGTAACCGGGGCGCAGCTGCCCCACCTGCTCCAGGGAGAGAACCTCCGCCCCGTAGACGGTGGCCATTTTCAAAGCCGTCATGGCGGGAACCAGGGTGGGGTCCATCTCCAGCCCCTTGGCCAGCAGGGCGGCCAGGCGCATCTCCTCCCAGAGGTCCAGGTTATTGTTGCTGGCGGCCCCGTCGGTGCCCAGCCCCACCTTCACCCCGGCTTCCAGGAGATGCTTCAGGGGCGCCACCCCGCTGCCCAGCTTTAGATTGCTGCCCGGATTGTGGGCTACCCCCACCTTCCTCTCCGCCAGGATCCTGATATCCTCCGCCTCCAGGTGGACGCAATGGGCGGCCACCACCCGGTGCCGGAAGAGGCCCTCCCTCTCCATGAGCTGGACGGGCGTCAGGGCATACCGGGCCCGGCACTCCTCCACCTCCCCGGCGGTCTCGGCCAGGTGAATCTGCAAAGGCCTGCCGGTGCGCTCCGCCGCTTCGATAACCTTCTTCAAAAATTCCGGGGGGCAGGTGTAGGGCGCATGAGGGCCCAGGTTAACGTTAATTCTCCCGTTTTCCCTGCCGTGCCAGTCCTCAATCAATTTTTCCCCTTCTTTGAGGGCGTCGCCGGCGCCTTCACCCAGGCCGATCAAGCCCCGGGACAGCACTGCCCGGATCCCGGCCTCGGCCGCCGCTTCGGCAGCCTTGTCCATGAAGAAGTACATATCGGTAAAGGTGGTGGTACCGCCCCGGATCATCTCGACAATGCTGAGCAAAGTGCCCCAGTAGACATCTTCCGCCTGAAGCCGCGCTTCCAGCGGCCAGATCTTTCCCTCCAGCCACTCTTTCAGCGGGAGATCATCGGCATAGCCGCGGAAAAGGGACATGGCGGCATGCCCGTGGGTATTAATCAGCCCGGGTAAGACAACCAGGCTGCGGCCATCAATAACCCGCCGGCACTCCCCCGGATCCAGTTTCCCGGGCTCATCGCAAACTTCTTCGATCCGGTCCCCCCGGATCAGCAGGTCCCCGGCAAAGTAGTCGGGCCTGCGGTCATCCATGGTGACCAGGATCGCCCCCCGGATCAGCGTTTTATCCATCTCCAGCGCCTCCCAACATGGCAGATACTCTTTTTTATTTTCTCGGCATGGGTGGTACAGATTGTCCCAAAGCGAAAAATTTGCGCCGGTTGCCCGGCCGATGCGGCCATAGGAGCCGGCTTTAATGTTTTAAGGTCTTTAACCTTAAGTCTTTTAAGTTGAGATTGTCGCAATCACCCGTTTCCCCAAGATACGGGGGGCCAGGGCGGCATTTCTCTCCACAACAATTTATTCCACCATCTATTTTATGCTCACTGAACGATCCTTTCAGCAAGAAGCGGGCTGCCCTTTACCTTATTCTTTCTTATTCAGCTTCCGGCCAGTAGCGCCCCGGCAAGGAGCAGCGGCAGGAGCGCACGGCGGAGATCTCCTCCACGGCGGCCATTAGAAGCCGGTTCAGTTCTTCCCTACTCTCTTCCATCATCTCCAGAACTTCCTCATGCGTCAACATCTTTTCGGAAATTCCGGCTCCGTAATTGGTCACCAGGGCCAGGGCGGCATAGCAAAGCCCCGCCTCCCGGGCCAGGACCACTTCCGGGACGTTGGTCATCCCCACCACGTCTCCACCCAGGCGGTTAAAAGCCTTGATCTCCGCCGGGGTTTCAAAGCGAGGACCTTCCGTGCAAACATAGCAGCCGCCGTCCAGCAGCGGGCGCCGGATTTGCTCTCCGGCCCGCAGCAGCGCCCTGCGCAGCTCGGGACAGTACGGTTCGGTGAAGTCCACGTGGACCACCCGGCCGTCGCTGCCGTCATAGAAGGTGACGGGCCGGCTTTTCGTAAAATCGATAAACTGATCGATGACTACCCAGCTGCCGGGGAGGATGTGCCGGTGCAGTGAGCCTACGGCCGCCGTAGACAGGACCGCCTCCACGCCCAGTTTCTTTAACGCAGCGATATTGGCCCGGTAATTGACCAGGTGGGGCGGCTTGGTATGCCCCGTGCCGTGCCGGGCCAGAAAGTATATCTCGCGGTCACCGGTTTTGCCGCGCTGCAGCTGGGCTTTGCCGTATCTTGTTTCCACCACCAGTTCTTCGGTCTCGCCGGCGATGGAATAGGTGTAAATTCCGCTGCCGCCGATTAACGCAATTTTCAGATCAGGCACCGCTCCTCCTCCTTCTTCTGGGCAAGGCATTTTCCTAAAACTTCGTTAATGCGGGGATAAATTCCTTCCCCGGGCCGTCCTGGTCATCCCTTTACATCCAGCAACTGGCGGGTTGTATTGAAGTATTCGTTGGCCCTCTCCGTTTCTCCCAGAAGCCGGTATACAAAACCCAGCTCAAAGGTAATAATCGGTTCCCGGGGGTTGTGCCGGTAAGCCCGCTCCAGAGCCTGGGCCGCCTCCTTGTAGCGGCCCAGGTATCCCAGCGCCCGCCCCAGGTACAGCTCCACTTCCCAGTCCCCGGGAAAGAGCTCCTCCGCCTTTTTGAAGGCCTCCACGCACTCCTGGTATCTTTTTAAATTATAAAGGGTGGAGGCCCGGTTGAACCAGGCCTCCCGCAGATTGGGATCGGCCTCGTTGGCCTTGATGAAATATTGCAGGGCCTGTTCCGGCTGCTCTTTCTTCACCATCAGTATGCCCAGGGTATTAAGCGCCAGCGCCTGCACGAAGCGGTTCTTGTCCAGGGCCAGCACCAGTTTCAACTCTCTAAAGGCCTCCTCGACCTGCCCCAGTTGGGCACTGGAGAGCCCCAGGCAGAAATGTCCCAGGATGAGATCCGGTTCCTCTTCCACCACCTTTTTAAATTCCCCCACGGCTTCTTTCAGCATGGCCAGTTCCCAGAAGCCCAGACCGCGCCGAAAAGAGCTTATGGCCACCTCGCTTTTTATCTCTTCGGGCCGGGATTCTTCTTTCTGGGGCTCCTCCCCCTTCTCCTGCGGCTTCTCCCCGGTCACCATTTCCTCCCAGTATTCCGGCGTGCCCATAAATCCTTCCGGCAGCGTATCCGGCAGGGACAGCCCGTAGCGCTCCTGAATTTCGTTCACTCTCTCTTCGAAGCGGAGCCAGTACTGCACGCATTTGTCCATGGTTTTCCGGAGACTTAAAAGGGTATTGATTAGTTCTTCTTTCTCGGCTTCGCTCTTCTCCCCGGAGAGCTCTTTTTCTATATCGTCCAGGGCTTCAAAGATGGCGGTAAAGGTGGAAAACATGGTTTTTTACCTCCTGCTTCCGGCATCAGTTGATTGTTCTGGGGTGCCCTTATCCAAGGCGCAAACTATTTTGGTGCGATGATTAATGCGCTGTACTATTAATTGCCTTCCTAAGCTTTTGTTATTCCATGAGCGGCGGCCTTGGATTAGGAAGCAGTAAAGTTAATTCCTTCGGGACCCCCAGAGAGACTATCGTCGAAGTCATTTTTATGTTCACCCCTATTGTTTTTGGCTTAATAAATAGAAATGCACTCACCTTTTGGCAAGTGCATAGGTCCATTCAAAAGGATTATTGATTTTTCAATTACTCTATGGCCTATCCAGTTAATTTTTTGGCTTCAGCCAGGGTCATCTACCCTGGCCCCCTGGGCTCATAGTCTCGTGGAGACGGCTATTGTGCTTCCATGTCAACTCGTTGATTTTATTTTCATTGTCTCGAGCAAGCCGTTAAGCTTATCAATGGAACCCCTATCCCTGTGCAGGATTTCGCCTGCTATATCCCTGGATTTATCATCCAGGTCGCCCCTCAACACTTTTTCAGCCATGTTAACGCCCTGGGTTTCCCCCTCTACAGCTTTTCTTATAATTTCAGCAGTATCGGCATCAGAACCCAAATCCATATTAATTTTAAATTCCGCCATGGTTCCTTTCATGCCGAGATTCTCTCTTGGCCGACCGCCTATTTCTTGAATATAGGAGGCCAGTTTGCCGATATTATCGCGATGCTGCTTCTGCACTTCTTTAAAAACTTGCTTTACCTTTTCATCCTCCAGCTTGGCGATAAAGTTATTGAAACTCTCCACGGCCATGTATTCTCCCTGCAAAAGCTGGTTAAGCGCCTCAATTGTTTTTTTATCCGCTTCATTATAGGTCACTTTGTAATCTCCTTTGCGTTGGATTCTTGCTGCCCCCTGCATCCCTATTTTCCCTCCGGTCCGGAGAAAGATGCAATTTACCCAAGGTGTGTTGACGCAGAAAAACAAATACGCTATACTATAAATTGCTTTACCAAGCTTGAGTTAGGAGGCCGACGTAGCTCAACGGTAGAGCAGCTGATTTGTAATCAGCCGGTTGGGGGTTCGAGTCCCTTCGTCGGCTCCAAATGAAGACAAGGAGAGGTACCCAAGCTGGCCAAAGGGGGCAGACTGTAAATCTGCTGGCGTTGCCTTCACTGGTTCGAATCCAGTCCTCTCCACCATTCACGGGCCATTAGCTCAGTTGGCAGAGCACCTGACTTTTAATCAGGGTGTCCCAGGTTCGAATCCTGGATGGCTCACCAGAAACCCCGGAAGATTAAGGCTTCCGGGGTTTTTTCTTTCTGCTCCTCTTTCAATGCAGAAATCCGCTTGGTTCTATTTCTTTATTTCCATCATTTATATAATTGACCAGGTAAGGTTTTGCCAGGTATTTGCAGCCTGCTTGTTTGGCCGTTCGACGGATAACACCTGTATTTGCAACTGTTTTCTTCTTTATAATGAGAGGATTAAATTAACATGCTATCGAAGTAGATTGTAATTCGACAAAGCAACAGGAAGCATAAGCATGGAGCCTTTAAGAAGATTTGTGCAAAACAAGTGGCCCCTGTTCGGGGCGGTCCTCGGCCTGGCCAATTTCAGCCTGGTTGTTCTGGCCAAATTCCTCTTTTCGCTGCCCATAGCTTTAAATTTTAAAACGACTATATTGCTGCTGGCTTTATTCCTGCTTTGCGGAGAGTTGATCGCTTTGCTGGGGCACTACAACCTCAAGGCGATGCTCATATTTAGCACCGCGTCCATGTTCATCGGCTCCCTGGTATTGATTCTAATTGCCGGCACCGTTTCCACGGTGGGGCAGATTTTTGTTCTCTACACGGGTATCATCTACATGCTGGCAATCACCTTTGCCGGATTCCTATTGGGCCTGGTAGTGGAGACCATTAACCGCCTGATCAAGCGCAGCTAAGCTCTTCCCGCTTGCCTCTTCTCTCAAGAAACAAACCTTCCGCGTAAATCTATCCTGCTCAGCATGATATAGCTTCTCTTGCTATTTAAACAGGGCCGCCAGGCTCTCCGTATAGGGAGGGCGGCAAATCCCCTTTTCCGTTACAATGGCCGTGATCAGGGAATGATCCGTTACATCGAAAGCCGGATTGTAGCATTTAACCTCCCGAGGGGCCACCGGCCGGCTGAAATACTTCTCCTTTATCTCTTCCGGCGCCCGCAGCTCAATTTTTATGTCGCTCCCCGTTTTGCAGTCGAGGTCGATGCTGGAGGTGGGCCCGAGAACATAAAAGGGAATGTTGTAGTACCAGGCCAGGATCGCCAGGCCGCTGGTGCCGATTTTATTGGCCACATCGCCGTTGGCGGCGACTCTATCGCAGCCTACGAAACAAGCCTGGATCCAGCCGTTTTTCATAACCATGCTGGCCATGTTATCGCAGATAAGGGTAACATCTACGCCGGCCCGGTTAAGTTCGAAAGCGGTCAAGCGGCTTCCCTGCAAGAGGGGGCGGGTCTCGTCGACAAACACCCGGAATTCCAGGCCCCGCTCCTTCCCCAGGATGATGGGCCCCAGGGCCGTCCCGTAGCGAGAAGTGGCCAGGGGTCCAGCGTTGCAGTGAGTAAGCACGCCGTCCCCTTCTTTAATCAGCGTCAGCCCGTATTCCGAGATGGAGCGGCACATGGCGATATCCTCCTGGTGAATGAGGCGGCTTTCCTCTTCCAGCAATTCCAGAATTTCCGGGATCTCTTTTTCCCTATTGCGGAGCACAACGCCCTCCATTCTCCTCAAAGCCCAGCTTAAATTTACCGCCGTCGGCCTGGAAGATTCGATGTACTCCACCAGCCGGCGAAATTCCCGGTAAAATTCATCATAACTGGAGGCCTTAATCTGCCGGGCAAGGCAGTAAATGCCGTAAGCGGCACAGATCCCGATGGCGGGGGCGCCCCTTACCTTAAGTTCAAATATGGCCTCGTATAATTCCCGGGCGGTGGAAATCGTCAAGTAGACCAGGTCATTGGGGAGCCTGGTCTGGTCGATGATGACAACACTTTTCTTGTCTTCGCTTAGCTTTACACTTTCCAGTTGGTGGTTCATTTTAATCCCCCGTGCAATTTTTTTCATTGTGCAGTTGACTGCACGACCGCTGCTCTCAGGCTGCCTCCTATTCTTTAGTCTTTGTCTTTACAGCCCGAGTTCCTTCTATAAGTATACAAATATTGCGCTGCCGGCCAAGAATTTGTTTGTTTTCGTGCTTTTTTGCTTATACGGGATGATGATCCTCCTGTTCTTGACCGCCATTTTGTTGTATTATAATATATAGAACATAAGTTCGATATTGGGGGGGCGGTTGTGATGGTGCCGGACCGCAGCAAGTTAATTTTCCTGGCCGACATGGAATCCTTCTACGCCAGCGTGGAGACCTCCCTCAACCCCGCCTGGCGGGGAAAGCCGGTGGTGGTCTGCGGCGACCCGGAGCGCCGGCGCGGCATCGTCCTGGCCGCCAGCAAAGAGGCCAAGGCTTACGGCATCAAAACGGGCTTTCTGGCCGGGGAGTACCGCCGCCTCTGTCCCGAGGTCATCCTGGTCAAACCCCGCATGCATACCTATCTCCAGTTCTCCCTCCGGATCATGGAGATCTTCCGCCAGTTCAGCGACCGGGTTCTCCCCTACTCCATCGACGAACTCTTCCTGGATATGACCGGCTGCGAAAAGCTCTTCGGCCCTCCCCAGGAGATGGCCCGGGAGATGATCAGGCGGGTCTGGGAGGAAACAGGCATCCGCTGCCGCATCGGGATCGGGGAAAATCCCCTTCAGGCCAAGATGGCCTGCGACTGTTTCGCCAAGAAATCCTCCGAGGGCATCTTTGCCCTGAACCACGAAAACTACGCCTTCTACACCTGGCCCCTCCCCGTCTCCTCCCTTTTCGGGGTCGGCTCCCGCATGGAGAGCCATTTTCAGCGCATGGCGATACGGACCATCGGCCACCTGGCCCGCTTGCCCCGGGAAAGCCTGCGCCGGCGCTGGGGAGTCAACGGGGAGATCCTGTGGCTGAACGCCCACGGCATCGACTACTCCACCATCTCTCCCGCCACCGCCTCCGAGGAGCAAAAAGGGGTGAGCCACAACATGACCCTGCCCCGGGACTATGTCAAAGAATCGGAGATTAAAGTGGTCCTGCTGGAACTGTGCGAGGAGGTCTGCTTCCGGGCCCGGGCTTTGGGAAAGATGGGGAGAACGGTAAGCGTATACTGCCGGGGGGCGGACTTCCGGCACTCCTCGGGCTTCCTCCGCCAGCAGCGCCTCCCCGAACCCACGGCGGCGGCCCACCAGGTCTACCCCTGGGTTCTGGATCTTTTTTTCCGCCACTGGGACCGGAAGCCGCTGCGCGCCCTGGGCATCCGGCTTTCTTCCCTGACCGACTGCCGGGAGGTCCAGCTCTCCCTCTTTGACAACCGGGAAAAGACCGAGGCTTTGTACCGGGCCATGGACCTGGTCCGCGCCAAATTCGGGAGAACCTCCCTTTTCCGGGCTTCTTCCTTAACGGCGGGGGCACAGCTCTTCGACCGGGCCAACAAGATTGGGGGACATGAGGCTTGAGCAGCAAAATGTACCACCAGTTCGCCTGCAGCAGCATGCTCCTGCCGGAGCACCGGGAGCTGCTAAACCGCCTCCAGCGGGAGAGCCGGCGGCAGGAAGAGATCCGCCTCCCCGATTTCGACCAGCAGCAGCAGGAGGAGTGGCAGCAGCTGCTGGAACGCTCCTGGCGGGAAAACAGGCCGCTGCGGGTCACCTATTTAAACGGAACTGGCTGCATCACCCGGAGGGGACCGGCCCTGCCGCCCCTGTCCCATCCTCCCCGTCTCCGTTTAAAGACGGAACAGGGGCCGGTAACCATCCCCGCCGGCCTGGTCATCGCCCTGGAACTGGACTAAAAAGGGCGCTCTAGCGGTACCACAGGTACAGGGCCCCCTCCTTTAGCTTGCGCTCCACCCATTTTCGCAGCCGCTCCTTCAGGAGGTTCCGGGTAACGGGGAAAAGGAGCAAAAAGCCCGCGGTATCCGTTGCCAGGCCGGGGCTTATCAGCAGCAGGCCGCCAATTAAAATGAGGAGCCCGTCAAACATTTGCGCCGTGGGCACCAGGCCCTTCGCCAGCTGGTGATGTATATCCCGCAGCACCGCCAGCCCTTGCAGCCGGGCCAGCAGGACGCCGATAAACCCGGTTAAGAATACTAAAATTATGGTCGGCCAAGTACCCAGGGCCCGGCCAACTTCGATAAGCAGCCACAGTTCCAGCAGGGGGACCAGCAAAAAAAGCAGCACCAGCTTGCACAAGCCGCTCCCTCCTTGGGGAAAGCAGATCCCGGCCATCTTTATTATTCATCATCCGGCAACTTTTGAATCGGCAATTCGGTAGATCCGCTTTCCCACCACCGGCGGGCCGGCGGCATAGACCTCCTCCACCCTTAAGCCCCGGCGCTCGATGACCCCTTTAACCTGGAAGGAGACCACGTCGGTGGTAATCACGTTGGCGGCATACCGGACTCCCTCGGGCAATTTGAGGGCCGGCACCAGGTAGTCGCCATTAACCCCCACTCCCGGCAGGATTTCCACTTGGAGCCTGCCGCCGGCATTATAGGCCACCGCTTTCAAGCTCATCAGTTGGGAGAAGGTCTGCCCCACATTGGCGGGGAAGTTGGGCTTTCCCCGGAAAAGCAGGCTGGCCTTCATAAAGCCGCCAAATACCTTGGCCAGGGGGTATTTTTTCAAGGGGGCGACCGATTTTATTTTTATGACCCCGGCATTCCGAAGGCCCGTGTAAGCATTATAGCGGACCATGTCGCTGCGATTAAGCCGGTCCAACAGGGGGCCCGACTCTTCAAAACGGTCAAAGACCCCCTCCACCAAAAAATAGTTTAATTTCTGATCCATGACCAGCATGGCTACTTGTGGATTCTCTTTTAAGTTGCGGGCCGTTTTCCATAGAAACAGGTTCCCGAAAATAATGTCTCCCCCGTAAAACTCGGCGCATGTGATCACCACCAGGTTGGGATTGCCCTGCTTGTCCATGGTGGCAAAGAATTTGGGGTTGAACATGTGATTCAACATCTCCGCCTGCTTCTCGCTAAGCATGGCTACACTCCCTTTTCAAAATTGGAAACGGTAATCTCCTTGACCCCGGATTGCTCCATGATCCGGCGCAAATTCATCATGGTACTCTCTTTTACCCGCGGCGTATCCTTAAGGGGATAATCCATCCGCAGCTTTTCGTAATCGCCAGCGCAGATGTCGTTGTAGCCCAGAAGGTCGATCCGCTGCGCCGCCGGCAGATTTTTTTTAATGAAGAGGGCCAGGGCCTCGATGTTCTCTTCATCGTCGGTATAGCCGGGTATTATCGGCACCCGGATCCAGACGGGGATGCCGCTGCGGCCCAGCCAGCAGGCGTTTTCCAGGATGAGCTTGTTGGAGACGCCGGTATAAAGGCGGTGCTTCTCATCGTCAAAAAGCTTCAGATCATAGAGCACCAGCTGGGCCAGGGGCACCACTTCCCGGAATATCTCCGGGCTAATGTAGCCGCAGGTATCCAGGCAAACATGAACATCTTTCTCCTTCAGGCGGGGCAGGATGTCCAGAAGAAATTGCTGCTGCAGCAGGCACTCTCCCCCGGAAAAAGTGACCCCGCCCCCGGAATTCCGGTAAAAGGGCAGGTCTTGGAGCAGCCTGGCCAGTAGATCATCAACAGTAATCTCCTCGCCGATCACCCGGATGGCGTTGGCGGGGCAGGCCTTGGCACAGGTCAGGCAGGTCCGGCAATCGGAAGAAAAGACAATCCCCTGCTCGGTAAAAATCAGGGCTCCCCGGGGGCAGTTCTCCCGGCAGGTGCCGCAGCCGATGCAGCGCAGCCGGTGATGGACAAGATGGATCTTCATGCTTAAGCCTTCGGGATTCTGGCACCAAAGGCAAGCCAGGGGGCACCCCTTCATGAACACCGTGGTGCGAATCCCCGGACCGTCTTCCGTGGACATGGTTTGGATGTTAAAAATCTTTGCTGTGACGCGGTTCATGGACGGAGTGCTCCTTTATATGGCATGGGCTTCCCTTCGGATGATTTCTTGCTGGACCTCCGGCCCCAGGTGCACAAAGTAGGCATTGTACCCCGTTACCCGGACCAGCAGGTTGGTATAATCGGCCGGGTTCTCCAAGGCCTTGCGCAGCGTCTCGGGATCGATCATGTTAATCTGCAGGGCCGACCCGCCGATCTCATTGTAGGTCTTCAGGAAAGCGATGAATTTTTCGATGTGCTCTTCATCCCGCAAAAAGGAAGGGTTGAAACTCATGGTGTGGGAGGCTCCGTTGGGGACGGTCTCCAGACCCAGTCTGCCCACCGAAGCCACCACGGCCGTTGCACCTTTGCGATCCACCCCGTTAACACAGCAGACTCCATTGGACAAAGCCTGGCCCCGGGGACGTCCGTCGGGCATGGACGCCGTCAGGGGAGCGTAGGAGATCCAATAGTTCCAGGAAAGGTAGCCCGCCCGGAAGCGCCTCCCGGTGGCGGGAGAAGTCCGCTGGATGACCCTCTTGGACCAGTGGCTGTTTATATCCCGGGCAATACCGTCCGCATAAGGATCGTTGTTGCCGTACTTGGGAGCCCGGTTGATCAGGATCTGCTGCAGAACCTCATGGCCTTTAAAATCCTCCTGGAGAGCCTTTAGCAGCTGCTCCATGGTAATGACCTGGTCGTCGAACACCAGCTTGCAAATGGCGGTTACCGAATCGGCCGCGGTGGCCAGCCCGACCCCCTCCACGGTAATAAATTTGTAGACCGCTCCGCCCCGGTTAACATCCAGGGCCTTCTCGATGCAGTCGTCCACCATCAGGGAGAGGTAGGGTATGGGATCGTAACGGCAGCGAATCCCATCCGCTTCTGCGGCCAGGTCCATTAAATGATCCACGACGAAATCCAGCTGGCGATAAAAGGCCTTTAGGAAATCTTCCTTTGTGGAAAACTGCCGGGGATCTCCGGTCCGGGGCCCCACCTGCTTCCCGGTGGCCATGTCCTTCCCGTCATTGAGGGACAGTTCCACCGCCTTGGCCAGGTTGACATTGCAATCCACGGTGCCCGAGCGGTCATTGCCTTGCATGGTATTTTCCAGGCAGCCCACGGGAGCATAGTCCCAGACTTCCTGCCGGGGAACCCCCTGGAATTCCATGGCCTTCATGGAGATTTCGTCAAAGTTGATCAGGAAAGGGGCGCCCTGTGCCTTTTTAATCATGGAAGCCATTTTTTTCAGCAACTCCGGGGAGGAGTTGCGGTGCACCCGGATGTTGGGTTTCGGCTCCAAGAGGTTTATCTCCTCGATGACCTCCAGCATGAGCATGGTCAAGTCGTTGGTCAGGTCCTCACCTTGAGGGCCGCACCCGCTCAGGGTAATCAACTGCCCAAAGCCTGAATTGATGCCCTGGTTCCGGGCCACCCGTCCCTGGTAATCGTAGGCGTAATTGTGCTTAATCCAGAAGCAGTGCAGCAGCTCCTTGGCAAACTCCCGGGTCAGAACGCCTTTCTCCAGGTCTTCCTTGTAAAAGGGATAGAGATACTGGTCGATCCGGCCGTAGGAAAGTCCCGCACCGGGGTAGGATTCGGCGGCCATGACCAGCATGTGGGTAAACCAGAGAGCCTGGAGGGCCTCCCAGAAGCTCCGCGGCTTCTCGTAGGGAACCCGGGATACTATCTCCAGCATCCGGCTCAACTCATCCCGCCTTTCCGGATCCATTTCCTTCTCCAGGAGTCCCAAGATAACCTTTGCGTAGCGCCTGGAGATGATCAAGGGGGCCTCGGTAGAAATTTTCAAGGCGTTTAGATAGGCCAGCTTCTCCGGCGATTTCTCCCTGGCCATCCGTTCCGCCACCTGTTCCGCAATTCCCCGGAAACCGATTTTCAACACCTTGCGATAATTCGGTATGAGGTGACCGGGTATGGCGCCGGTGTTGCCCAGGCCCAGGTTATGAGCCTCGTTCATGCGCTTGAACCAGCGGTAGGTGGCCTTGACCCATTGGGCCGTCTCTTTCGGGTCCAGGTTCTTGGAAAGGGCCGTATTGAAATGGGAGCCGACAATGAGCTCCCCCTCCAGCACCTGGGCAGGCAGATGCTTCTCCAGGACCAGGTTAAAAAACAGTGCCCGCCGCTCCGCGATGGAGAGCCGGTAAAAATCAGGGGGAACCTCCACCTTCTCGGCCATGGCTTTCATGGTGTGCCGTGTAATTTGCGTAAAAAGGAACACTTCCGGCACCACCCCCCAGTTGTACGGGGCGTACACCTCATCCCAGGGATCGCCGGTGGTGTAAGCCAGGCATTCGTTGCGGTAGTACTCCCGCTCATAAAAAGACCAGTACTCATCCCTCAGCCTTTTAACGCGGGGGCTCAGGTTGCCGGCTTCCCACATTTTCACGGTCATCGGAAAACCTCCTTCCGGATTATTAAATGCAGGCAAAAAGCTCAGCCGGAACTCCAAGTCGAGGCCACATCAATTGGACAAAAGTAATTAAACAAAAGTAGTGATAACTTTTAAGTTCTTTAATATTTCGCCCACTGTTGCGCCATTCCCTGCCCAGGATACATCGGGCGGAAGGCAAAAATCTTGCCCCGGACGTCAGGCATTTTCAAGACTTATACGCCAAAAATTTTTCCCCTCAGCGCCTATCTCGCCGCTGCCGATTTTTAGCACCTCTTCTAGAATTTTTGCCTGTGTTCCTAAAAAAATTTTCCAGGGGTGTTGCCGCAGTGCGTTGTCTGCCACGCTTGCTAGCTGCTTCCGGCGGCGATTTCTTTTAAAAAGGAAATTCGTACTTTTTCTTTGAATACCTATAAATGTAACTATTTACAATTACATGAGAGGAGATCTGCCTGTGCATGTCGAGAGCCGTCCAATTTCGATAATTTACAAGCTCCTTTTACTAGGGGCCGTGGTGTACGGGCTGTACGCTTCCCTATTCCCGGGAGGGCTTCCTTTGCTGCGCTATTTCACCATCCAGAGCAATATCCTGGTGGCCCTGGCGACCGCCTATTTCTTGTTCTTCCCCCGCTTCACCCGTTTCCGAATGATTGTTCGGGGCGCCGTGCTGATAAGCATTCTCGTCACCGGGGTGGTTTTTCATCTTTTCCTGGTTCCGCGGATGCCGGAATATTTTGGCAGCGGGGTGGACCTGGTCAACCATTTGACCCATACTGTGGCCCCCCTTGGATTTCTGCTGGATTACCTGCTTTTTGATCGCAAGGGCCTGATCCGGTTGTCCGATATTCCTTTCTGGACCATTTATCCGCTGTTGTACTGGGCCGTCACCATTATCCAGGGCGTCTTTACCGGCTTCTACCCCTACTTTTTCATGGATGTTTCTAAAATTGGCTACGGTGGTGCCCTTCTCTGGCTGCTGGCCCTGGTAGTTTTCTTTTTATTGGTAGCAAGCCTGCCGATTTACCTGCTGGATCGTCTCCTGGGGCGAAAAAAAAGGTAACGGCATGGCCCTAAAATGGCACAAACAAGGCATAAAAAAAAGCACCTGTGCAGGTGCAGTTCAGGTGCCGGCAAAAGCAAGTAACCGCAGGATGCTTGTAAGCCCTGCGGTTACCGTTTTTTCGTGGTGCGAGCGAGAGGATTTGAACCTCCACGGGAGTTTTTCCCACTAGATCCTGAATCTAGCGCGTCTGCCTTTCCGCCACGCTCGCTTGAAAGCTACATTAGGTATTATATAAAATTCAACGGCAGATATCAAGACCGTTTCCGCAAATTTCGCCTGGACGAATCGGCGGAAGGTCCGCGCCTCCCCCAATCTTTAGCCCTTTTATGACCTTCTTTATTCCTTGGCCTTGCTTACCTCCTGCTTCATGGGGAAGAGGTGGCGCAGCTCCACGGGCAAGGGGAAGGCAATCATAGATCCCTGCTGGGAGGCAATCTCCGGCAGAGTGCGCAGGAGACGGATATACATGGCGCCTTCCTGGCTGTTGAGGATGGCAGCCGCCTCGGCCAGTTTCTCGGCGGCCTGCTTCTCCCCCTCGGCCTGGACAATAATGGCGCGGCGCTCCCTCTCCGCCGTGGCCTGGCGGGAGATGGCCTTCTGCAGCCCTTCGGGAATGTTCACGTCTTTGATCTCCACGGCGGTCACCTTGATGCCCCAGGGATCCGTGGCCTCGTCGAGGATCTTCTGGATCAACTGGTTTAGCTTCTCCCGCTCCGCCAAGAGCTCGTCCAGCTCAGCCTGGCCCGCCACGCTGCGCAAGGTCGTCTGCGCCAGCTGGGCGGTGGCAAAGCGGTAATCTTCCACGTTGACCATGGCCTTGTTGGGATCCACAACCCGGTAGTAGACCACGGCGTTCACGCTGGTGGTGACGTTATCCCTGGTAATCACATCTTGAGTGGGCACGTCCAGGGTAACGATGCGCATAGAGATGCGGGTCGTCCGGTCAACCAGGGGGATGACAAAAACCAGGCCCGGACCTTTCGCTCCGATCAGGCGCCCCAGCCGGAAGACTACCATCCGCTCGTACTCCTTGACCACCTTGATAGCGGAAATCAGGAAGAGAACAAGTAAAACGACAACGGGATAAAAAATAGTTTCCAACTTAAAACCTCCTTTAATCCGATTTTTCTTGGAGGGGACGGACCCACAAAGTCAGATCTTCCGCCCGGACCACTTCCACCTCAGTGCCCACGGGTATGGTTTTGCCTCCCTCGCTCCGTGCTTTCCAAAGCTCGCCCCTGGCCGTAACCATCCCTACGGGATTCAGCTCAACGGTAACCGTCGCCTTCTTGGGGGGCAGGAAGAAGGCGCTGCCTTCGGTCCATTTTTTCCGACTCCTCACCACGCTGTAAATAATAAGCAAAACAATTATGGAAACCCCGATTACGGCCCCGAAAGCTGTACTGCGGAAGGTACCGTACCACTCGGCAGCCATCAAGGGCTCCTGGGGCAGTAAGATGGCGCCGGATACTAAGCAGACTGCTCCTCCAATGCCCAGGACACCGAAGCCGGCTGTAAATATCTCGGCGATTATTAATCCTATTCCCAGAATCAAAAGGATTATTCCGGTAGTACCGGTATCAAAAAGACCGATTCCGTAAATTCCCATTATCAGCATGATTACACCACCTACTTCCGGCACAATGGTGCCCGGCATATTTAACCCGAAATAAATGCCCAGGATCCCTAGCATAAGCAAAATAAATGCAATCTGGGGATCGCTGAGCCAGTTCTGGAAGCGTTCCTGCGCATTCATCTCCACGTGGACCACCGTGGCCCCGGCGGTATTCAAGGTGTAAGTACGGCCCTTCTTTTCGATCTCCACCCCGTCCAGGACATCCAGGAGTTCATCCAGGTCGTGGACCAGGTATTCAATTAACCCCTTTTCCAAGGCCTCCCGGGAACTGATGCTCAGATTCTCCGTCACAAATTTCTCCGCTACATCGGTGGGCCGCCCCTTTTCCCTGGCCAGGGACTTAATATGCCCGGCCAAAAATTTAGTTGTCTTCTCGTCGGCGGCAGTAGTCCCTTCGGGAGTGAGGGCCACGGGATGGGCAGCGCCGATGGTGGTCCCGGGTGCCATGGCGGCTATGTCGGAGGATACCACTATAAAGGCCCCCGCGGAACCGGCAATGGCACCGGCGGGTGCCACAAAGACCGCTACCGGAACCCTGGCATTTAAAAAGGCTTCATTGATCTCCAGGGTAGCGTCAACTATTCCCCCGGGGGTATTCAGCACAATTACCAGGAGATCGGCCCCAACTTCTTCGGCCGCCTGGATTTGCCTTTTAATAAAGTTGAGCTGGCCGGCAGTTATAGTGCCTTCTATTTTTAGAACAAAAACCTGGTTCTCCGCAGCGACCGGAGCAGCATTTAGTACCAGGAGCACTAGCAGGATTACTACCGGCCACCAGAGCCCAGGCATGCGCTTCATGGCTTTAATAACTGTCACCGCCGCCTTTCCTTTTACTTTAATTTAAGCGAGCTGTTTTTCTGTTAACCTAATTTTACTACAAACAGAACCATTTTTAAAGCAATGCCGGCGGCTGGGCCTTTGTCCTTCTTTTTCATGCGTTTTTTGGAAAATAACCGTTTTTATATTGTTTCTCGAAAAGGTATTAAACTGCTGCCATTAGGCAAGATTTATGGTTCCGTCTACCGATTTGGGGGGATTTAAATCAGGGGACGGTTGTTGCGATATATATTAATTAGTATATTCAAGGAAGTGTACCTTTTGATTCAGCGGAGCTTGGCAAGCATTACGAGGCCATACTTACCAGTTCTGTCGGTGTGCCAAAGTCACCTTCCCCCCTGGCTTGCTCCCCTTGACAGGCTTTGTCGTAACGAGATATAATATTACTATCTTAGTTATATATAATATGAGGGATGGAAGTTGATCACGCGCAAAGCCGAGTATGCCATCGCCGCCCTGGTAGAGCTGGCTCGCCAGGAAAAAGGCAGCAAAACCACTACCGCCGCCATCGCCCGGGAGCAAAACATACCCGGAAATCTGGTTGTGCAGTTGATGGGCATCCTGCGCCAAGCCGGCTGGATCACCAGCTCGCGGGGACCCGCGGGTGGAGTCGAGTTGTCGCGCAGCCCCGAGGATATTACCCTGCGGGATGTTATCGAGCTTATCGACGGGCCGGTGACCATCACTCGCTGCCTGATGGAGAACAAGCCTTGCCAAAATAAAGAGGAGTGCCCTCTGAGACAGGTCTGGAGCGAGGCCCAGGAGAAGATGCTCTCCGTCCTGGAACAGGTCACCATTAAGCAGCTGGCGGAAAGGTTTAATGCCGTTTCGAAGCAGGAGCCAGGGGCGGTTCAATCCCAAAGCCTCAACTAGCCTTCCTTCACCCTTTTGCTCACCCTGCGCCCCGGCCGCGAGAAGCCTAATGGCAGAGCCGCAATTCGCCGTCCATAAACCAGTACCGGGCCGTTTCAGGGCGGTTTCGCTTACTTATATTATCTAACCGCTCCAGAATTTCTCACTCATCCTTGCCACCCCTCGGGATAAGCTATTCCTTGAGGGTGATTAAAATGGTGAAAATTAAGGATCGCATCGTGCTGGGCATAGCCTCCGGCCTGCTCTGCTCCATCCCGGGAAGGCTTTTTAATAAAATGCAGCGCATCCTGGGGTTGACCGACCTTACCTACGAACAGCAAGCCGCCAGCATTTTTGTGCATAGAAACCAACTGGACACTGCTCCCAGCAAAATAGTCGGTTATGTGACCAACCAGTTCCTGGCTGCATCGCTGGGGGTAGTCACCGCTTATTTGCTCTCGGCCACGGGACGGGATTCCGCCCTGGTAAAGGGGGTGGGCGTGAGCTTGACTTACTGGATGCTTCTGGAAGGACTTACCCGGCGCCTGGGTCTGGCCTTGCCCAGCAGGAGAGCCACGTCTCCCTTCCTTTCCCTGTTGAACCATGTCATCTTCGGGGCCTTTTGCGGTCCCGTTACCGCCATGCTGGGGGATGATCGCCTCTTCCCGGAAGCCTCAGGACAGATTCCCTCTCCTTTCCAAGGGGGATATATCGATAACGGGCTGGAAGGCAAACGGGAACCGGTTCCCGTTATTTGACCCTTCTCTCCTCCTGGTAATCGATTCGATTAATGGCCTGGGTATCCGGCTTTTTCTATCTTTACAAATAATGAATTATAAACCCGGGGCGCCGGCCTTCAATATCCGGCGCCCCGGGTTGGATCTAGATTTGAATAAAATTCTTTTGAGAGCAATTCTTTAATTCTTATTTCTTAATGGTGCCGTCGATTCCGATAATTATCTCCTTGACGGGCATATCCTTGCCCGCTTCCTGCAAAGCCGATCTGACCAGCCGGCTTAAGCCGGAACAGCAGGGCACCTCCATCCGGACCACGGTAATGCTGTAGATAACGTTGTTTTTGAAGATTTCCACCAGTTTTTCATGGTAGGCTTCCACGTCGTCCAGCTTGGGGCAGCCCACCAGCAAAGATCTCTCCCTTAGAAACTTGCGGTGGAAGTCCGGGTAGGCGAAGGGAACACAATCGGCGGAAATGAGCAGATCCGCTTCCTGCAGAAAACGCGCCCGCGGCGAAACCAGTTGCAGCTGCACCGGCCAGTGGCTCAGCTCCGGTTCCAGGACATTGGAGTCGCTTTCCGGCGCATATTGCCCGGGCGTCTTCTTTATATCGCTGCGCTCCATGGAACCGGGGCAGCCGCAGGGCAGGGTCTTTTCCTCCTTCTCCTCCCTCGACTTTTCCGACTTCAGGTGCTCTTCCACCGCTTTTTCGTCGAAAGGATCAGCCTCCCGTTCAATAATCTCAATGGCGCCCCGGGGGCATTCCCCCAGGCAGTTTCCCAGGCCGTCACAAAAACGATCGTCAATTAGTTTGGCTTTCCCGTCCACGATTTGCAGGGCTCCCTCGGCGCAGGCCGGGATACACAACCCGCACCCGTCACACTTTTCTTCATTGATTCTTATAATTTTCCGGACCGTTTTACTCATCCACCCTCTCCCCCTTCTTAAATATGCTCCATTATTTCCAGGATCAATTTCTCCGGATCCCCCTCAACCTGCCGGGCTAGAATATTCTCCACTAATCTTCCTGTTTCTTTCACGGCCTCATCGGGAAAATGATGCTCCCCTTCCAGCCGCTGCAGAAATTCTCCATGCTGCGGCAGCCTTCCGTACTTTTTGGCCCCGACGACTACCAGAGCGGCCAGCAAGGCCAAAGGATCTCTTTCCTTTTCCCGGCAGCGATGCTCCACCTCATTGAAAGCGGACTTGATCTTTTCCAAAGGCAGGGTTAAGCCGTGCATAAGACGATTAAGCTCACTCTCCAGGACCTGGCGCAAGGATCGGGGAGCCACCCCCTTCTTCACACTGCCCAGGCACTGCTCGGCATAGGCACACCACTGGGCGCAGCCGAGATTAAAACGGGGATTAACCACCTTTTTCCGGCAATGGGGGCAGCGCAGGCGAACATCGGTCTTCCAGAACTCCACCGTTCCGCCGCAATGGGGGCACTGTTCTTCGAAAATATCATCCGCCGTCCAGTAGCGGGTATCCTGACCCGGACACTTGGTGTTGAACATTCTCTCACCCCCTATATATTACTTATTAGGTTAGTTATATTATACCACGCTGCTCCCCGGAAGGCAATAGAAAAAGCGGAAACTGGTTCCGCTTTTTCATCCCATTTTGCCATTTTGATTGTCAGTTCCGGCTTTCTCTTTCCGGCCTACTCTTCCCCGTAAATCCAGCTTTCCGAAGAAAGCCGGTAGTCAATCAGTTCCTCTTGGCTAAAGAAAAGCTTGATCTCCCGTTCGGCGCTGGCCAGGGAATCGGAGCCGTGCACCAGGTTGTTTCCAACGGAAATGGCCAGGTCGCCCCGGATGGTGCCCGGTGCCGCCTTGGCCGGGTCGGTAGCGCCAATAATAATCCGGGACAAGGTGACAGCGCGGTCCCCCTCCCAAACCATGGCGACTACCGGTCCCGAGGTGATATAGGAAACCAGGCTGTCGTAGAAATCCTTGCCCTTATGTTCCCCGTAGTGCTGCGCCGCCAGCTCCTCGGAGATCACCATCATCTTCATGGCCGTTAGCTTAAGGCCTTTTCTTTCCAAGCGGGAGATAACTTCCCCCACCAGCCCGCGCTGCACGCCGTCGGGCTTGATCATTATAAAAGTTCGTTCCCTGGTTTTCATGGGCAGCTCCCCTTTTTTAATCGATAGTCAACAAGTTGTCATCATCTATGATCATTGTCCCTGAATCGCGCTCGGCACGAATGTTTTTGGGGATGGAAAACATGCCCTGGTGAGTCACTCCATCATACGATTTCAATTGCAGGTCGCGTTCGGCTATGCGCCGGTCCAGCTCCCGGCTGTCCAGCTCCTTAAAGGGGTCTCCTTCCCGGGCAGTAATTACAAAGCTCCAGTCCGTGTTGAAGGAAGGGATGAATACATGGTACGAGTACGCCGCCGGCATAACCGAGGCAACGGTTTTGTATATGGCACTATGGGCCTCCATAAAGGTCAGGCTGAAATCGCCGGATTGCAGGACCATAATGCCGTTTTCATTTAAGCGCTTCTTGACGATCTGGTAAAATTGCCTGGTAAACAGGCGGCGCGAGGGACCTTCCTCCACCGGCTCGGGCAGGTCAATAATCATTACGTCGAAAGCGACCTCGTTATCTTCCAGGTACTGTCGGGCATCGGCGTGGATTAGTTCCAGCCGCGCATCCTCAAAGCTCCCCTGGTGCCACTCGGGAAGATATTCCTTGCAGAGGTCAACAACATCTTTATCGATATCCACCATGACTACTTTTTCCACGGAGGGGTGTTTGAAAACCTCCCTCAGGGTGGCGCCTTCCCCTCCCCCTATAACCATGACGGTGCGAGGCCGGGGATGGGCCAGCATGGCCGGATGGACCAGCGCTTCGTGGTAGATATACTCGTCAAATTCGGAAGATTGGATTTTACCATCCAGGATGAGGCACTTTCCGAAAAGGCTGGACTTGGCTACTTCCACTCGTTGAAAAGGGGAAACAAGGTTTACATAGTAGGTCTCGATGGCATACATGGAAGCCATGTGCGGTCCCGTAAAATCCACGTGCCATTTATTTTCTTTCGCCAACTACCCGACCTCCTTTAGTAATTGACCGCCGGCTTATGCTCCAGAGGTACATCGAATATACCGCGCTTTATTTCCCGGGCAGTCATGTTTTGCGCGGCAAATTTCTGTTTAAGGTAATTACAGGATACCCAGGGGTCAACAGTTTGACCGCAGGTAAAGATATCCACCGCCGCGTAGCCAAACTCCGGCCAGGTATGAATGGCCAGGTGTGATTCGGAGATCACGACTACGCCGCTTACACCCTGGGGGGAGAACTGATGAAATACGGTTTCCCTTACTTCTGCTCCGGCAATAAGAGCCGCTGTCACCATTTCCTGCCGAATTTGCGCCAGATCGTTCAGAATTGTGTCGGGACAACCGTAAAACTCAGCCAAAACATGACGGCCCAAAGCGCTCATTCTTAATACCTCCTTGTATCCAAATTTATGGAAGGCAAAAAGCATCAAGATACATTTTAACAAACTTCATCAAAAAGTCAATGTAAAAAAAGATATATGTTATCGGCCCCTATACCAAGTATATCGAAGCTATTTGCTTTTTGACTCAAGGGACGCTGCACTTTGGGTTCATTCCAAAATGCAGACATAAAATCACAAACCATATCTGCCATTTTTTTTGGCAGGTCAAGTAAAACCCAAGGTCACCGTCCTCAGGCTCGCACTCTGGTAAGCCAAAATTGCCGTCTCCCCGCCTATTTCGTCGCCGTTTCCCAATTTAAGGATAAGCCAAAGTCAAATTCCTTTGACTCAACGGAGGAGCCAAAGTCAAATTCCCTTGTCACCATCCCCCCCGCTCAATGCTGACTCGGGGGCGCATTTTTTGTTTAATTCAACATTTCCTCTTTGAGCATACTACTCATATAAACTCAGATCGTTACTGTTGGAGCGGATTAAAATGCACGGACTAAACGCACTTTTTAACCCGGAAAAAGTGGCGGTTATTGGGGCCTCCCGCTCCCCTAAAAAAATCGGAAACGCCATCTTGCATAATTTAATCCGGAGTCGGTTCCCCGGGAAAATTATTCCCGTTAACCCGCGGGAGGAAGAAATCGCCGGTATAAAATGCTATCCCAGCATGACGGAGGTCCCCTTTCCCGTGGACCTGGGGATCATCGTCGTCCCGGAAAAAGCGGTGCTCTCCGTTGCCGAGGATTGCGGCAAGGCGGGATGCAAGGCCCTCATCGTAATCACCGCCGGCTTCAAAGAAACGGGAAGCGAAGGCTTAAGGCGGGAACGCGACCTGGTGTCCATCTGCCGGAAATACAACATGCGCATGCTGGGTCCCAATTGCGTCGGCCTCATGGATACGCACACCCCTTTGAATGCCTCCTTCGCCAGGGGGTTCCCGAAGGAGGGAAACATCTCCTTCATCTCCCAGAGCGGCGCCATGGTCTTATCCATCCTGGATTGGAGCTTCGACCTGGATCTGGGCTTTTCCCGATTTATCAGCCTGGGCAATAAAGCCGACTTGAACGAGATCGATTTTATCCAAAGCTGCATCGAGGATCCCTACACCAGGGCCATTATCTGCTACCTGGAAGATGTCACCGACGGCAAGCGCTTCCTGGAAATCTGCTCCGAGGCCGGAAGGAAGAAGCCGATTATCGTTTTCAAAGCAGGCACCAGCAGCGCCGGGGCCAGGGCCGCCAGTTCCCACACCGGGGCCCTGGCGGGAAGCAACCGCGCCTACGACACCGCCTTCCGGCAGTGCGGCATCATGCGGGCTGCGGAAATGAACGAGCTTTTTGAGCTGGCCGTGGCTTTCGCTCACCAGCCGCTTCCCCAAAGCGAACGGGTGGCCATCATAACCAACGCCGGCGGCCCGGCCATTATCGCCACCGATGCCGTGGAGAGGTACGGGCTGACCATCTCCCGCTTTGAGAAGGAGACCATCGAAAAGCTTCGGCAAAACCTGCCCCCGGAATCAAATTTCTACAACCCGGTGGATGTCCTGGGGGATGCCCCCGAAGAGAGATACCGCCTGGCCCTGGAAACCGTTTTCAGCGATCCCAACGTGGACAACGTCCTGGTCCTGCTCTGCCCCACGGCGGTAACGGAGCCCGAGGAGACCGCCCGGACCCTGCTTAAAATAAAGGAAAAATATGCCGAGAAGACCCTTTTTGCCGTCTACATGGGCGGGCGCACCCTGGAGGCCGGCAAGAAAATCCTCACCGGGAGCGGGATCCCCACCTTCTCCTACCCTGAACCGGCAGCCAGGGCGGTGCGCGGCATGGTTCACTTTGTCCGCCACGTGGAGTCTTCCCGCCGCCAAGAGACCCCCGTGGACCCGGGTCCCCTGGACCGGGGCGCCGTAGAGGAGATCCTGGAGCAGGCGGCCGCCGACCGGCGGCTGGTCCTGCTGGGTCATGAGTGCAGCGCCGTGGCCCAAGCCTATGGCATACCCGTCAGCCCCATCATCCTGGCCGAATCGGCGGAAGAGGCGGGAGAGATCAGCGAGCAGATCGGCTTCCCCGTTGTCCTAAAGATCTCATCGCCGCGCATCTCCCATAAATCCGATGTAGGCGGTGTGGCCGTCGGCCTTCAGAATCGCAGCCAAGTGGAGCGCACTTTTCAAAGCATGGTGGACCGGGTGCGGCGCCTTCTCCCGGAAGTGCCCATTTACGGCGTCGAGGTGCAGAAGATGGTGGACAGCGGGACGGAGGTAATCATCGGGATGTCCCGGGATGTCCAGTTTGGGCCGCTAATCGTCTTCGGGCTGGGCGGCATCTACGTGAATTTGCTGGAAGACGTCTCCTTCCGCTTTGCCTCCCGCTTGAATACCCGGGAGGCCATCGAAGAGATGATCTCTGAAACCAAGGCCCACACCATCCTCAGGGGCTACCGGGGGAAGAAAAAAGGAGATATTCCCGCCCTGATAGACGCCGTGGCCCGGGTGGCCCGCCTGGCCCTGGATTTTGAAGAGATAACGGAGATGGATTTAAACCCCGTGCGGGTTTTTCCCCGGGGATTGTCCGCCCTGGATATAAAGATCACCATCAATAGGGAAAAATAATTTTAATCGTGAAGAGGTGATACCCTTGAAGCTGCTCTATTTTTCCGGGACCGCCGGAGCCGGGAAGACCGCCATTGCCCTGGGGGTCGGGCTGCTGCTGCAGGAAAAAGGTTTAAAAATTGGCTTCTTCAAGCCCCTGGGTTTGGAGAGAAGCCCCACCCGGAGAGACGACAACGACGTCGCCTTGATGCGGGAGATCTTTAAAATTCCCTTTTCCAGCGAAACCATCTCCCCGGTCAAGATCAATCCCTATTACCTGACGCCCGCATTTTTAAAGGAAGATGCCCGCCTGCTTAACCGGTTGGATAAGGCCTTGGAAAGCTTTGGCCGGCAGGAATACGATTTCCTCCTCATCGAGGGCGCCGTGCACCCCTTCGCCGGTGCAGTCCAGGAACTGGATGATTTCAGCCTGGCCGCCAGGTGGAAGGCTTCCGTCCTCCTCATCGCCAGTCCCGACAAAGACTACTACCTGGACCAGCTCCTGCTCTTCCAAAGAACCTGGGACAGCCTTGGCGCCAATATCCTGGGCTGTGTCTTCAATAAAATCAGCCGGCCGCAGCTGGATAAGACCCGGGGAATTTACAAGCCCCTGGTGGAACGCCGAAAGATTGATGTGCTGGGGATAATCCCCTGCCGGCCGGAGATCGCTTCTCCCACCGTGGGCGAACTGCAAGGGGTGTTGGAGGGGGAAGTTCTGGCGGCTCCGGAACAGATGCACCGGCTGGTGGAGGAGATAGTGATTGGCACCATGACCATGGAAAGCGCCCTGGGCTACCTGAGGCGGGCACCCAACAAGGCCCTTATTACCGGCGGCGATCGCAGCGATCTGGCCTTGACGGCCCTGGAAACCAGCACTTCGGTAATCATCCTTACCGGGGGGCTCTACCCCGATGTCAGGGTCCTTTCCAAGGCCGAGGAGAAAGGTGTTCCCGTTATTCTGGTGCAACAGGACACCTACAGCACCGTGGAGAGCTTACACAGGGTTTACCGCCGTATTCACCCCCACAACGGCGAGGCGGTAAATTTAATCAAATCCAATATTAACGAGCATGTCGACTGGGGAAAGATCTATGAATTCGCAACTTCGTAATTGCCGGCAATTACTTTTTCTTGGCCGCATACATCCGCTGATCGGCCACCAGGAGGAGTTTCTCCAGGTTTTGACCATCCGTAGGAAATACCGCAATCCCCCCGCTTATTTTCACGTCCAGAGGCTTGTTGTCAAAAACGAAGGGGTTCAGCTCAATCACATTCTGGAGCCTTTTCAAGGCGCGTTCCGCCTGCTCCCGGTCTGCTCCCGGCAGCAGCAGTAGGAATTCGTCTCCCCCGTATCGGGCCAGGGTCTCTCCGCCGCGAACGCTTCCGCTCAGGATGTTGGCCATATGCTTCAAGACCCGGTCCCCTACCAGGTGTCCGTAGTGGTCATTTACCTTTTTAAAGTTGTTCAAATCCAGGAACGCGATGGCAAACTGCCCGTTTTCCCGCCGGCAGGCTTTGATCTCCTCGTTAACCCTTTCCCGCAGGTAGCCGCTGTGGTAGAGTCCGGTAAGGGGATCCGTTACCGAGGTGGCATACATCTCTTTCCGCAGGTGCAGTTCCTCGTATACCAGCACGCTGACCATCCAGATTACGAAAACCAGGGTTCCAAAGCCGGTGACGACGTAAAAGGCCATGGGAAACGCAACGCTGGTACCGGCAAAGTACATCAAGCCTGTTATGGCCGCGGCGAATATGGTATACCAGATGCCGGTCTTGAAGCCATAACGGACCGTGGCCGCCAGGATGGGAATCAGGTAACCAAAATGGAAAAAGCTATTCAGCCCCCCGCTTAAATATACCAGGGCGGCGATGAACAGGTAATCGAGGGCATCCAGGACCCGGGACACGGAAGTATTCAGGTAGATGTTTACCGGAATTAGGAGCAGGTAGATCATGTAGCCGATGACCAGGGCAATAAAACCGATAATCGCTTCCGTTGAACTGTGCATGTACGGCTGAGCCAGGATAACCAGGGCAATGCAGAAAAAGATATACCAGATCCGCAGGTACTTGAAGAAGCGGCTCAGCTCGATTTGCCGTTTCGCTTCATAAACCTGGTAGCTGTAATGCCCGGCTTTTTTAAATTCGCTTGCTGGTAAAACCGCTGTCTTAGCCGTGACTGCTCACCCTTTCCCCAGGATTAACAAGAACACCGGCCCAGGGCAGCATGATCAGGATTCCTTAAGAAGCTACATATGTGAAACAAGAAGCAACAAGTATGGAGCCGCAAATATGAGATCATTATAGCAAAGAGTCTTACTCATGTAAACCGTATAAATTATTATTTTTATCTATATTATACAATATCCCGTCAAATAAAACACCCCCGGCTGCAACATTCATTAGAATACTAGAAATAATTCCCATGAAATAAAGCCAAGTCAAGGAATTGTCCTTTTTCTACCGAAATATTAAAACATCGATTTTATATTGCCCCGGAGGACAACCGTGAATCGATTCCCCGTCCGAGGCCGCATTTTTCCGGCCTTTAAAAAGCGCATGGCTTCCCTGCTCCTGGCATCTGCGGCCATAATAGCCCTGGCTTTCTCCGCCGCCTACTTCCTTCCCGGCTTTTACGCCGTCTCCTGGGGCGCAGATACCGCCCTGGTCATCGGCTTTGAAGTCGTGGAAAACGCTCCCGTCCTCATCCAGGAAGGAGAAATCTATCTTCCCGTGGAGATATTCCAGGATTACCTGGACCCCCATTTTTTCTGGGATGAGGAAGAGAAGATCGCCGTGATTACCACCGCCCACCGCCTGATTCACCTGGATATGGAAAAGATTGCCACCGAGATTAACCTTTCCCCTGTTGAACTGCAGTTCCCCCTCCGGAAGGAAGGAAACAGGCTTTACCTGCCGGCACTTTTCCTGGAAGAGTTCCTGGAGCTGGCGATTAACTATTATCCCGAAACAAACACTTTAACCGTGGATCCCGCCGGCGCCTCCTACCTGTGGGGAGAGGTCAGGTCGCCTTCCCTCAAGCTGCGCTCGGGGCCGGGCCTGCACCATCCCTATTATCTCCGTCTCCGGAAAGGCGACCGAGTCCTGGTGGAAAAAGCGGGCTCGGAAAGCGGCTGGCTGACGGTGCGCACAGAACAGGGGATAGCAGGCTTCCTCCCCTCCAAGGAGGTGGTGATATTATCCTCCGTCTCCGGGGAGCGCCCTTCCTCCCCTCCCGGTGGTGCGCCGCCCAAAGAAAATCCAGCTCAACCCCTGGTGCTAACTTGGGAATTTACATACCCAAACCCCGACACCAAGGAGATCGGCGAGATGCCCTCCCTGGATATCGTCATTCCTACCTGGTTTCACCTTAACGATTCCCGGGGCAGCCTGCGCAACCTGGCCGATCCCGCCTATGTCCACTGGGCCCGGGAGAGAGGCTACTCTGTATGGGCCCTGGTAAGCAATTCCTTTGACCCGGAACTTACTGCGGAGTTCCTGAGCAGCTCCTCTGCCCGCAAGGCGGCCATCAACCAGCTGCTGCTCTTTGCCCGCCTCTACCGGCTGGAGGGCTTTAATCTGGATTTTGAGAACTTTCACCACCGGTACCGGGAGCTGTACACCCAATTCGTGCGGGAGCTGGCGGTCATGTGCCGGGAAGCCGGCCTAGTCCTCTCGGTAAACGTTACCGTGCCCGAAGGCGAGCCCTACTGGAGCCTCTGCTACGACCGCGCCTCCCTGGCGCGGGAGGCCGACTATATCGTCCTGATGGCCTACGACGAGCACTGGAGCAGCAGCCCCGTGGCCGGCTCCGTATCCTCCCTCCCCTGGGTGGAGAAGAACCTGTCAGCAGTCCTTAAAGAGGTTCCGGCGGAAAAGCTGATCCTGGGCGTCCCCTTCTATACCCGCCTCTGGCGCATCGATGAAGAGGGGGGCGACCGGAGCATATCTTCCAGGGATTACGGTATGAAGCGCATCGAAGAAATCCTGGCCGGCAAGGACCTGGAAATCGGCTGGGATGAAAGCAACGGCCAGTACCTGGTCGAGTACAGGGAAGGAGAGTGCACCTTCATGGCCTGGCTGGAAGAGAGCAACTCCATGGAGCGGCGCCTTCAACTGGTCAACTCCTACCGGCTGGCCGGGGTGGCCGGGTGGAGGCGCGGACTGGAAAAACCGGAGATCTGGGAACTCATTGAGAATGTCCTGGGCAAGGCGTCGCCTTAAAGGAAAAACCCGCGGCAGTTATATTTTGAGCCCCGGCTTCCTCTCCTCCAAGAAAAGGCCGCCCCCTCTTTTTCCGGGAAGCGGAAGCGCCTCCTTTTCCTCCGGCAGCCCGCCGGCCGCTTTTAACGGGCGTCCGGCAGATGCCGCCGGGGCCGCACAGCGAGCCAAAATCACCGTCCGGCGGCTAAAAATTACATTTCAAGACCTAACTCCCTTACAGGAACAGAATTCAAATTTCAAGACCTGACCCCTTTACTGGCCCAAATTTACATTTCAAGACTTGACTTCGTTGCTTCGCAGAATTCAAAATTCAAGACCTGACCCCTTTATCCCCTGACTTCGTTGCTTCGCAGAATTCAAAATTCAAGACCTGACCCCCTTACAGGAAATTCACATTTCAAGACCTGACCCCATTGCCCATACAAATATTGGGGCAGCCGGGGTCATACATATAAATGTACAGGATGTACTGCACAAGATAACAAGGAGGCCAAAGGCATGTTCCGGTTTCGCAAAGGCGTTCTATTGCTCCTGGTGCTCCTGGCCTGCCTGATCCCCGGCTGCAGGCCCGAAGAATCCCCCGACGCCGAGCCGGAGGGCGGCCGGCAGGAGGATCTGCCCGAACTTGAGGAAACGGGGACGGAAGTGACATTGACCTACCTGGGCCATTCCACCTTTCTCATCGACTGCGGTCTTCAAATACTCATCGATCCCTACAGCCCCCGCCTGGGTTACGGAAGCCTGGACCTGGAGACGGACCTGGTGACCGTCAGCCATGACCATTTTGATCACAATTACATCCAGGGGGCCGGTTCTTCCGCCCGGGTCTTAAAGGGCTTGACGGTAGACGGTGACTGGAAGGAAGAAAACTTTAAAGCGGGAAGCGTGAACATCTATTCTGTGGGAACCTATCATGACAACCGTAATGGCGACTGGCTGGGGAAAAACAGTATTTTTGTATTCCAGTTTCCCGGCTTGCGCCTGGCCCACCTGGGAGACCTGGGGCACCCTTTAAGCGACGAACAGGCCGCCCGGTTGGGAAAGATTGATCTCCTGCTGGTTCCCGTGGGCGGCTACTACACCCTGCCCCTGGAAGAGATCCCCGGGCTGATCAACCGGCTGAAACCTAAGGTGGTCATCCCCATGCATTACCGTACGGATCACAACCGGGAAAACTTGATCGGTTCCCTGGAAGATTTCCAGAAGACCAATCCTCCCTACCCGTTCAAAGTCAAGAAAAGCACCGTAACCCTGAGCAGCGACAGCCTCCCCCGCACTACGGAGATTTGGGCCATGGAGTACAGCAGCCCCGAATAAGGCAGCATTTTTACCGCTTCACAGCCGGGAGGAGTAATAATTTCCGCTTCCGTCCATAATAACTAATATCCTAATCCTGGAAGCGGGGAATGCTGCATGCTCCTCCCGGTGATGTATATTTTAAACGCCGCAGCGGTGCTCTCTATAATCCTGTTTCTGGTCGGCGCCTATCTCCTGTTGGGAATGATCGCTTTGCGCGCGTGGATCACCGACCGCTAAGAGGCCCTTCTTCCGGGCAGCAGAAATCCGGTACCTGGAATGCTCTCTATTGCCCGGAGGCGGCGTTGGTCAAGGTTATGACCATGGAGACCTCTCCCGCCTGGCAGGCCTGCTGAAACATCTCCCGCAGCCCGTTCCAGACTTCGTCTTCGCTGCCCTGCAGGTAAGTGCTGATGGAGCCCACGGAGTATTCCAGCTGGTAGCGGTTCAAAGATTGGATGGAGTTGTTGATGGTGGTACTGGCATCGTTGGTTTTGAAGGGATAGACGGAGACTTCAGCACTGATCATCCCGGTGCACCCCCTTAAATTTAAGGCCGCTCTTGAGCCCGCGCTTTCACCATTTATCATTTGCCGTTCCCGGGATTACTATACTGCCATCCTGCCTTCCCCTCCCCCATTTTCCCCGGGGCAAAAGGCGCTTCCCACTCCTGCTTTTCCAGAGTTTAGCGATCCCCATAAAAGCAGGGCCGGAACCGGCCTCCTTCCATTTCCCCACTAAAAACCTGCCGGCCTCTCCGGCCCCGGCAAGCTCTTGGGTATACAGCCCGGCGGCGGTTGGGCATGCTCTCAAGCTGTTGTTCATTGACAAAGGGGATCCGGCAAATGCGCTCTGGGACGGTTTTGCGGCCGGAAAGCGGGATGAAGCGGCAGCCACAAAAGTTAATCCTAAAAAAAGGAGAACGTCAAAGGAAGACGAATTTTGTTTTAGTGATGTCTCAGCCGTTCAGATAAAGGGGTGCTGACCGTTGATTGAAATGAAAGGGGTTTCCAAAGTCTACCACACCGGGGCGAAGCCCGCCCTTCAGGATATCAATCTAAAGATCGACGGCGGCGAGTTTGTGTTCCTGGTAGGACCCAGCGGGGCGGGCAAGACCACCTTGATCCGGCTTATTTTTTGCGAACAGGCCCCCACTTCCGGTCGGATCTCCTTTTTGGGACGGGATACTTCCACCTACAAGCCCGGGGAACTGCTGCAGCACCGCCGACGCATGGGGATGGTTTTCCAGGATTTCCGCCTGCTAAAAAGCAAGACCGTTTTTGAAAACGTGGCTTTCGCCCTGGAAGTGGTGGGACGTTCGCCAAAAGAGATCCAGAAAAGGGTGCCCCTGGCCCTGGAGCAGGTGGGCCTCTCCGGCAAGGAGAACGCTTTTCCCGGCGAGCTCTCCGGGGGCGAGCAGCAGCGGGTCGGCATCGCCCGGGCCCTGGTAAGAGAGCCCCTGGTCCTGCTGGCCGACGAACCTACCGGCAACCTGGATCCGGACATCTCCCGGCAGCTGATGGAGCTCTTTGACCAGATCAACCGGAACGGGACCACGGTGATCATCGCCACCCACGCCTGGGATCTGGTAGATCAGATGCAAAAACGCGTCATCGCCCTGGAGGGCGGCCGCATCATTCGCGACGAACAGCGGGGGTATTACCGGAATGAACATTAATTCCTTGCGCTATTGTCTCAGGCAGACCTCCCGGTCTTTTTCCAGGAACAAGTGGCTGGCATTGGTCTCCGCCAGCATGATCGCCATCTCCCTGGGGATCCTGGGCGGCTCGCTCCTGGCGGCGGTCAATACCAACCAGATTATGATCAACATTCAGTCCAACCTGGAGATGGCCGTTTTCCTCGTCGAAGACGCCGACCAGGAGGCTATTGAAGCTCAGCTGGACGGCCTGCCGGGAATTACCGACTACCGGTTTGTATCCAGGGATGACGGCCTGCGGGAATTTGCCCGCAGCTTGAATGCCCAGTCCCTTTTTAAAGAGTTGGAGGGAGAGAACAATCCCCTTCCCGACATGTTCCGGGTCCGGGCTGCCGAAGCAGAACTGGTCCCGGAGCTGGCCCAAAAAATTGAAGGGCTGGCCGGGGTGGAAAGCGTGGAATACGGAGAGGAGCTGGTGGACATGCTGGTGCGGGTTAGCCGCTGGGTAAACCGCGCTTCCCTGACCGTCAGCATACTGCTGGCCGCCGGCGCCATCTTCCTGATCGTAACTACCATTCGCCTCTCCGTCCTGGCCCGCCAGGAAGAGGTCAGCATTATGAAATACCTGGGCGCCAGCGACTGGTTCGTCCGCCTTCCTTTTCTCCTGGAAGGTATGCTGATCGGCTGGCTGGGAACCCTGGTCGCCATCCTGGTTTTGGGAGCGGGCTACTTCAGGCTGGCCGCCATCTTTATCAAGGAAGCCCAGCTTTTCTTCCTGCAGCCGGTAACAGCAGCGGAACAACTGGTGCCCATATTTTTAGGGCTGCTGATCCTGGGAACATTAATGGGAGGAATTGGCAGCACCCTCTCCATTCGCCGTTTTCTCAAGGTCTAGCTTGACAAGGGGGAATGCCCGTTGCGCCGTCTCTGCCTGTGGACCTTGGTTATATTCGCCTTTGCCGCCGCCCTTTTTACGGCTTTCTCCGGCGACCGGCAGGATCATCAAGGTTCGGTCCTGGCCCAGGAAGCCGACCCCCGGGAGCTGGAGGAAGTAATCAGGGCGCTGGATGAAGCGATAAAAAAGAAGGAACAGGAGATTTCCGGCCTGAAGGCGGATATTCAGCAGACGGAACTGGAGATCGCCCGGGCCGAGAAAGAGCTGTCGACCATCACGGCCCGGTTCAATGAAAAAGTTCGCCTGTTCGGCAGCCGGGTGCGCAGCATCTACATAAAAGGCGGCATGTCCTACCTGGAAATCCTTCTGGAAGCGGACAATTTTGGCGATCTCATCATCCGGGCCGCTTATTTAAAGCGGATCCTCTCCCACGACTCGCGGCTGGTTGCCGATTTAAGAAATGAGCAAACCCTGCTCCAGCAGAAAAAAAGCGGCCTTGAGGAGAAGCAGGAGCTGCTGCAAGCCATGCTCTACAAGCTGGAGGCGGAGCACCAGAACCTCCTGGCCCAACTCAAGGAAAAAGAGGAGATCCTGCAAAGCTCCCGGATTATTTCCAGCAGGTTTAAGCCCGTTTACGGCATTACCATCGACAACCACCCCCAGGCCAGGCCTCAAGCCGGACTGGCCGAGGCCAGCGTGGTCTACGAATACGAGGTGGAAGGGATTACCCGCTACCTGGCTCTTTTCTCCACCTTCCCCAGCCGGGTAGGGCCCATCCGCAGCGCCAGGACCCACAGCACCATCCTGGCCCTGGAAAACGACGTGCGCTTAATTTATGCCAGCGCCAGCAACGACGTGCTGAATTTTATCAAGAGCCTGCCCTTAAGGCACACCAATGCCCTTTTCGCCGGCAGCTCCAGCATCTACCGGGACAACTCCCGCTGGGCTCCCCACAACCTGTACGTCAACCTGGCCACCCTGGGCCTGGAAAAGAAATCCAGCCAGGTAATCATCAGGCCCGCTTACCTGGACCGGAAGGGATCCCCCGGGACCTATGTCAACCTGCAGTACTACTCCTATCATAAGATCGAGTACCGCTACAATCCCGAGCTGCAGGCTTACCAGCGCTATCTTAACGGCAAAATTTACAAGGACGAAGCGGGCAACAACATCATCGCCAGGAATATTATTGTCCAGTACGCCCCCCACAGCCGCGATTCCCTAAACAGGCCCACGCCCAATTTGATCGGTTCGGGAGCCATCGACTACTATGCCCAGGGGCAGCGTTTCCTGGGCAGTTGGAGGAAGGACAGCATTGAGGCCCCCACCCGCTTCTACTACCAGGATGGGACGGAAATCCAGCTGCTTTCGGGGCAAACCTGGATCCAGATTATGCGGGATAAATAAACCGCTGAACTGGAACGAAGCTAGAACAAGTACCCTCTATCCTGGGGACGGCAGAAAGGGGAATCCTTGGGGTTGTGGGCAAAGGACTCTCGCCGCGGCTCAGCGGCCAAAATATCTTCAAAGTCGTTCCAGATCAGGTGGGGAAGACCGTGATTCCGGCAGTGTTCCGCCAGTTCATCCCGGGCATAGATATAGTGGGACCAGGCGGCACCGAAGCGATCGTTGTTCCCGTCCCCCGCATAGGCCACCTTCCAGCCTTCCCGTCTAAAACGCTGGACCAGGGCCGCCTTGCAATTACCGCAGTTGGTGCATATGGGGTGGGCGTAAGGACTCAGGATTTCAATCTTGTTCTCCCCGCTGACCACCGCCTTATTGCAAAAGATGGCGGTGATCTCTTCGCGGCAGCCAAGCTTCTCCAGGACCGGTTCAATGTAGAAGCCGAAGCCGTCGCTGACAATATAGAGGGGAGAGCCTTGCTCCCGGCAGTGCCGGGCAAATTTTTTAAAGCCGGGCCTGAGAGAGGCCCATTCCAGGGCCATTGATTTCAGAAGCTCCCAGTCCGCCGGCAAGAAAGCGGACATGCGTTTCAGCCACTCCCGCATGCCCAGCTTCCGGCGGCGGTAAAGGTCTTCGATCTGATGGAATTCCCGGCCGCCAAATTGGCGGGCCAACTCCGTGGTAAGATCCGCCGTGGTTATCGTGCCGTCAAAATCCAAGACATAGGCTGTCGGCAATCCAAAAACCTCCCCTCCGCCGCCCTTAAGTTTACGACACGACCAACTTCTTGTCAAATACCCCTTCTTTTATTCCCCCGATCCGGCACCTATTTCCGGATTTTGTGTACTATGTTATGGAAAGTCGGTATCCACCCCGTTATTTACCGGGGAGGGCCTGTCCATAAGGCCCTAGTCTTAAGAGCGGGAGGCATAGCGTTGAAAAAAAGACCATGGCACGACAGCTACCAGCTGGGAGCCCACCGCTTGAAAACCAGCCTGGCTCCCTACCCTCAACTGCCCTTGTTTAAAATCCTGGACCGCTCCGCCTCCAAATACCCGCTGTCCACAGCCATCGAGTATCGCGGATATAGCATCAATTACCGAAAGCTGCTGCTGCTCTCCAACAGCTTGGCCGCCGCCCTGGCCGACTTGGGCATAAAAAAGGGAGATCGAGTGGCCACCATTTTGCCCAACTGCCCCCAGTACATTATAAGCACCTTCGCCATTTTGAAGGCGGGAGCGGTCCACGTTCCCTGCAGCTTTCTGCATCCCCCTCAAGAGCTGGCTGCCCAAATCCGGGAGTCAGGAGCAAAAGGGGTGATCTGCCCGGCCGAATTTTACGCTCTTTTTAGAAAATCGATACCGGCCCTGGAGGTCCAAGTCGTTATTGTCACCTCGGAGCGGGATTTTGCGCCCGGCTTTCCGCCGCTGCTGTTTGCCGTCAAGGGAACCCACCGCTTCAGGGACCTGGTCGCCCGGTATAAGCCCCACCCCCCCCAAGTCCATGTCAAACCCCGGGAAGACCTGGCCTACCTGGCCTTTACCGGGGGAGCAACGGGACAGCCCAAGGGCGTGATGCTCTCCCACTTCAACCGCCTGGCCAATGTCCTGCAAGGCTTCCCCTGGATGATGGCCGCCTCGGAGTCCCGGATTTGCGGGCGGGGTTCGGTAATGATTCCCATTCCCCTCTTTCACATGTACGGCGATTGGGTTATGCTCTCCGCCATCAACTGGGGCCTGAAAATCATCCTGGTCCAGGATCCCCGGGATACAGATTCCATCCTGGAGCTGATCTCCGAAAGCCGCCCCTTCCTGGTGAGCATGGTGCCCACTCAGTTGATGCAGCTGGCGGAAAAAGATATCCCCAGGGTACCGATGCACATAATGACGGGAGCCGCCCACCTTCCGGCGGCCCTGCATCGCTCCTTTGCCCGGCACAAAAAAATGCCCGTTTCCGAAGGCTACGGGCTGACGGAATGCAGTCCGGTAACCCACATAAATCTCAGCAGCTTCTCCCGGCCTGCCAAGATGCTGGGGCGGGCCAAGCACAGTATCGGCGTTCCCGTGCCGGATACCGACGTGGTCCTGATCAACGAAGATACAGGCAGGATCTGTTCCCCCGGCGAAGAAGGACACATGTATATAAAAGGCCCCCAGGTAATGCTCGGCTACTGGCCCCACCCGGGCAGCGGCCTGAGAAAGGGGTGGCTGCCCACCGGCGATATCGCCCGCATGGACAGAGACGGCTACTTCTACATCGTGGACCGGATTAAAGAGATGGCCAACATCTCCGGTTTTAAAGTATACACCGGGCTCATCGACGATATACTGTTCAAGCACCCCGCCGTATCCCAGGCTGCCGCCGTGGGCCTGCCGGATCCTTTGCGCCCCGGCAGCGAACGAATTAAAGTGTTCATCAAGCTAAAGGAGCCCTTTAAGGGGCGGGTAACCCAGGCCGACATTATCAATTACTGCAAGGAAAAATGCCCCCCCTACGCCGTTCCCTACGCCGTAGAATTTCGAGACCAGCTGCCTCTTACGCCCACGCAAAAAATATTTAAGCGGAAATTAAGGGAAGAGGAGCTAAAGCGCTTTCGCCGTTAACTGTCTCCAAGAGTCCCTGGGCGGTTCAACAGTTCCGTTTCAACAATCGCTCCCTCATCGGCGTCCCTTTTCGTCTCCTCATCTCTTCCTTGGCGGCGCCTTCCCATAGTTCCAGCAATACCGTCGGCCCGCCCTTTGCAGCGCTCTCTTCTCTTTAAGCGGCGGCTTCCCTTTCCGCGGGCGAGCCCTTTTCACCGGCGGCCTGGCACCCGAACCGGGGCACAAATAAAGGCGGTCCCCTCTCCAAGCAGGGGACCGCCGCATATCCATATCCCGGCCTTCCCAGCCCCGGGACCTCCAGCTATCTTCTTGACTGCAAATACCGGTAATACAGGTAAAGGAGCCGCTGCTGGCTGTTGGGTTCAATGGTTACCGTGCGCACTGAAGACCACGGCGAGACAATGGAATGGGTAACGGCACAGCGCGCCTGCGCCCTGATGTTATAGGTTCCGGGAGTACTCCACTTCTTGGCGGCGCTGTATGAACTGCTCCAGGCCGAGTAGGTCCCGTCTCCCCAGTCAAAGCGGTACTGGACCGGGTGGCCGGCGGAACAGGGGTCAGCAATGGTGTAATAGGTATAGCTGCCGCCGGCAACGCCGCTGCTGGGGCCATAGGGGCGCAGGGGGGCGGGCACCCTGTGGCCGGCGATCCCCTCTCCGCTTACCTGCACCCTCCGTTCCGCCGCTCCCGCCGTCCGGTGGAGGATACTGCCGCTGTACTGCCGCGCACTGCTAGGCACAAAGCGGACATAGATGGTGCGCTCAACGGCACCATTTTCGGGCGGCAAGGTCAGGGTGCGCTGGTAGCCGCTGTTGGGACTAAGGGAGATCCAAAATCCTGCCGGAGCTTCTATGGTAACAGCGCCGGTCAAATGGGAACCGGTAACGCGATAGCTTCTCAGATCCGAATAGCTGTTTACCTCAACCTGTCCAAAAGTTAGGGAAGCAGGGCTTGCCGCCAGGGAGGCCTGCGAACTGTCCCCGGGAATGGCGGCGTGCTCTCTTACAAATTCCGAGGGTTTATACCAAAGGGCCCTGATGGAAGTGCTGGGAGCATAGCCGCGATATCTCCAGCCCCCATCGGGATCCCGCACTGTGCTGTACGCCCCGCTGCGGATCCCAAAATGCAGGTGGCTAAAGCTGTAGCCGCCGTTTTCCCGGGGGCTTAAGGCAATTTGCCCCACCCATTGCCCTTTCTTTACCTCCGTTCCCCGGGGGACCAGGTTGGATTTCAGGTGGCCCAGGACGGAGCAGACATATGTATTATTGGGAAGCCGGTGCTCGATGACCAGCACGTACCCGTAACCGCTCTGGTAGCCGCTGCTCCTTACCACGCCGTTGGCGGGGGCGTAAACGGGAAGTTCTGACCTCATGTCGTACGGCAGCAGGTCTTCGGCCAAGTGATACTCGTTCCGGGTGGTGTTCCACACGCCGAAGTCCTGGCCCAAAAACCAGCCGCCTCCTTTTAAGGGGTATTCGAATCCGGTGGCCGTTTCATAAGCCTGAGCCGGGTCAGCCTGAACGAAGGCCAGGCCAAAGATCAGCAGCACTAAAACAACTACGGCGGCAAGTCTTGGCTTGTACAGTTCTGGGTTCACGAGCTGATTTCTCCTTTGGTAAAGTATTATTTGTTAAGTTTTATTAATAATTTCGATGCCCCCTTTCCCGTTCCTGCTTTACATAATGTTGTAATAATATACAGCATTGGCATCTTTGCCCAACAAAGGTATATAAAAATATGCATAAAAAAAGAAGCCCGGACCACGGCACGGGCTTCCGTTTCCATCACCCCTCCAAATTAGTTAACATAATAACAAGTTCCCGGGCACAGATCCGGCTCCTCTTTTCTCATCACTTTGCTAAACTAGTGTTTATAAAAATACATGCTAAAATACTTTTACTGCCATGCACCGGGCATTCCCTTTCATCCATTTCAACCGTTATCATAGGGGCCCTTTTGCCGGCCAGATCGTGCCGGTTAGATGTTGCGACCCCCAAAGATTATCTTATGCGAGAAAGGCCTTTTCCCCACCTCCCCCCAGGTCGAGCAACTGGCTATCCGGCAGCCCGTGGCGCCGCGTTCCCAGTTTCTCTCTCCAGCCTGTAGGACCGGAAATCCCGTCTCCCGCCCATAGCGGCAATTCCCTGGATGCGCTTTCCAATATGAAAAGTAAAACCAGTTTCCCGGCGGCCACGGCGCTAGACTTAAGGTTTTCTTGCCAACCCTCTCCCCGGGGCGGGGCGGGGAGAGGGTTGCGGGGCACTGGTCGTTAATAGGAATTTTTAATTAATTAGCCGGCTCTTTTTTTCTTTAGGCGGCTCTTAAGCTTCATGAGCTTTGCTTTTTGGGCGGGGGTTGCCCGAAAGCCCGCCTTTCTGGCCTGCGCCAGCTTCTTGGCATACTGGCGGTACTTGGCCCTCAACGCCTGCGCCTTTTTTCTACCGTCGGCCACCTTTGCACCTCCTTTAATTACCAGGTTATATATTGCTACTTATATGCTTCCGGCTGATTAAAAGTTACACCCCGGGAACGCTTTTCGTGCCTCTTCTTTAAGCGCCTCGGGCCGTATACTTGACAGTAGACTGCCGGGCCTTACTTCTCCGCCAGCAGGCTGCTCCGACCCTTCCCTGCTTTATAGAGCGCATAATCCAGAGGATTCAGCAGGGCCGTGCGCATGGTTTTCTCCCCGTAGGCCTTCATTAAAGAAACCTTGGCCGATAAGGGGTTGCATTCAATAATCCAGAGCTTGCCGGACTTATCCAGCCCGATATCGATGCCGATCTCCCCTAAGGAGCCGTAGTGACCCTCCACCGTTCGATAGGTCTTGTATAGCAATCTCTCCATCCGGGACTTTAGCTCCTGCAAGCGGGCTTTGTTATAGGCCAGCACTTCCTTGAAATATTTTTCAAAGGGATAGCTGGAGGCATGGGTGGTGATGGGAGACTGGCCCCTCCCCACCCGGACCGGCGTGGCAACCAGCTTCAACTCTCCCCGGCCGTTGCGCTGCATCTCCGCGCGCATGTCTATCTTCCTGCCGTTGAAAGTCAGCAGGTCGATGGGCTGCTGCAGAATGAATTCCTGCCGGCGGAAAAAGCCGTTGATCAGAGCCAGCACTTCGCCATAGGAACGGGCCTGCCGGGAAACGGTCCGGCCGTGGTGGTAGCGGCACTCGTAGTGGCCCGGGGAGTGCAGTATAACCTGCATCACCTGCTCTCCTCTCCTCCCCCGGCAGCCCTTAAGGTAAAGCTCCCCGTATTTTCGAAGCATCGGGTCCAGCAGGCTGAAGCCCCTACCGGAGAGCCGGGTTTCCGGCAAGTAAAATTTGAGCTCCGGGTTATGGGCCAGGATCCGGTAAATCTCCCACTTGTTAAATTCAATCCGGTTATTGGCCAGCAGCGACCTGGTAGCCAGAACCGCCCCGGCAAATTTTTCAACTTCCTCCGGCCCCAGGCCGGCCAGCCCCTCCCTCAGGTAAACGATTTTCGGGAAGGGGACTATTTTTGGGGTCCACGCCCCCCGCCGGCGGTCATAAACGGTTGCCCGGACGGTAAGATGCCGGTAATCGATATCCGGCGGAGAAAAGAAACAAAGCTGCTTCAGCACAGCCTCCCTGGGAGAGCCAAAAAGTTCGTTGACGATCCGCTCCAGGTTTATCCTTCTCCAATGGGAACCATCGTTCAGCAATACCCCGATTAAGAGAAAGCGATCTGCTAAAAAGTCCACGGCAGCCACCATCGGCACCCTTTGTCCTTTGTGTTGTTTTTTGCCTATATGTATGGCCCCTTAAGGGGGGCCTTTTTTCCCCCCGGAAAAGAGAAAGCGAGTATAATCCAGGGTCATCTTGAACTGGGGAGAGATCCCCACGGTATCCTCAAGACCTGCTTCCGGCAGCTTGCTGGGCTTTGAATTGGCTTCCAGCAGCCAGACCCTGCCGCTTTCATCCACGGCCAGGTCCAGGCCTATCTCGCCGAAGGGACCGAATTCTTTTTCAATATAGTGGACAATGCGGCTGCTTATGTTCCGGATTTCGGAATCGGAGGGCAGATCGCCGTAGCTTTCTCTCAACTCCGGCAAGATATCGGCGTAGTTCATGACTTCTCCCCCCAGGGCCAGGTTGGTGATCATGGCCTTCTCCGGGGCCAGCCGCGCCTGGTTGTAAACGGACTTCCATTCTCCCTTTGCATCCTTAACCATCAAGACGCGCAAATCCAGGCGGCGCCCCTTATACTTGACCAGGCGGATTCCCTGCTGGACGATGGCCTTCCTTTCCCGGCCCACAGCCGGGTCCAGAATCTTCTTGAGCTCCAGCAAGTTCTTCACCAGGAGCCGCTTGTGGGCGCCTCTTTTATACAACGAGCAACAGTACCCCTGCTTCTTCTTCTCCAGGCAGATCACACCAAGGCCCCCGCTCCCTTCCGAAGACTTTATAAAAACAAGCCCGTAGCGGTCCAGCATGAGCTTGACGCTGGGCAAGCCGTTAAACACTATCGTTTTCGGAAGGTGCCGGCCCATCTCTTTATGCCGGGAGAGACGCTCATAAACCGGCCATTTCTCCAGCCGGCACGCATTGATTAGCTGGATCCCCGGCATGTTTTTCAAGCGGCGGCGGATTTGCTCCACAGCCGCCATTTCATTTTGGCCAAAGCCGGCACCCCGATCGTACAAGACATCCGGGAAGGGGTAGCAGCCTCTCCGCCACCCTCCCCGGGGACCGGGAACATATCCCTCTATTTTTTTATTGATCCAGTCAATGTTCTCCACGGGAAAAAAATAGATCAGGCAAGGATCTTCCCGGTTGGCCTGGAGCAGTTTCTGGGCAAAGAGCAGCCCCTTTGGGTTTCGAAAAAAATTTTTGCGCACCAAAACCCCGACAACAGGTCGTGCCATCTTCACCCCGCCCTTATACCGGCTTATAATCCGGCGGATACGGCTTAAACAAGACCAGGTGCTTGGGCATCTCTTTTATGACCTTGTAGCCATATTTCTCCAAGGCCACATGCAGCGCTTGCTGGTTGGTCTTGTGGATGCGAAAATTAATTCCCTCCAGGGGCTGCTTTTCTCTCTCCATCATGATCAACTTAAGGATCACCGGCTGAGCATAGCCTCGGTTTTGACACTGCTCCTCCAAGACAAAAAGATAGATATAAATAATATTGTCCGGCAGGCGCCGATATGATATAAAGCCAATCCTTTGGCCTCCCAGGTGAATGAGCAGGTTGGTATGGCTGCGCAGCCTCTGGGGAACAATGCCAATTTCCTTGGCCGCCAGCCTGAGCATATAGCCTTCGTCTTCTTTTCCGGCCTTTACGAAGGCAACCTTTGGATATATTTTTTTCCAGTCCCGGGCGGACGATTTTTCCTTGGACACCTTTTCTCGCCCCTTTCCAAATCTCCACCTTATCAAGGTCTACAATTTAATATATTCCGGAAGATGCATAATGTTCTTCGGTTCTTTCTTGATTTCCGCGACAAGAGTTCCGGCCAAAAGAAACTTGCTTCTTCCTGTTACATCATTATTTATGTCTCCGGTGCCATACGGTTAAGTTACTAGTTCTCTTGTTGAAGCATATATTGGAGGTGTGAGATTTTTGCCAGAGGACGTGTCCTATGCGAAAAGCCTTTGACAGACCCATCGTCGGCTTGTTTTTAGACAGCTGGGTGGTAAACTCTTTAAAAAAACAGAGATACGGCATCTTTTTTCGCCTGGATCTTTTTTTCCGGGCGGCGGAAAGAGCCGGGGTTACCCTCTTCCTCTTTAGCATCGACGGCGTCTCCTTCAACCCGGACCGGGTGGAAGGAATTATCTATAACCGGCCGCGGCAGCGCTGGGAGCCTATTGCCATAAGCAGGCCTGACATTCTTTACGACCGCTTTGTGGGCCGCAGCCCGGCCCAGGAGAAGCGGGCCGACTTCATCCGCCGGCAATTTCACCGGCGGGGAGTGTTAAAGATTAATTCCCGCCACTACTTTGATAAAATGGAACTATATCAAATACTCTCCCGCCACCCGCAGCTGGCCCATCACCTTCCCTATACCCGGCGCCTGGATAGCCTTGCCGATATCAGTCATCTTTTCCGCTTTAATAAAAGCATCTATCTCAAGGCCGCCACCGGCAGGCGAGGCCAGCAGGTGATCCGGGTAACCAGGCTGCCCAATGATGAATACGCCTACAGCTACTTCGTCAATCAACTGCACTCCGGGAAAATTAAAGGTCTATACAGGCTGCCGGCCCTAATCGCCTCGGTCGTCGGCGATAGACCGGTTATCGTCCAGCAGGCCGTGGACTTGATTCAAATAGACGACCGCATCGTCGATTTCCGCGGCGAAATGCAGCGAAACGGTCAAGGCAAGCTGGAACTTGTGGCCGTCCTGGCCCGCCTGGGGGCGAAGGACTCCCCCGTGGCCACCCACGGAACCAGCCTCATGGCCAAAGACTTTTTTTACAAGTATTTGGGCTATTCCCGGGAGGCCGTAGCCTCCCTGGAGAAGAAAATCGAGGACTTCCTGTTCCAGGTCTACCAGTGCATGGAAGAGGCCTACGGCCCCTTTGGCGAGATCGCCATCGATTTCGGCCTGGACAACAAGGGCAGGATCTGGTTCTTTGAATGCAACGCCAAATCGATGAAGGTCTCCTTGATCAACGGGGCAGACCAGCAGGTAATTCAAAGAGCTTTTTTAAACCCGATGCTTTACGCCAAGTACCTCTACCGGCACCGGGAAAATATTAATAAATACCATAACCGTTGAGGGATTGATTTTATGACTCCTTACCAAGTAGTGCGCAGCAAGCTGGATAAAACCAGGGTTTTACAAAGAGACCCGGAAATTGGCCGGCATATTCCGGAAACGGTGGCCTATTCCCCCGACAACCTGGCAAAGATGCTGGCCAAACACTCCGGAGTCTTCATTAAGCCGGATGTGGGCCGGAAGGGAAACAAGATTATCTACGTCGCCATGGACAAAAAACGGCGCTGCCTCATTCACTATGATACCCGGGTTCAAAAGGGCGTCCCCCTGCCCGATGCGGTCCACATGGTCAACCGGCTGATCACCTCCCAGCGCTATCTCATCCAGCAGGCCATCCGGCTGCTGCAGATTGACAACGTCCCCTTCGACCTCCGGATCAATGTCCAGAAACCGTACAGCAAGTGGATAGCCACCACTAGTTCGGCCAGGATGAGGGCCCCGGGCAAAGTGGTGACCAATTATGCCCAGGGGGGGACCGTTTTAAGAACCGCTGAGGCCCTGGAAAAAGCGGGATTGAACAGGCTGCAGTCCCAGATAATATTGGGGCGCTTGAAACGCCTGGGGGAAGCCACCGCCGCCGTGCTTAGCAGAAAGTACCCGGGCTTGCGGGAGCTGGGGCTGGACGTGGGCCTGGATCAAGATTTAAAGCCATGGATCTTCGAAGTAAATACCATGCCCCAATGCCCCCCCGGGGACAAGGTATTTCAGTACTACCGCCGCATCATCATTGCCAACTCCCTGCTTAAAAGCTGAAGCGCAGCCGGCCCTTGCGCAGCGGCGGCCTCCGGGCAAAAGGCGGGCCCGCCGGCCCGCCTTTATTGTCTTCCGGCCTGGTTCAACTCTTCACCGCTTCCGGGTCGCCGCCAACCGCCGCTGGTATGAACAACCAGGCCGCCGCCTTGTTTAGCATTTGCGCAAGCTTTCGCCAAAAAAATATCTAGCCTCCCCTCCAGCCAAATTGCCCCTTGTAATTAACTCTAAAATGCTTCATACTACAATTTATAGAGGAACTTTGACATTCCATCAAAAAGTTTTTCTTCCAAAAAACAGCCAATGGTTGAAGCAAGGGGGAAGCAATGCTCGCCCGATTTAGCGTTCAGAGACCGTACACTGTCCTGGTGGCCGCTGTGTTGATCATCGTCCTGGGAGTCATCTCCTTTATGGGAATGACCACCGACCTTCTGCCGGAAATTGAACTCCCCTATGTAGTAGTTATCACCAGCTACCCGGGAGCCAGCCCCGAACAGGTGGAGCGAACGGTAACCGCCCCCCTGGAAGCGGTGCTGGGGACCACCAGCGGCTTGAAGAACATAAATTCCATATCCCGGGAGAATGCCAGCGTGATCATCCTGGAATTTGTCCAGCGGGTAAACATGGACAGCATAATGATCGAGCTGGCCAACAACCTGGACCTGGTCTCTTCTCAATTGGACGATTCCGTGGGGAAGCCCATGATGCTGCGCATCAACCCCGACATGATCCCCGTCATGGTGGCCACGGTGGACATGGAAGGCGCCGATATCGATGAGCTTTCCAAGCTGGTCTCGGATAAGCTGCTGCCCGCCTTTGAACGCATCGACGGGGTAGCTTCCGTTACGGCCACCGGTCTCCTGGAAAAAGAGCTGCAGGTATCCCTCAACCAGGAGAAGATCGACCGCTTAAACGGGAAGGTCATGCAAAACCTGGACCGCTCTCTGGAGAAGACCCACTCCCAGCTTAAAGAGGCACAGGCCCAGCTGGATGAGGCCATCCGGAAGCTGGAAAAGGAGACGGCCGACCGGCAGACCCAGCTGGCCGAGGCCGGGGTCCAGCTGGACGGCGCCATCGCCAACCTGAACGCCCTGCTGTCCGAAGAAACTTTGCTCAATGCACAGAAAACCGCCTTTGAAGAGGAAAAGAAGGTACTGCAGCAATTGGCGGAGATGGAGCCCCTCTTCCGCATGCTCTTCCCCACGGGCGTCTCCTCCCTGAGCCCGGAAATCTTCGCCCTGGTGATGGCCCAGCTGGAACCCCGCCTTCCGGAAGAGCTGCGGGGCATCTCCCAGGAAGAGATGGCGGAGTTGGAAAAGAAGGCCCTGGAGGCACCTTCCCGCATCGCCGCCATCGATACGGAACTGCAGAACATTTCCCTGCGCCTGATGACCCTGTCGGCCATGAAGCCGGAGCTGGAGAAAGCCCTGGACGAGGCCGCCGCCGGCTACCGGCAGGTGGAATCGGGCAAAATCTCCCTCGCCATCGAGCTGGCCAGGGCCCGCATCCAACTGGAGAACAGCCGGGCCGAATTGGAAAAAGGCCTCTCCGAACTGCAGGAGGCCCGGGAAGAAGCCCGGAAGCAGGCGGACTTGAACAATGTAATTACGGAAGAAATGATCAGCAGCATACTGATGGCCCAAAACTTCACCATGCCCGCCGGCTATATCCAGGAGGGCGAAAGCGGCCACCTGGTTAAGGTGGTGGGACGCTATGAATCGGAGGAAAACCTTGCCGATACGATTCTCTTTTCTACGGAAGAGGCGGGCGACATCCGCCTGGTCGATGTGGCCGATATAACCATGACCGGCAGCGACCAGCGGACTTACGCCAAGGTCAACGGCAATGACGGCGTGCTCCTGACTTTTCATAAGCAGAGCACCGCCTCCACCTCCACCGTGGCCGACCAGATCAACAGCCTGATCCACCAGTTAACTGCCGAGCACCAGGGGCTGCACATTCTCCCCCTCATGGACCAGGGGGAATATATCCACATGTCCATCGACAACGTTTTGCAAAACCTGCTCCTGGGCGGTCTCCTGGCCATTATCGTTCTCTTGGTTTTCTTGAAAGATGTCCGGCCCACCCTGCTGATCGCCGTCAGCATCCCCATCAGCCTTATGTTCGCCATGGCGCTGATGTATTTCAGCAATGTCACCCTCAATGTCATCTCCTTGTCCGGCTTGGCGCTGGGGGTCGGCATGCTGGTGGACAACAGCATCGTGGTCATTGAAAATATATACCGGCTGCGCCTCCAGGGCGTCCCCGTGTACCGGGCGGCCGTATACGGAACCCAACAGGTGACCGGCGCCATCACCGCTTCTACCTTGACCACCGTTTGTGTCTTCCTGCCCATTGTCTTCACCCAGGGAATTTCGCGCCAGCTCTTCACCGACATGGGCCTAACCATTGCCTACAGCCTGCTGGCCAGTTTGGCCGTGGCTTTGACCCTGGTCCCCACCATGGCCTCTACCTTTTTCCAAAAAGTCGAAGCCAAGCGACTGTCCTGGTTCGAGGCCATGCGCAAGGGGTACTTGAAATTATTGCGCTTCGCCCTGGATCACAAATTTATCGTCCTGCTATTGGTTTCACTCCTTTTCGGCTTAAGTGTTTACGGCGTTACCGTCATGGGGACCAGCTTCTTCCCGGAAATGGACTCTCCCCAGTTGAGCGCCACCCTCACCATGCCCGAGGGAAGCACCAAAGAAGAAATTTACGCCATGAACGACGAAGTGATCCAGCGCTTGCTGGAGATCGAAGCCGTGGACAGCGTCGGCGCCATGACCGGCTCCACCGGGCTGCTGGAGCTTTCAGGCTCCTCTTCCGGCGATACCAGCTTCTTTATCCTGCTCAAAGATAAGCGTTCCCTGACCAGCCGGGAGGTGGAAAGATTAATATACGAAAAAACCGCCGATTTGGAGGCGGAAATCTCCGTCACCTCAACCAACATGGATATGACCGCCCTGGGCGGCAGTGGAATTGAAGTAATCATTAAGGGGCAAGACCTGGACCTTTTGGCCTCCTGCGCCGAAGAAGTGGCCGAAATTCTCAGGGCCACGGAGGGGACGACGGAGGTGCTTACCGGCAACGAAGAAGCCGGCACGGAAACCCGGATTATCGTGGACCGGGACGCCGCCATGCGCCACGGGTTAACCGTAGCCCAGATCTTCCAGGAGATATCCGCCGCCCTCTCCCCGGAAACCAAGTCCACCACTTTGCTCTCCGGTTCCGAAGAATACCCGGTGGTCATCGTCAACGCGGAACGGGCCAACATCAACCGGGATAACCTTGCCGACTATACCTTCACCGTCACCGATCGGGAGGGAACAAAAAAAGAAGTGCGCCTTGGGGATGTTGCCGAGATCACCACCTCCATCTCTCCCGCCTCCATCTTCCGGGATAACCAGTCCCGTCACGTCACCGTCACCGCCTCCATCGCCGACGGCTACAATATCGGCCTGGTCAGCCGGGACTTTGAGAAAAAGCTGGCGGGCTATACCCCTCCTCCGGGGGTCAGCCTGGAGGTGGCCGGCGAGAACGAAATGATTACCAGCGCCATGGAGGATATCATTTTGATGATCATCCTGGCCTCGATCTTTATCTACCTGATCATGGTGGCTCAATTCCAAAGCCTCCTCTCGCCCTTTATCATCATGTTTACCCTTCCCCTGGCCTTCACCGGAGGTTTATTGCTGCTCTGGATCGCGGGCATGGAGCTCTCCGTAACAGCCCTGCTGGGCTTCCTGCTTCTGGCCGGCGTCGTGGTTAACAACGGCATTGTCTTCGTAGACCTGGTCAACCAGCTGCGCCTGGAAGGGATGGATAAGCGGGAGGCTTTATTGGAGACCGCCGCCGCCCGCATCCGCCCCATCCTTATGACCGCCCTGACCACCATCCTGGCCATGAGCACCATGGCCCTGGGCCTGGGCCGGGGGGCGGAGATTACCCAGCCGCTGGCGGTGGTGAGCATCGGCGGTTTAACCTACGCCACGCTGTTGACCCTGATTGTGGTCCCGGTGTTGTATGACCTTCTTCACCGCCGCCCCATGAAGAAAATAGAAATTGAGGGCTAAGGAAGGTTCCAGCAGATGAAAAAATAAAGGGCAGGGAGAAGATTCCCTGCCCTGTTGTTCTAGCTGCGGCGAGCCAAACTTTTTGGCTGCTTCGCCGGATTCCAGGCCTCCCCCTTGCCCGGCGTCGACTGGTGGCGGAACCTTAAGCCAGCCGGCCCCGAATCCCCTTAATGGCCATGACCAGCCCAAAGAGCACGCACCACAAATTGATGAACCCGTTGAGGAGCAGTTCCGCGGTAGAGAGGGCATAGATCCCGTTCTGGTAATTGAAGCTGAAATCCAGCAAACCAAGAAAGATAAGGCTGCCGGAGCATACTGTGGCGATCTTCCCGCCCACTTCATTTCCCCGGAGCATCAGCACCCCGGCCACAATAAGGGCCAGGGCAAGAATAATATCCGGAAGAGGAAAAGAGTGCTCATATTCAAAGTAGCCCGGCGGCGGATTTTCAGGAGCCAGCCCTACGGTGAAAAAACCGATCCAGAACAGAATCAAGCCTACTCCGGTAAGGATAGCCAGGACAGGCAGTGCACCTTTTTTATCCATCTTTGCGCTCTCCTTTCCCTTCAATGATATTGTACTTCCGCTGGTAAGCTGTTTTGTTCTTCTGGGCACTTTGTTCCAGGCGGGGCCATAGCTTAAGGACCAGTCCCGGCGCACACATTAATATTTTCGAGACCAACCCCGTGGAATGAGGCACGTACAGCTCCGGCTTTCTCCCGGTAATGGCGCGCAGCACCGCTTCCGCCACCTTCTCCGGGCTCTGGGGCGTACTTAAAAAGGTAAGGGGCGACCCGCCGTGAGCGGCTTCGTAGCGCAGCATTGGCGTATCGGTACTGTCGGGAAAGATGGTGGACACGGCGATGCCATATTCTTTCAGCTCCAAGGCCAGGGTCAGGTTAAAGCCGCGCAAGGCAAACTTCGTGGCCGTATAGATGGAGCTGTAGGTTTCGGGGACAATACCCGCCATGGAGGAGATGGTGACGATGTTCCCGCCCCCGTTTTCTATGAGCACGGGAAGGACTTCGCGAGTTACATTTATGGTCCCCACCAGGTTAATGTTCAACTGCCGATCGATATCCTCATAGCTGCTCTCTTCAAACCGCGCCGGCAGAATGATGCCGGCGTTGTTGACCAGAACGTCGATGGTGTTGAACTTTTCCCGGGCTCTGGCGACCAGGGCTTTAACCTCTTCCCGCCTGGTAATATCGCATTTTACGGTCAGCACCGGCGAAGAAAAGCCGGTAGCCATCTCCTCCAACCGGGGGAGGTTAATGTCGGCCAGCACCAGGTTTGCTCCCTCGCCGTCCAGCAAGGCGGCGATGGCCGTGCCGATTCCCCCTGCCGCCCCGGTAACAATAACCGTCTTTCCTTCTAATCTTCCACTCTTCATGGCTTGACCTCCGTGCCTGCGGCCTGACGGCGCCTCTGCACTTTGTCAACCTGGGCCTGGAGCACGGCATCAACCAGTCCCGGGAAGAAACGTTTCAGTCTCCAGTTTAATTTGCCGTCAAAGCCGGGGATAATCATAAAGCGGTCTTTTTGCAGACCGGCAATCAGCTCTTTGGCCACTTCCTCAGGAGTCATCAGCTTGGCTCCCTTGGAAGCCTCCTTCGTCTCTTCCGGCTTGGTTATGTTTTCCGTGGCAAAGCCCGGGGTGTCGGTATCGGGAGGGCAAAGAACGGCCACTTTAATCCCGTGGCTCCGGAGCTCGCTGCGCAGCGCCTCCGAAAAACCGATAATTCCAAATTTGGAAGCGCAGTAGGCGGTATAACCGAAAACGCCGATAAAACCGGCGATGGATGAGACGTTGACGATAGTGCCGCCTTTCCTTTTCATGGCGGGAACCAGGGCGGAGGTGGTATTCCAAACGCCGTAAAGGTTGGTCTTCATGGTATCATCAAAATGCTCGTAGTCAATCTCTTCAAAATAATGCGGATATGCCTTGCCGGCACAGTTGATTAATAAATCAGGGGGTCCAAACCTCTCCACCGCCTCCGCCATTACCTGTCGCACATCCTCGTTATCGCCAACATCGACTTGCCTGGAAGCCACCCATTGCTCTTCCGAAATACGGCTCCCTTGGATCGCGGCGACGGCTGCTTCCAGGCGCTCCCGGTTGCGGGCAAAGACCAGGACATTCGCCCCCAGGGCCGCCAGCTGCTTGGCCGTGGCCAGCCCGATACCGCTGGAGCCTCCGGTAATATAGGCGGTCTTTCCTTTAAATTCTTTGGCCATGCTCTCCCTCCATTCTTTGTATAGTGTTCCGGAGATTCCCATTTATAAACATTTTTATAATTATATCATGTTTACACTTCAAATTATATCTATAATGTTAGAAAACATAAATGTTAGAAAACATAGCCTATAGAGGCCCATGTCCGGCAATTTTGGAACTAGGGAAGGCTGCGCTTTCGCCCTGATTTGGATTTGAGCGCTGCTTCTCCCCTGGAAAGGCGGAAGCAAGCCCCCGGCGCCGCGGTTCTCCATTGTTTTCGGGCAGTCCAATTCGCTCATGTATCGGCTCCAGTTAAAATATGAACCCAAAACGCTTGATCTGGACCGGGAAATGTCACTCCCTTTAAGAATGTTACAGGGCAACAATATCCCAGGCCGGTAGCCCCAAGCTGCTCATGTGCCGCCATCTGGTTATTGAATGCAGCAAAAAATGGCCCAATTTCTCACTTTAATAAGGGGTATCTACGCCTGAAGCAGGAAAATGTTTACTTTTTCGCCGTTTCCGCTGCCGCCGCCGGCGGTTCGCCGGGAGACGGCATGTCGAAGAGTGAGGGGTGGGCTAGTCCCACCGCCACCAACACCGTGGTTAAACCATAAAACGGCATGGCTTAGCATGTAGGAGAGATTGCCGGCCGCATCCTTGGGAGCAACCTTGTTGCTGGTTTGTCAAGATCAAAAAGAAACCACGGCGGCTGAAAAGCTCCGTGGTTTCTTTTAATGGTCGGAGCGACAGGATTTGAACCTGCGACCTCTTGACCCCCAGTCAAGCGCGCTACCAAGCTGCGCCACGCCCCGATTTAATGTTTATTTTCTTGTAAACAAAAGCCGTTGACCAGCTTCGGAATTCATTATACCAATCAAGTGTTTTTTTTGCAAGGTCAATTGCGCAGGACGATAGTGTCAACTTTTTGTAGGATATTCTTTAATTGAAGACCACCCTAATTGGGTTTATAGATAAAATGAACCATTCTGTATATCCCTTAAACATCTAAACATCGGGATCACTTTGCCATGGCCTAATATTGGCACATTGTTTAATTGCTCCCATGTTTTAAAAAAGTCATCGCTGACTTTTGAAGCAATACTTTTACCTA
>JAKOVL010000212.1 GCA_029782095.1 Bacillota bacterium | reverse complement strand
GTTATTTCGACAGGGTGTTGTAAATTTCCTGCAATGGCAGAGAAATAAAAATCCCGGAAGGCAGGGTCTGGAACCGCCGCCTCCCGGGCCTGTTTGTCCTGCTTTCAGGTATAGCAGCGAAGCTGTTTCAGCGCTTTTTACATTGTTAGTCTGTCAATGCTATACCGTACTTTTCAGAGAGGTATTTTTCTACCGCTTCACGCTCATGATCTTTAAGCCCGGCATTATTTTTATACGGGATAATCGGCACCGATAACTATGGAAAGAATAGCTCCAAAAAAAGGAATATATAATCTAACATCCAACTTCCAACCTCTTACTTCTAAAAAGCCCCCTCTCCCTAACCCTCTCCCGCCAGGGGAGAGGGAACTGCCGCTTCATTTCTACCTTTGGAAGGGCCGCCTCGCCAAGGGGTTGAGTTTAAACTGCAAAAACAGCTTGACCTGGCCTTGCACCTGCGGATGGCTACCGGGCCATGCAAGAGGAGGAGGGAGAAGACAGGCGAGAAGGGCCTGCTTCTGCTGCTTCGGATAGGTTGAAATGGTGATGCAGGGTCTGCACGGCGGCGGCCAGGTCGTGTTGGTCAATTAAAAGGGAGATGGTAATGTTGGAGTCAGCGGTTTGCAGGATGCCGATCCCTTTTTCCTTAAAGGCGCGCACTACCCTGGACATGACCCCGGGGAGGCCGCGCATGCCCAGGCCCACCACGGAAACCTTGGCACAGTCCTTTTGGACAGAGTATTTCAGCCCCTGCTCCTGGAAGACCGTCTCGGCGCGGGGTAGAAGTTCCTGCTTGATGGTAAACACTTTGTTCGTGGGGAAAACATTGATCAGGTCGATGCTTACTCCTGCTGCGGCCAGGCCCTCAAACAGGGCGGTATCGCGCTCCGGTTCGGGCCGGTCGAAATCGATCCGGATCTGGGCGAGGCCGGTCTCGTGGGCGATGCCGGTAACCACCCGGCGCGGCCCCGCGGTGAAGCCCCGGGGCTGGAAAGCATCGCCGACGGTGTTGATAAGCGTGCCCGGTCCATCGTCGGTAAGGCCGCGCACGACCACGCTGACATTGTGATTCATGGCTATCTCCACCGCCGCGGGGTGGATTACTTTGGCGCCTTCATAGGCCAGATGGCAGACCTCGCTGTAACTAAGGCAGCGGATTACGCGGGCTTCCCGGCACAGCCGGGGATCCGCCGTAGAGATGCCTTCCACGTCAGTATAAATTTCCACCGTATCGGCCTGGAGGACCGCTCCGATGATCACCGCCGTGGTGTCGCTGCCGCCGCGCCCCAGGGTATTCAGTTCACCGTCCATGTCCGCACCCTGGAAGCCGGCCACCACCGGCACGACGCCGTCTTGAACCAGGCGCTGCAGCCGCTCCGGTTTACAGGCAACAACCCGGGCTTCACTGTAAATACCGTCGGTAACCAGCCCCGCCTGGGCCCCGGTCAGGGCTGCGGCCTTGATGCCGGAGCGGTAAAGGGTGGCCGTGAACACCACCGCGGAAATTATCTCGCCGCAGCCCATCACAAGGTCCAGCTCGCGCAGGGGCAGCTGCGGGTAAATGCCTTCCGCCAGGCCCTTTAATGTATCGGTAGCGTAAGGCTCCCCTTCCCGTCCCATGGCGGAAACTACCACTACAGGCTTTAGACCCCGGGACAGCGCTTCTTGAACCCGCTTAACCGCCGCCTCCCGCATCGCTGCGGTAGAAACGGAAGTACCTCCAAATTTTTGGACAATTATACCCACGCCACAATACACTCCTGTGTGCAAGATATTGCCTGTTCCTGGTCTTGCACTCTCTCTTCTCTTTGATGTCACTACAACGTTTTCAACAACAGCTCAGCAATCTGGATTGAGTTGGTAGCCGCACCCTTGCGGATGTTATCGGCCACAACCCAGAGATTGAGGCCGCTGGCCACGGAGTGATCCGGCCGGATCCGGCCCACGAACACTTCGTCACGCCCGCTGGCCATAAGCGGCATCGGATAGAGCAGGTCGGCCGGATCGTCCATTACTTTCACCCCGGGAGCACGGGACAGTGCTTCCCTGGCTTCCTCTGGAGAAAGGGGTTTCTGAAGCTCCACGTTTAAAGCCATGGAATGGCCGTTGACTACAGGAACGCGCACCGTGGTAGCGGTCACCGCCAGCTCCGGCAGTCCCATGATTTTGCGCGTCTCGTTTACCATTTTCAATTCTTCTTTGCAATAGCCGTCTTCCACGAAAACGTCGAGCTGGGGCACCAGGTTAAAGGCGATCTGGTGGTGGCGCACCGCGTCTTTGGTGGGGATGCGTTCAGCGACAATTTCCTGCCCATCCAGGGCGGCGCGACACTGCGCTTTTAGCTCATCCACCGCCTCTTTCCCTGCACCGGATACGGCCTGGTAAGTGGCGGCGACAATTCTTTTCAAGCCGGCGGCGGCATGCAGGGGCTGCAGCGCCACCACCATCTGGATGGTGGAGCAGTTGGGATTAGCTATAAGGCCCCGATGCTGGGAGAGTGCTTCGGGGTTAACCTCGGGTACTACCAGCGGCACCTCTGGATCCATGCGAAAAGCATTGCTGTTGTCTATGACTACGGCGCCGCGCTTTACTGCTTCAGGCCCCAGCTCTTTGCTAATGGCTTCTCCGGCGCTGAAAAAGGCAAAGTCTACTCCAGCGAATGATTGGGGCGTTGCTTCTTCCACCGTGTATTCCTGGCCGTCCACCTCAATTTTGAGGTTGGCGGAGCGTGCAGAGGCCAGAAGCTTCAATCCGGCCAAAGGGAAGCGCCGCTCCACCAGGACCTCAATCATGGTCTGCCCGACCATTCCGGTAGCTCCCACCACGGCAACATTGTATTTTTTCGACATACTGTAACCTCCCTGCCTCAGTAATTATTGTATTGGGAAATAAAAACTTGCGTTACTCGAAGGAAGCCAGAAATCAGAATACAGAAAGCCATAAAACCAAGGAGAAAGGAGAACTTTTTTCATTTTAAAAGCAATAACGATAAAGAGATGACGTTCTATAGAACGTCCCCCCCCATCCCGGCCCTCCGGATACCTTGCCCTGCGGGATTAAACAAATTTTGCTTCCCTGCTCGAGCTCATTCCCTCTCCCCCGGTGGGAGAGGGCTAGGGAGAGGGGGAAAATAGCTCCACGCCACCCTGAACATTTCAAAGAGTACTACCAGGCCAATTGCCGCTCTAGGCGCGGGAGGATAAATTTTTACACCCCCCCACCCCGACCCTCCCCCACGAGGGGGGAGGAAAAACGTCTCATTGGCCAGCCAGCGCCGGGACCCGGTAATTCCCTCTCCCCTGGTGGGAGAGGGTTAGGGAGAGGGGGAAAAAAAAGTCCTCCTAACCCTCAAACATTCGAAAATATCTGCCGGGTCGGCTTGCCGCTCATGACGCGAAGTGAGGGATTTAGCTTGCCTCCCCAACCAGGCTGCCGTTCATGGTGCGGGGAGGATAACCCTCACTCCCCCATCGGGTAGGAGGGGGTGGCTAACCCCCGTCCCCCCACACCACCAGGCATGCGTGTCACGCACCTGGCGGTTCGATTAAGCGTAACGAAGCGTACGGTAGAGTTCTGTTAAGCTGATAAGACCTTGTTGTTCCCAGTAGTTGTTGCTCAACGCTGTGTTCAGCCATTTGGATATACGCCAATGTCCTTTACGGGTGTTAGCCATCTTCCATGCCTCCCCGTGGCTAAGCCCGAGGAAACGAAGCTTGCTATAGCGTGTTCTGATCCGCTTCCATTGCACCCATAAACACATCCGCAGCCTGCGCCTGAGCCAGGCCTCGATGTCTCGAAATACCGATGGCGTTTCCACCAGGGCGTAATAGCCAATCCAGCCGCGCAGATAACCATTGATAATTCGGATGCGCTCTTGCATGCTTATCCCTTGGCTCCGGCAGGTCATCTCGCGAAGTTTGTTCTTGAGTCTCTTCTTGGTCTGGGACGCTAATCTTATCTTGAGGCGCCCCTTATGCTTATACATGCTGAACCCAAGAAACTTGCGCTTGGTGGGTTTATCTACAGCGCTTTTGGTTTCGTTGACTTTGAGCTTCAATTTCTTCTCGATAAAGGTCTTGATGCTTTCCATTACTCTCTCTCCGGCCCTACGGCTGCGGACGTAGATATTACAGTCGTCCGCATACCGTACAAACCGGTGCCCCCGCTTCTCCAGTTCCCGGTCAAGGTCGGTGAGCAATATGTTAGAGAGCAGCGGGCTGAGTGGACCGCCTTGCGGGGTGCCCTCTTCGCTCCGAACTACTACCCCGTTAATCATCACTCCCGCCTGCAAGTAGCGCCGTATGAGCTTTAACACACGCTTGTCTGCTACTTCCCTGGCTACTCGCGCCATGAGCATGTCATGGTTGGCCCGGTCAAAGAATTTATCCAGGTCAATGTCTACCACCCATTCATATCCTTCTTCCGCATACCGCCGGGCTTGCCTTACCGCGTCATGGGCGCTCCGGTTCGGCCGAAAGCCGTAACTGTATTCAGAGAAGGTAGGCTCAAAGATGGGCGTTAGCACCTGGTGGAGGGCTTGCTGGATGAGACGGTCAATAACGTTGGGTATGCCCAAGTTCCTAACGCCTCCATCCGGCTTGGGTATCTCAACCCGTCTTACCGGCTGGGGCTTGTAGGTCCCGGCAAGGAGCTCTTCCCTGATACGGGGCCAATGGTCCCGGCAATACTGCTCCATTTGGTCTACCGTCACCCCATCTACCCCGGGGGCTCCCCGATTCTCCTTAACCCGCTGTAAGGCCAGGAGCATATTGTCCCTGGCTATGACTCGTTCCATCAGCCTATCCGCTCCGCGGGATGTCTTCTCGGGTTGTGCCGCCGGTATGCTCGGCCCTCCTCCGGTTCCCCGCGACTTCATCGCGTCCCCCCGGGGGCAGGTCTCTTGTGAGATTTTCTGCTGTCCTCGCATACCTTTCGAACTAACCAAGTCAATCCCTCGCTTAATCGTTCAGCCCTTCCCTGCTTGTATGCAGGTACTATGGCTTCTGCTGACTCCTGCCGGCCCAGCTGCACCTCTCAGCACAGGTTACCAGGGCTATCCCGGCCAACCGGCAGGCCTCCTCGAGTAAGTGCGGTAACTTTCCTCTCATA
>JAKOVL010000201.1 GCA_029782095.1 Bacillota bacterium | reverse complement strand
TTTGTCCATGGGCATATTTTATTTAAAACCGGCATCTAGGAGGAATGTTATGAGTATGTGGTCCGACATCAAGACCTGGCTAAAAGTGATTACCGGCTTTCTTTATTCCATAACCGTCATTCTTTCCGCTTTGACCTATGCATTGTTCGGCGCTACAGAAAACGACCTGGTCGAGATTATTGTTACCGAGGCCACCGGCCTAGGCAACAAGGTTACGATCTTTACCGGGCAGATGCAGCCGATGGTAATACATAATATTTTCTGGCTATCCCTGGCTGCAATAGGCTTCTTTTTAATTCTCCTCTATTTTCTTGACCACAGTTTCCGTGTTTTTTTGGGGCCGGGTGTGCTTTCCCTGGCGATCTTCCTTTTTTTAAACCTGTTTTTCCGGATTATCCGCGGCTCACTGCTAGCCTACGCCGGGGAATCAGCCGCCGTCTTTGTTCTGGAAAGCCTCTCCAAAGTGCACCGAGCCGGAACCGTCGTGTTAATCCTGGGGCTTTTTTTAATCGCCCTTTCTTACTGGGGTTCAAGGCGGCAGGTTCATCAGCCGGAGCAGCCGGAGGGTTAACATTAACGTAGGAGGCATCCTTTATGTTTTCCCGCGTGGAGCTGGTCTATCTGCAGGGCGGCCAAAAACACCGCATCAACTTTAATGGGGCCGCCGGCACCGTCAGGCTGCAACTAGACCGCAGCAGCCTGGAGAAGCTGCGGCACGGAGATTATTTTTCGGTTGACCTAATTAGCGAAGAGCCGCTGGAGCTAATTGATTTCCGGGTGGAGCTATCCGGCGGCCTGGGCGCAACAACAGCCATGCTGGCAAACGGTTTTCAGTCCTGGAGCGGCAGCACCGAGCTGGGCCCCTCCGACCGCATTCCGCCGCCTTTTCGCGGGGTTTACCCCATCTTTGCACCGTACGGGGACTACCGTTTTACCGGCTACAGCGGGCGCCGCGGCCGGCTGCACTCCTGGACTTATACCTACTTTGTTTATCCTGACGAGAGGCTGCTGTTGCTGGGTTCTGTGGATGAAAGCGCCGGCTACACCCTCTTTGACTACGATTATGGCCGCGATCGCCTGGTCATCCGCAGGGACTGCACCGGGGCGGCCGTGGATAGATCTTATCCGCTGCTGCGGCTGTATGTGGGACAAGGTGACGCGGATAAAGTTTTTGATGAATACTTTTCCATGATGAAGCTGCCCCGCGGCAGTGCTCCCCGCGTTACCGGCTGGACCAGCTGGTACAACTATTACACCGGCATCAGCGAAGAGATAGTCCATCATAACCTGAAAGAGCTCTCCAGGCTAAAGCTGCCCCTGGAGTATTTCCAGGTGGACGACGGCTGGCAGGAGGCCGTGGGTGACTGGCTTGGGGCTAATCATAAATTTCCATCGGGGCTCGCCGCGCTGGCCGCCGCCATCCAGGAGAAAGGCTTTAAACCCGGCCTGTGGCTGGCACCGTTTATTTGCGAGCGGCGCTCCCGTATTTTCAAGGAGCACCCGGAATGGCTGCTGCGCCATAAAAACGGGAAGCCGGTGAAAGCTGGCTTTAACCCCCAATGGAGCGGCTTTTTCTACGCCCTTAATTTTTACGCCCCCGGTTTTCAGGACTACCTTAGAGAAGTGCTGCGCAGGATGCGGGAAGACTGGGGTTTTGAACTGCTCAAGCTGGACTTTTTATATGCGGCGGCGCTGCTGCCGGGGCCGGGCAAGTCGCGGGGCCAGGTTATGACTGAAGCCATGGAGTTTATTCATCAGCAGGCCAGGGACATTAAGCTGCTGGGCTGCGGGGTGCCGCTGGGCCCCTCCATGGGGCGGGTGGATTACTGCCGCATCGGCAGCGATGTGGCCCCTTTCTGGGAATTTATCGCCAGGGGGCTTAATTACCGCGAAAGAATATCCACCGTTAATTCTCTGACCAGCACCATCGCCCGCCGCCACCTGGACCGCCGCGCCTTCCGCAATGATCCGGATGTGTTCCTGCTGCGCGATGGTGTGCCCAAGAAGAATTTAAACCGCCTTACTTTCCACCAGCGGCAGACCCTCTATTTTTTAAACAACCTGTTTGGCGGCCTAATTTTTTTCTCTGACAATGTGGATGAATATACCAGAGAGCAGCTGCAGACACTGCGCAGCAGCTACCCCGTCCTGGAAACCCGGATCGGCCGGGTCGAAAAAGAGAGTGACTTATACCGCATCGAGTTTACGGTGGGGAAAAAGAGATACCTCGCCTTCGCTAATTTGAGCCGCTTTTCCCGGGAAATAATACTGGAGGAGGGCCTTTATTTTAACCCGGAGCTGTTTGTGCTGCGATCCGGGAGCAGGTTTATGCTGGAGCCATACCGGACGGTCTGCTTTTACCGGGTTGAGCCCCGGGAAGACAGGGCTTACCTTTTGGGCAGCAGCGGGCATATCTATCCCGGCGCCCAGGTGCGGCGGCTGATAGCGCGGCCGCACAACGTTACCCTGCAGCTGCATGAGCATGCAGCGCCCGGCACCCGGGTCTACCTGGGGGTGCCCCGGGGCATGGTCAGCTTGCGGGTAAATAAAGAGAATTATGCCGTGACCGTTAAGGACAACGTCCATTTCATTGCCGTCCCTTTCTAGGGAAAATAGAGGCACCTGGTTTTCGGCGAGTGGGCGTGATCATACTTGCAGCAAAGAGGGAATATCCCCTCCTTTGGGTGAGCCGGAGGTTGGCTCCGGTTTCGTTAAAACCCGGGTAAGAAAGAGACGCTCCCCTTTTGATGGCTGATCCTGGCGTATACTGGACACCGGGGAGCGAAGAAAAAAGAATAATCACGCGCTGAAAGTCCCCCTTTCTTAAAGGGGATTTAGGGAGATTTTAAACAAGGTATAAACTTGCTGTTAAAACGGGGTTGCCAATCCTGATGTGTTGATTAAATCCCCCCTGCCCTTCAAAAAGGGGGAGAAATTGACGGAAAACAGCAAGAGATTTTATAAAACCGTAACATGACATGAAATACCACTTCCGGTGTCAAGTGCGGGTAAAGGCCGGCTTTGATGGCGAGGGCCGGGGTGGAGTGCTCAACAGGCAGGTGCATTTCTAGTTGTCAAACTCAAGCAGCTCTTGCATTTTTTGTACCATGGCAGAACCATACTTATGCTCCAATGCGCTGGCCTATGCCATTGAAGATAAGTTTCCTGCAGCGGCCGGGCACAGTTTGATCATCCCCCGGCGCCATATCCTCACCCTGGACGAAGCTTCGCCGGAAGAGGCGGCGGCTCTGTTTAACCTGATTATAGAAGCTAAGGCCATTATCCGCCGGAAGCATGGCGCCGACGGCTTTAATATCGGCATCAATGAAGGTGCGGCTGCCGGCCAGACCGTGATGCACCTTCATATCCACGTGATCCCCCGCCGTCGCGGCGATGTTCCCGATCCCCGGGGTGGCGTCCGCAAGGTGCTGCCCTGCCGGCGCCGTGATCATGTTGCTGAGTAAAAGAAAACATTTCAGCCCGATTAGGCTGAAGTTAAACAATTCTAAGAGTTTTGCCAATACTGAAGGAGAATTGATAAAAAAATAGAATTAAAAAATTTGAGCAGCAAAGAGGTGGATCAAGGCATTTATGTGTAAATTATACACATGATCTAAACAATAACGAATCTTTGTTCTTATTTGGATTGATTGGCCTTGCCCGGCGGCAGTATGCCGGGAATGTGGAATGCGGGGTGGTAGCCATGAAGCTTCCGGAGGGTGCCGTATACAAGGGGGATATTGTTAACGGCAAGCAGCACGGCCGGGGGACTCTGACCTGGCCGGACGGCAGCAGCTATACCGGTGAATGGGTAAATGGACTTTATCACGGCTACGGGAAGTACACCTGGGCCAACGGCGATAAATACGAAGGCCAGTGGCGCGAGGACAAGATGCACGGCCAGGGCACGTATTACTTCAGCGACGGCCGCCGCTACAGCGGCAGCTGGGAAAATGACGAGATGCACGGCCGGGGGACCTATGTTTGGCCCAACGGAGCCCGCTATGAAGGGGATTTTGCCCACGGCTCCTACGAAGGCCGGGGCACTTACACCTGGCCTGACGGGCGGGTTTACCGGGGAGAATGGAAAAATTCTTCCATGCACGGTACAGGCACCCTTACCTGGCCCGATGGCAGAAAATATTCCGGCAGCTGGGCCAATGATTTAAGAAGCGGCCAGGGGACCCAGACCTGGCCGGACGGGCGCAAGTACACCGGGGAATGGAAAGAAAATAAGATGCATGGCAAGGGCATCCTCTATTTCCCTGATGGGGGGCGATTTGAAGGTATCTTTAAAGAAGGAGAGCCCAGCGATGAGGGTGTCTATATTTTCCCGGATGGTGCTCGCTATACCGGTGAGATGCAGGGCGGCAAGCCCCATGGCCGCGGCACCACGGTTTTCCCTGATGGAACCAGAATGGCCGCGGTATACGAAAAGGGCGAGCTTTGCCGGGAGGGAACACTTCGCTATCCTGATGGACGCGTCTATACGGGGGAGTTGGAAGAGGGGGTTCCCCACGGGAGAGGCACGCTTAAATTTGTCGATGGCGGTAAATTCAGCGGCATGTTTGTAAAGGGTGAACCTGATCTCCACGGAAGCTATACTTACCCCGGCGGCGCGGTCTATACAGGCTCCGTTGTCGGCGGCCTTCCCCATGGCCACGGCACCACCGTTTTCCCTGATGGATCTAAATTCGTTGGCGAACATGTTACAGGCATTCCCGCTTGTAAAGGAAAGTTTTTCTATGCGGATGGGGCAGTATACACCGGGGAGCTGAAGGGAGGCCGGCCCCATGGACATGGCCGGACAGACTACCAGGATGGCGCTCACTTCATTGGGGAATTCCAGGAGGGCAAGCCGCTCAAAGGTACCTTTACCTACGGTGATGGATCCGCATATACCGGAGAGCTGAAAAACGGCCTCCCCCATGGCAAGGGCGAGCTTATCTGCGACGGCGGCATCAAACTTGTAGGAAAATTTAAAGAGGGTAAACCGCCCGAATCGGCAACTTTAATTTATCCTGACGGCGCCCGCTACATCGGACAAATTAAAAACAGCCAGCCCCATGGTAGAGGTACTCTGACTTTTCCCGATGGTTCAGCCCAGTCAGGGGTCTTCCATGAAGGGAAGCTAATGGAAGAAGGTGAATATATTTTTCCAAATGGCGCCCGCTTCGTCGGGACCATGGAGGGGGGGCTGCCCCACGGGCGGGGCGTTACCACTTTTCCTGACGGAAAAGTATTTATAGGCGTTTATGATCATGGAAAACCTGAGCCCCGCGGAACTTTGCGCTTGCCGGATAAGACGGAATACACGGGAGAGATCCAGGACGGCCGGCCCCATGGCCGGGGCACTTTTACCTGGCCTGATGGCGCTCGTTACGAGGGACAGTGGAAGAATGGCCTCTATCATGGTGAAGGGGTTTACTATTTCGTCAACGGATGTCGCTACGAAGGCGAATTTGTGGAAGGCAAGCAGCATGGCCGGGGCATTTTCACTTGGCCTGACGGCAGAAGATATGAAGGGGAATGGAAAAACGGCCTCAAGCACGGCCATGGGACCATCACCTATGCCAGCGGAAAAGTATATACCGGACAGTGGCAAAATGATCGCATCGAAGGGGAAGGCATCTGCACCTGGCCCAGCGGCGAAAAATACGAGGGCGAGTTTAAAAACGGCCTGCCGCACGGCCAGGGAGTATTTACGTGGAGCAATGGAACCAGGTATGTTGGCCAGTGGGTTGAAGGACGCAAGCATGGGTTTGGAACTATAACCAATACAGCGGGTAAAAAATATTCCGGGGAATGGAAAAACGATCAAATGGATGGCCACGGCACCCTCACTCTCCCCGATGGCACGGTAAAAAAGGGGTACTGGAAGAGCGGCGAATACCGCGGTTAAGAGCTGAATGCCGTTGAAAGGCCATAAGCGAACCAAGGAGGGGTAAGTATTTGGGAGACTTTAATGTTGGCACCTTTATGTTATTTGGCTATTTAAGCATGGCTCTTTTAATCGGTGTTTTTATCAGGAGCCAGCTAAGATTCTTTCAAAAATATTTAATACCAGCCTGTATCATTGCCGGGTTTATCATGCTTATTCTCGGGCCGGGTTTGCTCAATATTGTTAGTCTTCCGCCAAGCGGCGACATTGAGTTTTTGGTGTACAACTTGCTTACTGCCATTTTTATAATTGTGGGGTTCAGGGGCTTTAACCCGGAAAAGGCCAAGGATAAAGAGACAATAAAAACCACGGCAGTGATAACGGTGGGGCTCTCTTTTCAGCTAGTGGTCGGCGCTTTACTAACCCTGGCGGTTATATTTCTATTCAATCCAGGCTTGTTCAGCGGTTTTAGCGCAATGCTTTTACTGGGACAGGGTTTTGATCCCACCGTAGCCCGTTTTTTTGGCGGGTTTTGGGAGCAGGACCTGGGATTCTCCGGCGGCCAAAGCATTGCTTTTGCGTTTAGCGCCCTCGGTTTCTTGTTGTCCTATGTGCTGGGGATCCTTTATATTATTTGGGCTAAAAAGAGGGGCCTGATCTCGCCCATACCCGGTGAAGAGCAGATGGCGGTTCAAATCGGTATTGCGGCGCCTGATGAAGAGAAAAAAAGCGCGGGGCTGATCACGACTCACAGCCACGCTATTGAAACGTTGTCTCTCCACCTGGCGATTATCGGCCTGTCAATGTTGATCGTGTACGGCCTGATCAGGTTCATTGTGCTTTTCATGCTCTATAATTTAAGTGCAGGAATGGTGATTGTAGCCGAGATACTGGTTAATTTTAATTTTTTGTTTGGGCTGCTGGTCGGCATGGCTGCAAGGCGGTTAATGCTTAAATTAAAAATTTACCATGTGGTTGATCGCGGCCTCCTGGATCGTATTCTCGGTATTGCTGTGGATTACATGGTGGTGGCGGCCATAGCGTCCATACCCCTGGTCATTTCCCTGGGCAATATGTGGGAAACACTGTGCTTCTCCGTGGCCGGCGCCGTATTGATTTTATTAATGATTAAATTAATTATGGAAAGAATTTACCAGGAAAAAAATGTGGCTAAACAAGTTGCTTTATTCGGTTTTTTAACTGGAAACATATCATCCTCCCTGGTCCTGTACAGGGTGTTGGAGCCCGGCCTGGAAGATCCCTTTGTGCGCAATTTGGCCTATGCGGGATCTCTGAGCTTTGTGGCTGCGGTACCTCTGTTTTTTGTCATGAATATAGCGGTAATCGGTGGGACCGTGCATATATTAATGAGCGCCGGGCTGGCCGCCGTTTACGGCGCGGTCGTTGTTTTAACCGTCTATTTTGCAGCAGTGAAAGTGAAGAAAGCCATTGGGAAAAATGACCGCAGCAAGCAAAATAGTGTTTCTAATGCACAGCACTAAAAAATACAACTTATATATAAGAAATGGCATGTCTGGCAAATTATCTTGACTAAAGCAGGGTGATATTATAGAATTATTACGCACATTTTGAAGTTCTTTAATATTCAGTTAACATGGGCTTTTAATATTTTTTATCGCAGGGGGGTTAGCCTATGAGGCTGGGCAAAGGTAAGTACATATTGGCATGTATATTGGTATTATTGTTTATTTTTAACCCTGTTGCCGGCACTGCTAAAGCTGCTTTATCGCTCCATGAACACCAGAGCGATGCGGGCGGCGCTGCTGCTGGAACTTTGTTTCAACAAGCTGCGGCCATGTTCGGTTCCCTGTTTTATGGCGACACCAGGGTTGCAGTTCATTCAAACGTGGACGAAGAGCCGGACAAAATGGCTGAATCAGGACTTTTTACCCCCCTTTTCAATACAGTCGGGGGTTTTTTGGGTGTAATCCTGGAGGATGAAGAATTAAAAACTGTCCTGGGCCAGGTGCTCGACGAGATACTTGCGGATGAACGAATTGCCGAGTACGACATAAAGGCCGTTGCTGTCAGGGCTCTCCGGGACGAACGGCTTGTCCATATTCTCGGCAGTGTGATTGCGCGTCATCTCAGCGACGAAGAGCTGCTGCAATATGTTGAGCAGCTTTCCGCCGAGGTGGCCGCCCTGCTCAAAGACCCGGCCTTTTCATCTTACCTAAACCAAACCATCATGGAACTGCTCCGGGATGACCGCGTTAACGGGCTGGTTGCAGAGATCATTAATGTCTTGCTGCAGTATGTCGAACTTTTTAAAGACAGCGCCGGCGATGGCCGCCTGGACAGCGCCTTAAATGAGATCGTGGACGAACTGATCGCCATTTTTGAAGAGCCCGTGATGAAATATGCCGATGAAATACTGGAAGACGAACGGGTTTGGAACGCCCTGGAGAAGATTCTTGACAGCCTGGCGGGGCTGGATGAACAATTTTTAAATAATCTTAAAAATGACGACTCTTTTAACGAAGCCCTGGATGAATTTCGCGATCTTATTCTTGCGCCTCTCCCCGACATGGGAGAGCGGCTGGTTGAAAGCATTCTCGATGAAGAAGCCCTGATGTACCTGGTTGAAGTATTAACGGCTGAACTCATGGATTTCGGCGAGTATTCCGAGGAGCTAGGGACATATGTGGGGGGCAACTATGGCGAATTTATTGACCAGCTGGGGGATCTCAGGGGAGATCTGGACGCTGTTTTGGCGGCTATCGGTGCGGAAATCGGGTCGGTGCTGGATCATTACAGCGAACACGGCCCCTTTGACGAACCGGGCGACAGCGGCGGCGGCGGCGGCTGCGCGAGCGTCGACTCCAGCGAGGTTGAGGATCAGGTGGGCGATTTCTTAGGCTACTGGGCGGAGGTGGCCGGCTGGGTATTCAAGAAAAAGGTGGAAAGGGGCGACCTGGAACCGTTCCTGGAAAAATATTTTGGAGAGGACTCCCCCTATCTCGGCGCTGTTCTTGACGCACTTTCCGTATCCGCAAGCACGGCCCAGGAAGACCTGCTTGCGGTAGTTGATGATGTGGTAGAAACCCATACCGCGGGGTTTGAGGAGAGGATGCTTGGGCTCCTGCATCAGCTTCTCTTCGGCGATGAGGATGATGAAACCGACGAAGGACTCACCGGAGAGGTCAAGGCTGTATTTAACGAGGTTTTGAATGAAAAGTTTGAAGAAATGAAGGCCGGCGAGCTCCGGGAGCTGCTGGAAGGCCGGGGCGAAGAGGTATTCGCGGCTTTGAAAAATCTCCTCGCCAACCTGCCCCTCGATTTCCTGGAGATTGATCCCGGCGGCGAACTGGGTGGATACGAGCTCTCCGGCATGCTGAATGCCATCACCCTGGAGCTTCCTTTTGAAGTGCTGGCAGATCTGTTCACCGCGGAAGATATTGAGAAGGTGGTCGACGGTTTATTCGCACTCACAGAAAAAATTCCCCTGGATGACGTAGCCTCCCGCCTGGGTGAAAATGCTGACGCACTGGGCCATTCCATCGCCAGGTCACTGCTGAACTCCCTGGCCGATAGCATTGAAGAGGAGAAGCCGGAAGATCCCCGCAAGGAGGCTATCCTGGCCGCCTTAAAGAGCGAGGAGCGCCTGCGGCGGCTTTACCTCGATCTGGGGGGGCAACATCCTGAAAAAATAACTGCCGAAAGCGGCGATGCCTCGATTATTATAGCCGTTCTCCTGGAGATTGCCGGGGATCAGAACCGGGTGGAGCGCTTCCGGGCCCGGTTTGAAAAAGAGCTGCCGCCGGTAAAAGAAGAGCTGGTCGGCTATGGCCAAAAGCTGGGGCAATGGTTGACGGGAAGCCTGCGTGATTTGGCCGGTCCTTTCATTAAGAGAACCCTTACTTCTTTCTTTATTTTTAAACCGCGCGGCTACGAGGAGCTTCAGGAAGACCCCGCCGGGTGGATCAGCTACGATCGGTTTGCCGGCAGCACCGGAACAGCCGGGTTAATCGTAGGCGAAATGCTGAGCAGCAGTATGGCCTCCCGCTTTGTGGATAAAAGCCTGTACAGTTTCCTGGTGGAACACGAAACTGTTAAAGATATTGCCGCGGCGGAGCGCCTCTCGGTGATGCAGCACTATTTTGCAGAGATTATAGAGGCGGAGCCGCTCAAAGAGCTGAAGGCGGGCGATAACGCCCTCAACTTGCTGGAGCTTGTCCAGAAAAGACTGCTCAACCTGCGAGCGGATAAACTGAACGGTTTGATTCAGCCGGATAAGCTGACCCGCGATCTCAATTCCCTGCTGGCAGGCTTGCTGCCCGGCCACAGTGGCGACGTTTACCGTTTCTCCGTGGAAAGCATTTCCCTATCCGCGGATAAAATTATCGAAGAGATTACTGGGCCTGTGGGGGAAGAGGCGGCTCATTTGAGAGAGAAGCTGGAAGAACTGGTTAAACCCGTAGGCAATCTTCCCGCTGATCTGCTGCGTAATGAGGCGGTCATAAAGGCCAGGGACGAGGTGCTCGCAGAGGTGCCGGGGGCGGCGCTGGAGCTGGCGGCCCGGGTCCTGGAAGATGAGCGGTTGCACAATGTTCTTCTCGCTTCGATCAATACGCTGATTGACGAACTGCTAGATGAGGCCCTGGATACCGCGGACAGCATCGTGCAGGATCCCCGCCTGGCTGAAGCCGTTGAAGAGGCTGTGGTTACAGTGATGGCCGACGCCGATCTGAAACAGGCCCTGGGGACCCTGCTTAAAGACATGCTTGAAGACGAGTTGCTGCTGGAATTTGTTGATCACCTGCTGGCTGCGTCCCGGATTATTGCCGTGGGACCTTATAGCTGCCCGAGCAGCAGCTCATACTACAGGCCCCAAAACTTTTTGGGCGGCATGGACCAGGTGCACGGTTTTGAAGGCGATCCCGATTTGCCGGCGGAATTCCCATTTGTCAATAAAACGATTAGAACAAGTCTTGGCAACCTGACCGCAGATTATTACTTCTTCGAGATGGGATGCAACAATGGACTTTATATGTTTGCCGACGAGCTTCAGAACTGGCTTGACCCGGACCGGGCGTTCCCCCACCAGACCCTGGGGAGCTACCTGGGCAATTATGTGCCCAATGTCTTCCTGACGGAGTCACGGGTGAGAAGCAGGATTGCCGCTCCCCTGGCTGCCCTGATTACCAATACCCTTAAAGGGCTCCCGGCTGAACGGGAGACCATCAAGCAGATTGCCCGCGACGGGTTCGACCGGATCTTGGAGGGAAAACCCCTGACTTTAATTGCGGAATACCTGCGGGCTGATCCTAAAATTTACGGAATGATCAGGGACGGACTGGCGGGCCTGCCTTACGATCTCCTGGAGGATCTGCTGCGGGACAATGCGCAGATCATGAGCTTGCTGGAAGATTCTCTGATGGCGCTGCCCCTTGAAGAGCTGGCCTCCTATCTCGAAAGCAGCGGCGCCCTGAAAGGCTTGATTGACGATGCCGGCGTAAATCTCGACCTTTCGCCCCTGCGGCCGCTGTTGCGAATCGGGGGGGATATACCGCAGCTGCTCCAGTACCGGGTGGAAACTTTCCCGGTCGAAAAAGTATCAGCTTTCTTATTGGATGAGCAGCATTTCTACCGGACGGCCTACATGGTGGAAGATTTGAAAACACGGTTTTTTGCAGACCTGCTGACCAACCCCGGTCTGATTGAACTGGAAAGTGATCTGGCCAATGAAATTGCGGAGCAGGCCAACTACTCTCTGGCTGAAGGTGTATTCAAGATCACGGAGCGGTTTGTCACCGACGAAAAGCTGCTAGAGTTTGGCGGAAACTGGTTGTTTGATCTAATTGCTTCGCAGTATCGCCAGGCGAAGAGCTATATCCGGTCCCTGATCAGCCTGGCCGGCCAAGGCGATGAGAACGCCGGCCCCTGTAATTATCTGCAGGTCGGCTGATCGACTGCAGCCGGATTAGCTGGGGCCTCATAGCGACAAGGAGGGCGAGTGATGAAAAGAATGAGCGGGGTATTTTCAAAATTGAAAAAAGAGGCAGTTCAACAGCTTAAATCTCTGGGCCAAACGGCGGTTGTATCCCTTCTGGTGCTCCTGCTGGTCATTGGCCCCGCTGCTCCTGCCTTCGCACAGGGGGAAACAGCGAATCGGGCCACCGGCGCAGACGGACTGATGTCCACCATCGCCGTTATATTCAACGCGGCCGGAAGCTTTGCCCGGGGAGAGCATGCTGCCAGCCGGCCGATCCCGGAGAGGGAGCTCTCTTCAGCCCTGGAGGCGCTGAATGAGTTTAATCTGGCTGTGTTGAAAGATCCTCGGTTGGCCACTATTCTCGATGAGATTATCGCAGAGTTGCTGGAAGGCGAAGGGGTCGCCGCCGGCATCCAGAATAATACTGAATTCATCGCCGCCGTCGTCAGGGATCCCAGGCTGGTCGATACTCTGGGAGAGATTATTTCCGATTACCTGCAGGATGAACGCCTCACCGCCGATTTTGAATACCTGTTCAGCGTTATCTTTGAACTGATCATACAGGAGGATTTGCACTATTACATCAGGGACACCGTGGCGGCCCTCGTGGAACATGAATCCCTGGAGCAGACCATTAACGATCTTTTGCTCACTGCAGTCAATCTCATTTACAATGCGGGGACCGATGCAATTGTCGCCCTGGTTACCGATGAACGAATCCCCCAGGTAATCAAGGAACTGGCGGCGATGTTTGTTGAGCCGGTACCGCAAGTCATAGCCTTGCTGCTCGTCGATGAAGATAATGAGAGAATTGTACAGGTAGCTGAAGATCTGCTGCTTATTCTGGCTGAATACGGTACCGATCTTCCAGTGAGTATTATGGAAGACGAGCGGTTTAAAGCAGCCCTGGCCGATCTGATCCTAATGGTGTATGAGCCGGTACCCGAAGCAGCCGGCGCCATCGCCGTGGATCTGGCCGAGCACCTGTTCCAAAAAACCGCGCAGGGCCTGACGGCAGACAATACCCTGGAAAATGCGCTGGAAAATTTCGTCCAGGATTTTTTCAAGTCCGGGCTGCAATCCTATCTTGATGAGTCTTTAACCACCCTGATCTCCCAGGCGCGGGCGCGGGCCCAGAGTGCCACTCCAAGTGACAGGTCGCTTTTGGGCCAGCAGGCCAATATTCAAAAAAGCATCGCCGACGGAGTCGCCAAGGTGCCGCCGCAAATGGCCAAGTTTGGTTTTGTACGGTGGCTGGTCGATGGCAACCCCAGTCCGGCGTACAGCCAGACGCCCGGTCTGGATCCGGTGCCCCGCACCTATAGCCTGTGGGCCCGTGATGTCGGAGGTCTCCTGAAAGAAAATCAGCGTGCCGCGAGCCTGGCCAGCACCGCTGCCAATTCAATTAAGGATATTCTTGAGGATTATATTGCCGAACACCGTGGCAACCTGGCCAACCTGATTAGAGAGGCCGTTGAAGGTCTCCCCCTGGAGGAGGCGGCGGCGGACATCAGGAATAACGGGCGCCTGGAAGAACTGTCCCGAGAGCTTGTATCGAGGCTCACCGCCTGCCTGCCCCTGGAAGAAATTGCGGAGTATATCGTAAACGATATAAAGATAGCTGAAGTAATTGAGGAAGTTTATGAAGATTTTGTGGATGACCTTCCCTTTGCGGAAGCTGGCCAGTTGATCGCAGAAGACTCGCGCCTTATCAATATCGTAATCGAGTCACTGCCTGAAATTTCTCTGTCCGAAGTGGCCGAGATTATTCGCCATGACGACAGGCTTATCCGCGCCCTGGCTGACGCAGCGGCGGGAATGCCTGTGGAAAGAGTGGTTGAGTTTATCCAGGATGAGTCCCGGGCCGATTTGATCGGTTATATTGTAGCCAGAACTCTGCTCAACCTGGTGGCGGATTTTGTGGAAGACGAGCGGCTGGCGCTGTTTTTGCACGGGGTGCTCCTTGACGCTGCTGCTTCCCTTGAAAGCAGCCCCGGCACCCTGCTCCTGGATTCGCTGGCCCGCTTTGTTGAAAACGAGGATTCTGCCAGCCGCCTGGTCAATTCGCTATACGAGTTAACCTATGGAGTGAACCACGAGCTGTGGAATCTTTATAAAGAGGTTGTGCCCAATTTCTTCACCCGGGCTGTTTGGAAGCTTTTATAACTGTTTATGCTTAAGGAGGCTGTTTTGTCGATGAGAAAAGCGATTTTAATTCTTGGCTTAATCTTCATGTTAATCGTACTGGTGCAATCATGGCTGGTCGGTATCGGCGGGACCATGTTCAACGATCGCCTGTTGTCGCTGGGCGGAGTTATCGGGCGCCTGGTCGGCATATTATTTGGCGCGGGAGCTGCTTTTGTCCTGGCCAAGCCGCTTATTGCCATGTTTATTTTCCTGGCCGGAGGGTTGCTGGGAGTAATTTTCGGCTTATTCACCGGCTACTATGACATGATCCTGTGGGGAGGCATCTCCCTGGTCCTGGGCGCCGGCAGTTATTTCGCCCGCGATACCGCTGAAAAAATGACCGTTCCCGAAGAAAAAATTAGGGAAGTGAGCCAGTTTTAACTCAGACTTGATTCAGCCGCTCTTGGTCATATCGGCTAATAACGGCAAGGATGGTGAGTAAGCCATGGATAGCAAAGGATTTTTGCAGGGACGATGGTGGATCATCGTAGTAGCGCTTCTTTTTCTGGCCCTGATTGCTGAAACAGCACACTTCGGGTGGAAAGCGCTCAATGTAGAAGGCCCTCCCACCAACATGCTGTCCCTTACGGTGAGCGGATCAGGTTCTGTGGACCCGGGAGTCGGTACCCACGCCCTGGAAAAAGATAAATTAGTAATCGTGGCGGCCGAACCTGATGAAGGGTGGGTTTTCAGTCACTGGGTCGGCCCGGTAACCGACCCTAAAAGTCCCAGAACAACTCTAACCCTCGATTCAGATATAGAGCTGGAAGCTGTTTTCGTGGAAGAGGATCCGGGCTACTTTGCGTTTACCCTTGAAACCAGGGGCCGGGGGGAAGTTTTTCCGGATCCGGGCAAGCATGAATTTCTGTCAACGGAAGAAGGTTCGCTGATAGCGGTAAAGGCTACTCCTGCCCCGGGTTATGTTTTTGACCGGTGGACGGTAAATGGCCTTGCAGTAAGCAGCGATCCGGTCTATCAATTCGCGCTCACAAACGGTGCTGTGCTAACAGCGCACTTCGAACCCCTTTATACGGTAACGGTTGATTCCACAAAGGGTGGCATCGCCCGGGGGCCTGAAGGGCCGCTGGAAAAAGGCGAGGCAGTTAAAGTTGAAGCGATCAGCAGGCCGGGCTACGGCTTTAAGGAATGGATCGAAGATGAAAAGGTGGTCAGTGAAAATCCCGTCCATTTCTTTAAAGTTGCTGGGAACCACCACCTTACCGCGCGCTTTTTGCCGCTTTACACAGTTAAGGCCTCCGCTACGGAAGGCGGAGTAGTGGAGCCCGCTTACCAGACTGCTCTGGAAGGGGAGACAGTCAGGGTCACCGCCAAGGCCCACGAGGGATACGCTTTTATCCGGTGGCTGGAAGAAGGCCGGCCGGTTGCTGACGGGATAGACTTAGGTTTTGCCTTTATCCCGCTTCATTACATCAGGACTCCCGACTACCGGTTCACGCTGAACCGGGACCGGACGCTGGTGGCCGAATTTGCCAAGGTTTACAATATTGATGTAACCGTGGCGAACAATATCGGGGGCAGCGTAAAGACCCCAGGAACCACCACTTTGGCGGGCCGAAAGTCCATGATCATTGCTGTTCCAGACGAGGGATACCTGTTTGAAAAGTGGACTGAAGGGGATAAAGAGTATTATGATCCCGTTTTTGAATTCCGGGGCGACAGGCATCTTCAATTGACGGCCCATTTTGTCCCCGCTTGCAATATTAGCACCGCAGTAGAGCCTGAAAATGGAGGTAGGGTCCGCGGAGGCGGCGCATACAAGCCGGGCGAAGAGATAGTCCTGAAAGCCTATCCCGCTGAATACCACCGTTTCAGCGGCTGGTATGAAAACGGCACTCTTGTTTCGGACCAGGCGCAGTTGACTTTTAATGCTGCTGAAGATCGCCACCTGGTTGCCAGATTCGAACCTTATACCGAAATTACTCTTACGGCAACTCCCGCCGAAGGCGGCAGGGTCATCGGAGCAGGTTTTTACGAGAAGGGCAGCCAGGTGACCATTACGGCTATTGCCAACCCCGGTTATGAATTCGATTACTGGCTCAGAGATGGGGTCAGGCTGGAGGACGCCGGGGCGCGATACCGGTTTACCGCTGAAGCCGACTTTAGCTTCGAGGCTGTGTTTAGAAAAGTGAATGAGTATACGGTCACCCTCGCGTCATCGCTGCCCGAAGGGGGATATGTTTCGGGAGGCGGCACTTTTAACGAAGGGTCCACCGTATCGGTATTTGCCATACCGAAAGTAAATTACCGGTTTGTAAATTGGACGGAAGATGGCGAAGTAGTAAGCAATGATATTAGCTACTCTTTTACCCTCACCGAAGACCGCAGCCTTGTGGCCAATTTTGTCAAGGTGTTCTATTTAGGGCTGACTGCTGAGCCCAAAGAAGGCGGAAGCTTTGAAGGACGCGGCTACTACGGCGACGGCAGCAGCGTCAGCGTTGAAGCGAAGCCATCATATGGATACCGCTTTAGCCATTGGACTGAGGACGGCGAGATGCTCAGCTATGGCAGCAGCTTTACTTTTAACATCGATCGGAACCGTTCTCTGGTGGGGCACTTTGTCAAAGCCCACCAGGTTCAGATTAGCTTCGGCGAATTTGTTGGCGGCACCGTCCATGGGGCGGGCCTGTACGACGTGGGCCAAACCGTTACCGTTACCGCAGAACCTTTTAGCAATTTCGTTTTCGTCCATTGGACCCAAAATGGCGAGGTGGTGAGCACCCAGCCGGTATATGAATTTATTATGCCCGACGAGCCGGTGGAGCTGGTGGCCCACTTCCTGCCGCTGTACGACATTAATGTGGTGGCTTCTCCCGTGGAAGGCGGGTCAGTGTCCGGCGGCGGCGTTTATGTCCGGGGAGACAGGGTAACGGTAGAGGCTGT
>JAKOVL010000184.1 GCA_029782095.1 Bacillota bacterium | reverse complement strand
CAGCTCTTCATCGATCTCGACAAAGAGCTCCGGCATCATCTCGTTCAACCAGGGGATGTTCCGGGTCACAGCACCGGACTGGTAGTGCTCGGTGATGCGATAAGTGGTCATAATGTAGGGGTAGTTGCTGTCGCCCACAGCGGCGTAATTGTCGTACCAGCGCTGGCTGACCGGGTTGAACGTGGCCTTGGGATAAAGCAGGTTCGGCACCGGGCTTTCCGCCGGCTCAAAGTGGGCCGGGAGAGGTCCGTCGTTGACCGCGTCAGAGAAGAGGCGGCCGCGGCCTATTGGCAGCATGATGAAGGGGAATTGGGCCACCTCCTCAAAGCTCCAGGAGCCGGGCCAGTCGGGAATATCCAGGTTCTTGACCAGCTTGCCTTCCTCGTCCCACCAGAATACCTGCAGTTCCGGGTTCCAGGGATTTCCTTCCGGATCGGCCGAGCAGCGGTTGTAGACGATGCGCCGGTTAAGGGGCCAGGCAAAAGCCCAGCCCAGGTTGGAGCCGATGCCTTCCTTCTCCTTGATCCTGCTCTTGCAGGCCGGGTTGTCGAGGTTATTGTAGTAGCCGCTGTAGAGCCAGTTGCCGCAGGCGGTGCTGCCGTCGTCCTGCAGGCCCAGAAAATTAGTGACCGGCTCCCCGGTAGAAGTGTTGTACCCGTTCAGCTCCAGGCAGACCTTGACGATATCCACCTGTGCCGGGTCTTCATTTTTACCGTAGTCCCACTTCATCTTGACAATGGGATCCGGGAAAGCGCCGGTTCCGTCGGCGTATTTTTCCTGCACCTTTCTAAACAGATCGTAGACTATTTGCAGGTCGGATTTACATTCTCCGGGCGGGTTTTGGGCCTGCCACTGCCACTGGATCCAGCGCCCACTGTTGGCCTTGGTGCCTTCCCGTTCATAGGAGGCGGCAGCGGGGAGCAGGAACACCTCGGTTTCTATTTCCGCCGGGTTCATGCCGGGGGCTTTCCAAAAGGCAGCCGTCTCGTTTTCAAAGATGTCCACCGAAACCAGCCACTCCAGTTTGGTCTGGTACTCGCGCTTATGACCGGCCGAAGGACCGGTGACCGCGGGGTTATCTGCCCAGCAGATCATCCCCTTAACTTCACCTTCGCCCATGTATTTATACATGGCGATATGGGAATGATCGCGGTGATCCACCTTGGGCAGGTAGTCGTAGCAGAAATCGTTGTCCGCGGTGGCATGGCTGCCCCAGAAGGCCTTGAGCATGCTGACCAGGTACTTCGGTTTATTCGCCCACCAGCCGGTGGCCGGGGTTTCCTTCTCGATATAATCGGCCAGGGTCGGGTGCAGCGCCGCCCTGGGCACTCCCAGGTACCCGGGAATGATATGGTAGAGGATGGCCATATCGGTAGAACCCTGCACGTTGGACTGGCCGCGCTGGGCGTTGACCCCGCCGCCGGGGATGCCCATATTGCCCAAAAGCAGCTGCACCATGGCGATGGCGCGCACATTTTGCGTGCCGTGGGTGAACTGGGTAATCCCCATGGCGTAAAGAATATTGCCGGCTTTGCCCGGCTGGCCGGTGGAGGCGTAAAGCTTGTAAGATTCCTCGAGAACAGCCGGGTCGCAGCCGGTAATCTTGCTCACATTATCGAGGGTATACTTGGCATAGAATTGCTTCAGTATTTGCAGCACGCACTGCGGATCCTGCATCTCCGGGTCCCTGAGGATATTGCCCGCGGCATCCTTCTGGTAGCTCCAGGTGGAGCGATCATACTTCTTGGCGTTTCGGACCGGGTCATCTTCAGCACCGGAGAAGAGACCGGTCTCTTCATCAAAACTGAAGCCTTCGTCTACCAGGTAGGGGGCGTCGGTGTAATGCCTGACATATTCTTTTTGATAGAGTTCATTTTGCAAGATATAGTTGATCAGCCCACCGAGATAAGCGATATTGGTGCCGGGACGAATGGGGACATGCAGGTCAGCCACTGCGGCGGTGCGGGTGACGCGCGGATCTACCACGATCAGCTTGGCCCCTCTTTCCTGGCGTGCCCTTTCAATCCATTTCATGGAGATGGGGTGGTTTTCCGCGGTATTGCCTCCGATGTTCATAAATACATCCGAGTTTTTGTAGTCAATCCAGTGATTGGTCATGCAGCCTCTTCCAAACGTGGCGCCAAGACCGGCGACCGTGGAAGAGTGTCAGAGACGGGCACAGTGATCGATGTTAACGATCCCCAGGGCCCGCGCCATCTTATGGAAGAGATAGTTTTCTTCGTTGGTGCAGAAGGCGCTGCCCAGCCAGGCGATGGCATCGGTACGATTCACTGTAACCCCGTTTTCATCCTTTTCGGTAAAGTACTTATCGCGGGTATCCTTGATGCGCTGGGCGATGGTATCATACATCCACTCCCAGCTTTTCTCTTCCCAGGTGCTGCTGCCCGGTGCCCGGTAAAGGGGCTTGGTCAGGCGGTTGGGATTGGGCTTGGGGCGGCCCTTGGAATCGTAAATATAAGAAACATTATAGATGGAAGAGCCTTTGCTGCACAGGGTTCCTTCATTGATTGGGTGGTCCGGATCGCCCTCAGCGTTGATAATGACACCGTTTTGCACGTGGCAGATAATGCCGCAGCCGACACCGCAGAAGGTGCAGATGGTCGGCACTTCGCGTCCGTAGTGGACCCGTACCGGTTCGGCCGCTTCAGCAACTCCCTTCATGCCGGAGCCCACCAGGAGGGACGCGGCGGCGGCTGTTCCAGTAAGCTTTAAAAAACTACGCCGTGATAGCTTCATAGATTAGGTCACCCCCTGCTAATTGCTCTTCCCCACGGCCGGTTTCGCCGCCGCGGGAGCGATTCTTTCTTTTGCTTTAGCTTTAACTTCACCGAACTTGGGCCGCTTGGTAAGGCGGTCGATCAGTGGGACAAAGGCATTCATAATCAGGATGGAGAAAGCCATCCCTTCGGTGGGCGCCAGGGCCACGCGGAAAGTCATCAGCAGCAGCCCGATGCAAACCCCGAAGATCAATTTTCCCTGTGGGGTAATGGGGCTGGTTACCCAGTCGGTGGCCATAAACAGGGCGCCGATCAGCACTCCGCCAGCCAGCACATGATAGAGGCCCAGGTAGAAGCTGCCTTCGGCGATGAGCCCGTAAAGGAAGGTGGTGCCGATGATCGCCACCGGGATATGCCAGCTGATATGTTTTTTATAGAGCAGGTAGGCACCGCCGATAAGTACCGCCAGGGCCGATGTTTCCGACAGGGAGCCGCCGGGATGGGCCAAAAAGAGGCGGCCCAAGGAAGGCATTTGATCGATTACACCCTGCTTTAATAAAGCCAGCGGGGTGGCTTGGGTGACAACGTCCATGCTGCCGAAGAAAGGACGCAAGGGAGCAAAGGTAACGGTAACATAATTGAATACCGGCACCAGCATAATTACCGCGAAACGGCCGAACAGGGCCGGGTTAAAACGGTTCCAGCCCAGGCCGCCCACGAGCTCCTTGGCCAGTCCGATGCCGATAAAGGTGGCCAGTATGCCGGTCCACCAGGCTGTGCCGGCTCCAAAAAGCAAGGCCACCAGCAATCCTGTAACCAGGGCGCTGCCGTCCCTTAAACTGGGCGGCTTCTTCATTACTTTGCGGAAGAGCAGCTCTGTCAGCACTGCGGTAGCCATACAGACAAAAATTAAAAATACTGCGCTCCATTTAAACAGGACAATGGAGACAATGGTAACGGGAGCCAGGGCGATGATCACGTCGCGCATGGCATGGCTTACCGTTGCCGGTGATCTCAGGTGTGGGGATGGAGTAACTGTTAATTGCAGTTCGTGATCCACCATGTTATCCTTTACCCTCCTCTAAATAACGATACAAAGCTGCGCTGGACCGCTTGCGGCTACTTGGCCGCGCGGGCTGCAGCGATTCGTCTTTTTGTTTCTCTAACAAATTGCACAATGGGCCGGTTGGAGGGGCAGACATATACACAGATGCCGCACTCAAAGCAATCCATGGCGCCCCATTCGGCGGCCAGGGAGTAGCGGCCCGTTTCCGCATATACCCCGATATAGTTGGGATAGAGGAACATGGGACAATGCTCCACGCACTTGGCGCAGCGGACGCAGGACATGTGCGCGGAATCGACCACCATGGCGGGGGTGAAAATCAAAATGCCGCTGGTCCCCTTGACCACCGGAATGTCCAGGCGTTTCTGGGCCCATCCGGTCATGGGGCCGCCCATAATAATCTTCCCCACCAGGTGAGGCGGAGCGAACACGGGATAGCGCACTTCGCTTTTGTCCAGCTCGGTTTCTTCAATGGAAGCACCTTTAAAGCCGCCGCACTGCTCGATCACGTGGCCGATGGGCGTGCCGATGCGCACTTTTACGTTCCCGGGCTTGGCGGCGCCGTCGCCGGTAATGGTCAGCACCCGCTCGTAAAGGGGCTTTTCAAAACGGCAGGCCTGGTAAACGGCAATGGCGGTAGCCACGTTTTGCACCACAACGCCCACGTCAAAAGGCAGTTTGCCTGGGGGCACTTCCCGGTCCATGGTCGCTTTGATTAATTGCTTCTCAGAGCCTTGCGGGTATTTAACATCGAGGGGAATCACTTCAATATTGCTCTCCCCGGCGATCTTTGCATTAAGCGCCTCAATGGCATCGGGCTTGTTGGTTTCAACCCCGAAAATGATCCTGGGCGCATCTACAACCCTGGCGATGAGCTTGGCTCCTTCAATCAACTCATCGGTCATCTCCACCATCATGCGGTGGTCGCAGGTCAGGAATGGCTCGCACTCGCAGCCATTAATGATTACCGCATCGATGGCCTTGGGTGGGCTTAACTTGACATGGGTGGGAAAAGCGGCGCCGCCCATGCCCACAATGCCGGCTTCTTTGATCGCCGCCTTAATCTCGTCCTTGGAAAGCTTGGCGATATCCCGTTCGGGCCATTCCGGCTCTTTTTGATCGGGATCAACCTGGATGACCACACTTTCCACCTGGCCGCCGGTAAAATAGGGCCGGGGCTCGATGGCTGTGACCGTTCCGTCAACACTGGCATGGATATAGGCGCTGACAAAAGCGTTGCTTTCGCCGATCTTTTGGCCGGTTTTGACCTTGTCTCCCACCTTGACCACAGCATGACATGGCGCTCCGGTATGCTGGTGCAGCGGTATGATGACCTCTTCAGGCAGGGAGATGGTGGTGATGGGTTTATCTTCTGAATACTTTTTGTAGTGGGGGAGGAAAACCCCCCGGTTAAAGGTTTTTACCGTCACTCTTTACCACCCCTATAAATAGGCTTCAAAAAAACCGAAAAATGAAATGCTGACCTCCTACAGATACGACTACCGGGCTTTTTGCTGAGTCTAGACCTGTCCCTTTAAAATCACCTCCCCGGGGTTGGTATGCTGAAGTGATTAAAAATAAAACCTACTAATTCGCTTGAGTTGATATGTATGCATGGGAATTGTTTCACTTGCAATAGCAAAAAAAGAGATTCCATTTGTCGACACCTAGTTGATATTAGTTTTATTTATAGTAATACATATAACTTATTCTAAAGAGTCTTAGAAAAATCCTTTTTTTTAAATAATTGCTTTTCCTTTGGCTGCAGCACCGCCGCCCTCCATTCTGATACTGCAGAAAAGCCTTGTACCCCGACAGAAAGCATCCCGCAGCAGGGCCGCCTGGCCGCGAAAGATCAGAGCAGGTAGCGGATGAAGAATTTGCCCCCCAGGTATGCGCCGGCCAGGATAGCCAGGCCGAAAATCCAGCCGTGCAGGGAGAGGGAGCTGACCCCGCCCAAAAATCCGCCGATATTGCAGCCGAGGGCAAGCCGCGAACTGTAGCCCATCAGGATGCCGCCGGCCATGGCTGACAGCAGATATTTGCGGGAGCGGGGGCGGCGGAGGCGAAATTCGCGATGCAGCAGACTGGACAGGAATGAGCCGCCGATCATGGCTGCCGCCAAGTCGATGAACGGGTGGTTTAGAAAAAGGCGGTTATCCCCGGTATAGAGCAGGCCTTCAAAATAGCGCCATTGCTCCGGCCTCAGGCCGACCTGTGCACTGAGCCAGCCGGAGAAATAGGTCAGCCCCCCGGTTATGCCCCAGGGGCGCCCCCACAGGTAAAGGAAGAGCGAGTTGACCAGGGCCAGTCCGACCGCGCCGATGTGGTAAGGCCAGTAGCGGCCGGTAAATAGGCTTATGAAGCGGGAGACAGCCCGGCGCACCGGGGGCTTTTCCCGGCTTATGCCGGCTAAACCGTTTTTCCTTTCATAGTGCCAGGCCAGAAGGTAAAGGAGCAGCAGCAGGGTTAGCTGCAGCGCCAGGGAAGGCAGCCAGCCAAAATAATCGGGGAAATATATGGTAGGTGAGCGGGAGATGGAAAACTGGTACCACCAGCCCAGGTGCCACGCCCCGGCGGCGGATCCGGCCAGCAGGCCGGCAAAGGTAAACCACTGCATCACGTATCCTTCTCCCATGCGCATGAGGCAGCCGGAAACACAGCTGCCGGCGATGACCATGCCGAAGCCGAAAATGAGGCCGGCAGCGACGGTATGGAGCCCCACCGGATTAACGTTCAGGCGCACTGCTCCATTAGTTGAGGCATAAATCAGGGTAAAAGCGAAGGTGGTCAGGCCCAGGGTAAGCAGTACGGCCCGGGCCATGGTGGTGTTGCGGATGAGAAATATATCTCTAAAGCCTGCAGCAAAGCAGAAACGGGAGCGCTGCATGATGTATCCGAACAGGAGACCGCACAGGGCGGGGTAGAAGAAGCCGCGGTTATAACTGCTGTACAGCAGGAGCGCCGCAGCCAGGATTAAGAGAGGAAGGCCCCATCTTTTTTGTTGAATTTTCTTTGATTTTAGCTTAAGATCAAGAGGCCGGTCGATTTAAATCACTCCTACTAATTATGTTATAATAATATACAAAGTCGTATAAGAAAAATAAATCACCATATGAACTTATTATACTATAAATGGAGAAGTAAAACCGATGGATTACAGCCATTTAAACACATTTTGCACGGTTGTAGAGGCGGGCAGCATTTCCAAGGCGGCCCGGAAGCTTTTTGTCACCCAGCCCGCCGTCAGCGTGAAGATTCAAGAGCTGGAGGATTATTACCAGGTCAAGCTCCTCGAGCGGACCAATAAAGGGGTCACGCCTACCGAGGTGGGGCTGTTTGTCTACAATGAAGGAAAAAGAATTGTCTCCATGTTTACCAATATTCAAAAAGAGATCGAACGTACCCGCAGCCGGGTGGACGACATGCTCATTGCCGCCGCCAGCACCATCGGCAACTTTGGTTTGCCCTGCACCGTTTTTCTATTTAAAGAGAAATACCCCGGCTACCGGGTGCAGATGGAGATCTGCAACTCCGGTGATGTGGTTAACAGGCTGCTGATGCGCCGGGTGGAAGTGGGGCTGGTGGAAGGACCCTTGCAGGTTTCACATAAGGAGCGGTTTGCCAGGGAGGAAATTTTCAGCCGCTGGATCATGCGCAACAAGCTCTTCCTGGTGGCGCCCAATGTTGAGCCCTACCAGGGTATGACTGAATTAAGCCTGGAAGAGCTGGTCGAGTTGCCTTTAATTATCAGGGAACCGGGTTCAGGTACCAGGGCCAGCCTCGAACAGGCGCTGCTGGAGCAAAACTTAAGCCTGCAGGATCTGAACGTGGCCATGGAGCTCAGCTCGATCAATGCCATCGTTTCGGCGATTACCTCGAATAATGGCGTTTCTCTTTTGCCGAAAATGGCGGTGCGCAAGGAACTGCGCTATAAAATACTTAAAGCCTTGCCGGTAAAGGATCTGCCTTTAAACCATGACTATACCCTGCTTTACTATTCTCATGTCATCAAAAAGCAGCCCTATGGCGCTTTTATTAAGATGCTTACCTCCAAAGACAGGGGCTTCTGTTAACTTTTTTTTGTAATGGTAATCTGCCATATTCCTTCTTCTACCTCTTCGATTGTTGAAGGATAGCCGAATTTTTTTGCAAAATGGTTGGTGACGCTGGCAATCGAGCAGGAGTGATCGGTTTCCACGACAACCCTGTCGTTAACCTTGATCTGTTTAAGTACTTTTTCAGCCTTAATAATCGGAACCGGGCAAATATCGCCCAACGCATCAATAAAGTAATCCATCAGCACTCCCTCCGCAGGGTTTGTTATTTTATTCTCAAGCATATAGTTTGCCCCCACAGCCCTGGTTACCTGTCTCAGTGCCTATAATTTTTTCTTATCGACAGGTAAACGGAGGGATTTACCGGCATAACATAAATAGAATGTTTACCGTTCACCCGGGCGGTTTCTTGTACGCCGCAGCCCGTTTTTTTCTTTTGGGCGACATGGTGTTTCTGAATGATCTTTTTCTTCCGCTGCAGGAAAAGCGTATTTTCTTTTATCGCGGTAGAGGTTCCGATCGGCCGCATTCAACAAATCCTCAATTTCCAGGCCGTCATCCGGGCAAACGGCCACCCCGCTGCTAACCTGGAGCGCCAGCTGTTGGCCATTAATTGTAAAGCTGCTTTGCTCAAGCTCCTGGCGAAGTCTTTTTGCCGTCTCCTGGGCCTCCTGGAACCCGCTACCCGGCAGAAGCAGGACAAATTCATCGCCGCCATAGCGGGCAAGGGTCTCCTGCTCCCGGGTGCTCCTTTGCAGCAGCTTGGCTGCTTCCTGCAGCACCCTGTCCCCGGCCGGGTGGCCAAACTGGTCATTGCAGTTCTTAAAATTATCCAGATCGAATAAGACAAGGGCAAACTTTTCGCCGCTCCTTGCATGTCGCGCCATCAGCTCTTGCATTCTCTCGAAAAGGTAGCGCCTGTTCTTAACCCCGGTAAGCTGGTCCTCGTGGCTCTCGGCGTAAAGTTGATCGAGCTTTTTTTGAAAAGAGAGGTGGGTCCGGTGCCAGATATAGCCAACCAAAGCAATATAGCAGATTAATCCAGCGGTTGCAAGAAATGCATCTGTAACCGTATAGCGTGCAACCAGCATAAGCAGAGCGCCCAGAGCTGAAAAGATAATCCATTTTTTGATAAATGCCATGCTTCTCAAAGCAGCAACCCCCAGAAAAATTTATCTATGCAAGCATATTCAATATATTTTCGACGCATCCCTGTATTCTTCCTCCAGTTGCCTGCCGGGCATGTCCTGAGCTCCGGGAAAAAGTATTTAAAAGACAGGCACATTTGGCATGTCCGGCACATACAATTTAGGTACTTGCAAATTCAGGAGGGACGCCCATGTTCTTTTTAATGTCGCTGCTAACAGCCTTGCGGGAGCTCTGGCTGATGGTGGGGCATATTCAGAATAGTTCTTTTCCCCGTCCTTTTTCCGCAGAAAAGGAGAGGGAGTATTTAATCAGGATGGAGAAGGGCGATCCCGAAGCCCGACGGCTTTTAATCGAACATAACCTGCGCCTGGTGGCGCACGTAATCAAGAAATTTGAACACACCGGCGAAGATAAAGAAGATCTCATATCTATCGGCACCATCGGTTTGATTAAAGCGGTTAATACCTTTAATCAGCAGCGGGGCACCCGTTTGGCCACCTATGCCGCCCGCTGTATTGAAAACGAAATCCTGATGTTTCTTCGCTCTACCCAGCGAAGAAAGCAGGAAGTATCCTTACAGGAGCCCATTGGCGTGGATAAAGAGGGCAACGAGATTACTTTGATGGAAGTGATCGCTTCCGACGACAGCATCCTGGATACAGTAGAGCTGAACCTGCTCCAGGAGAAGCTTGCCCAGATGGTGTGCAACCTCAAGAACCGTGAAAAAATTGTTCTGCTGATGCGGTTCGGACTGGACAACGGCAAACGCCATACCCAAAAACAGATCGCCTCCAAACTGGGCATCTCCCGCTCCTATGTTTCACGCATAGAAAAGCGCGTCATCCAGAAGCTCGAACGGGAGTTTAATCTCGGCTCAGAAGCGAGCGTGTAAAAATTCGGATCGAGACTTAACCTGAACCAGGCCCAGAATTCAAAACCAGTGTCCAGAATGGCAGTTTAGGATTATTGAACGAGACAGGAGGGAGGGGAAAAAGCGGTTTTGCCGCTGCCCGTCCGGCGGAGGCACCTCAGCCTGGTGCCGTTGCCGTTTTCCCCTAGACCACCTCCTGTCTTACCGTTCCAGGCCCTAAACTTTCTTGGATCTGGCCAGTGAGCGGGCCATCCGCTCCAGTTTAAAGATGGTGTTAAATTCAATGTTTTTGCTGATCCAGAGATCCCAGGTCATGATGGCCTGGGTCAGGGAACCCCGGTAGGCAAGGCCGTCCAGGAGCACTTTTGGATCAGGGCTGACCATCACAAAATCGCTCTGCTCCGTTGGCCCGGGCTCAATGGCCAGGTTCCCGTCATCTATTTTCAGAGTAAACTCTCCGCCCGCCGCTTTGACCAGAACGGTGCGGTGCCAGCCGGCGATATCTTTGCGCGCCCGTTCGCAGCCGTTCATCTCCCCGGCCAGGGCTTGCAGCTCTCGCAGGACAGCTGCGACATGCTGCGCTTCTGTTTCACCGGCCGGGGGCAGCGCCGGCTCCGTTGAAGTTTCCCAGTCCAGGGCCGATGCCGTCAGCCCTTTTTGAGACAGCTGCTCTGCGGTCAGCTCTGCAGCGGGCACGCAAAAGATGTCGGTAATCTCTCCGACCCGGTCATCACGGAAAATTATCTTCATTTCCGTGCCTTTTTTTACCAGACCGGGCACGAGAATGCCTTTTGTGGTATAGAAGTTTATGCTCAGGGCCGTATCCGCGCCCTCGAGCAGCAGGCGGCCGCGGCCAAAGGGAACCTGCTGCTGAAACAGCGAATTGGCGAAATAGGTAATGGGGGGTGTGGCCAGCATTTTACCGGTATCGCCCATCTCCACCGTTTCCACCGGGGCGAAGTTGCAATCGGGGCAGCGGGTGACAAAGGGCGGCACCCGGACCATGCCGCATTTGGTGCAACGGCAGCCCAATATTTTCTTTTCGTCGCGCAGGGCCAGGAAAAAGTCACTGAGTTCGCCCATGGAGCGCTGGTAGAAAGTAAACATGGCGTCGTTCATCACCAGGTAGTTCCGGCCGTCTATGGTTACGGTATGCCCGCTGCGGTCGGGGATAATATCCAGGGGAATTACTTTGTTGCCCAAACTGGTCACCTCCATAGTAATGGGAAAGATAAGATTAATCATGCTCCAGGATCAGGACCACGCCGTACTGGGCGATGGTGCTGCCGGTACCGTGCACCAGGCCGGTCTTTAGCCGGCGCCGGATCAATTCATTCCGGGCTGACCAGGCAGACATAATATTGCTGGCCCCTACGGCGTGGCCGGAATAGATCAGACCCCCGCAGGGGTTAAGCAAAAGGGGCCCGCCGGGTAAAATGAGTCCGTCTTCAATGAGGCTGTCAGCGTTGCCCAGGGGCACAAAACCCATCTCGGCCATGGTGATCTCCAGCTGGTGCACGAAGGCATCATGGGCTTCGACTACATCCACCGCCCGCAACGGATCTTTAATCCCGGCCATCTGGTAGGCCTGCCGGGCGGCGATATGATCGGAGATGATACGGTGCATAATCTTGTGGTTGCGCCCGGCAAACGAATGTTCATTGGATTCGCCCACGCCGGTTATCCAGACTACCGGCTGGCCGGTCTGTTTGGCAATGGCCCTGGCGGTCTCTTCTTCGGCCACGACCAGCGCTGCCGCCCCTTCCGAGTAGACGCAGATTTCCAGCTCTTTAAACGGTTCGACGACAATACGTGAGTTAAGGACCTCTTCCGGGGTGACCTGGTCGAACTGCCTCTGGGCAAAATTATTGCTGCGGGCCTGCTCGCTGAGGAGGGCGGAGATTTGGGCCGTCACTTCGGGCTTTAAATCACCGGGATATTCGTCTTTATAAGCGAGAACCACCTCGGCGTAGCTGTCGGCGGCGGTCCAGCCCAGCTTCTGCTCGAAGAAGCTGTCCCCCGACCAGCCGATGGTTTTGATCACCTCCGGCGTGGCGGACATGGACTGAAAATCGTAGCAGTCCGTGGCCTTTTCCACGCCCAGCACCAGGACGGCTTTAAAACGCCCGGCCGCCACGTAGGCGTGGGCCGCAGAAAGGGTATAGGCTCCGGTGGCGCCGCCGTTGCTCACGCGCATCCCGAATTTATTCTGCAGCCCGATGATGCCCTGCAGCGGGTGCTCCGGGATGCAGGTGCGCTGGAAAATATCGTTGTAGATACCATAAAAAACGCCGTCAATGTCTTTGGGCTCCAATCCGGCATCGGCCAGGGCCTCCGCCGTGGCCATCTGGGCCAGTTCATAATAGGTCTTTTCGTGCCATCTTCCTTTAAAGGGCGTAACCGCCGCCCCCACGATACCGACTCTTTTAGCCATGTGCGTATAACCTCCTTGCTTTTTTTTAGGCGGTTCCGGAGCTCCGCTTGTATGCGTGCTTCATCCTTTTTCCCCCTCTCCCTAACCCTCTCCCGCCAGGGGAGAGGGAACTGTCGCCGCTGCACTGAGCGCCGTGAATAGAGAAAACAAATCGTTAACCGATACCCTCCCCCCTCGTGGGGGAGGGTCGGGGTGGGGGGGGCGAGGCGTATCAGCAGACAGTGGTGGAGTCCCCGCCGGCGCGGAGACACCTTCTCTTAGCATCCCAGTTGCCGGGCGATGACCAGGCGCTGTACTTCCGAGGTGCCTTCGCCGATCTCCATCAGCTTGGCGTCACGCAGGTAGCGCTCTACCGGGTAATCACAGGTGTAGCCGTAGCCGCCGAAAATCTGGACCGCTTCCAGGGCTGCCTTCACCGCCGTTTCCGAGGCGAACAGCTTGGCCATGGCCGCTTCTCGCGTAAACGGCAGGCCCTGGTCTTTCAGCCAGGCGGCCCGGTAAACTGCCAGGCGGGCCAGCTCCACGGCCATGGCCATATCGGCCAGTTTAAACTGGATGGCCTGGAACTTGGAGATGGGCCGGCCGAACTGCACCCGCTCCCCGGCATAAGCCAGGGAAGCGTCCAGGCAGGCCTGGGCAATGCCCACCGAAAGGGCGCCGATACTGATACGGCCCCCGTCCAGGACCTGTAAAAACTGTTTGAACCCCTGTCCCTGCTCGCCCAACAGATTTTCCCGGGGCACGCGCACATCTTCCAGGATTATCTCCGCGGTGTCCGAAGCCCTCAGGCCCAGTTTTTCGTAGGGCGGGGATACTTTAAAGCCGGGAGAATCGGTGGGCACAATAAAAGCGCTGATCCCCGCTGTACCCCGGCCCGGTTCTGTTACCGCTGTAATTACAGCCACGCCGGCCTGGGTAGCGTTGGTGATGAAACACTTGCTACCATTGATCACCCAGTAGTCACCGTCCAGGACCGCGGTGGTGCGGGTGGCGCCGGCGTCGGATCCGGCTTCAGGTTCGGTCAGGCCGAAGGCGGCCAGCATCTCGCCCCTGGCACAGGGAACGACCCACTTTTGTTTCTGCGCTTCGCTGCCAAAAAGATAAATTGATCCGGTTCCGATGGAGCAATGGGCAGCATAAGTGATACCGGTAGAGGCGCAGGCCCGGGAGATCTCTTCCACGGCGATGACGTAGGCCAGGTAGCCATCGCCGGTGCCGCCGCAGTCTTCGCTGAAAGGCAGGGCGAACAGATCCATGGCGGCCATGCGTTCGATTATTTCCCGGGGAAACCTGCTTTCCCGATCCAACCGGGCGGCGATGGGCGCCAGCTCTTTTTGGGCAAATTCCCGCACCGCCTGTTGAATCATTAATTGACCGTCGCTCAGGCTAAAATCCACGCCAATCCCTCCTTTTCCTGTTGATCCACGGGCCCGGATCTACGGATATTTGCTGGAATAATGTGATTGGTGCTAAGTTGAGCGTCCGGGATTATAGTCTCAGGCTAGAGAGAGTGGGATTAATAGCCGGTCTGGTACGGTTATGAAGCTGCGGGCTATGTTTGCCGCAATGAAAAAATAGTTGCGGTGCGACCCTACCTAAAGTATATGGGGACCAGGCAAAAAATATGGTAGATAAAGAAGGATGAAGGCAGGCTCTAATAAAGGGGGGGAGGGGAGATTTAAGCAGTACGCCAGGGTTGCGACTCTATTTTACGCCAGAATATGGGGCCGTCTCAAGCCAGTGGAGACAGCCGATCGTGTCAAGGCACTGTAGGTATTTAGAAACCCCGCATTCAGGTTAAACAACGCTTTTTTCATTTAACTGCTTCAAAACCATTCGGGTGAAGTTACTGCCACTACGAAACAGGGGAACGTTATTGAGATACTCTAAGCCATGCGTCTGTCTTTGCCGTAAACGTTTCAACTCCCTTTGGACTTCTTCTTTTAATTCAACGAGCACAGGGGCATT
>JAKOVL010000180.1 GCA_029782095.1 Bacillota bacterium | reverse complement strand
CTTCCTCCAGGGTTTTTTGCGTCATTTTATGCATTGTGCTCACTCCTCTGGCAATAGTAATATAACAAAGGTTATTTAACCTGTATTATAACTAAGTTTGATCTGGGAAGAAAGGATAAATTTGCTCTTTTCTCAATCTTTTTATATCTTATCCCACAATTTAACCGTGTATCCTCTCTCCTTCTGCGATTTAATGGCCTGTCGGTTCCCGCCGCGGCTTCATCGCATGCTCCGCCAGGCTGAGGTTGAACAAAAGCCCGGCTTCACTTTTGCCGGCGAACTCCACTTCCAGCAATGAGAAAATATCCGCGCCGCCCACCGGCAACTTGCCGATGGAGGCCACCCAGGGGATTTCTCGCAGTTCAATTTGCATGATCGTCCCTTTAATGCGCATTCCGGGTTGACCGGCGAAGATCATTTCCAGGGGATTGCGCGCAAACAAATCCAGCACTCTTGGATAGAGCCTGGTCTCCACCGCCAGGGTCAGGTTGTGCCCGCCCGGCCCAAAGTTGAAGCTGATGATGCGCACGGCGCCTTCCGCTCGAAACTGGACGAAATGTTTTCCCCGGGCGCTGAAAGTGATCGTTCCCCTGTTCACCGCAAACTCAATGTCGCTCAAGACCGACTGGCGGTTCAGGATGAACGGTTTAACTACTTTGTTCAATAGCTCTGCCGTAACCACAACCTGGCCGAAAAAAACAGACATGATTGATTGTTCCTTTAAAGTTTCGGTTGCTTACTTGTTTCTGCAATGCAACTTCCAACTTTTGTCTACAATTCGTTTCTGCCGACCGGTTTATCCCAGAAATAGTGGCCGTCGGAGTAGGGCTCACCGTCCACCTGCACCAGGACGGCATCCACCGTGGAGAACTGGGTCGCCGTGTAGACGATGGACTCCCTAAAGACAGTGCCGCCCAGGCTGCCTCCGGGGCTGTCCGCAGCGGTCAAGAGGTCGGAAGAAAAATTGATCACCGCCACCCCGTGATCAATGGTCAGCCCCAGGATGCGCGTTTCGGCGGGCAGTGTCCGCCCCAGGTTGCCCTCGCCCGGCTGCGGCCCCTTGATCAGCTCCTGCAGGGCCAGGCGCAACACCGCCTTGGTATTGGGCAGCTCACGGGTCACCGCCTTCACATAGCCCGTTTGCCCGGTTGCGCCCGTTTCAATGGCCTCCAGATCAGAGAAGTAAAGGGTAAGCTTTAACGTGTGGGGCGTCTCTGCTTCACTTGGCTCGCTGCTTTGCCCGGTTTGCGGCTGTGCGTGCGTTTCTTCCACTTCTTCCGGCACTTCTTCCGGACCGCCGGCTGCGTCCACCGGTTCTTCGTCCAGGTTTTCTCCGGTCTCGCCGTCCACAGCTTCACCGGGGAAAGCTGTATCGTCTTCCGCCGGCACGCAGGAGGCCGCGATGAAGCAAAGCAACGCCAAAAGAGCGAGCCATATCTTCCGCCGTCTCATTACAAACCCTCCTCAGTGTTTATCCTCGTTCCATCCTTTCCTTTATTTTTCCCATCACTGGAAAATTCAATGTTTTGGGGACCGGTTCCTGCAGGGTCCGCCTTTACGTCACAAATATTTGCAGGCCTGTCCAGGCATACACCGGTTCCTCGAAGATTAACCGGACGGCATGGATCACCGGGGCGGCGGAGAAAACCCTAGATTTTCATGGGCCAAAACAGCGACTGCAGAGAAATTTCGGGAAAGTTGCGCTTACCCGGGTAATATTAAACCGCAGCTTCCTTGCATCCTGCATCCCGCTTAAGATACCGGCCCAAAGCCACCAGTAGTGTCTATATACTTTATTACGGGGGTGCCGCGGTGGGTGAACGCCGCAACAGGGATTAAGTCAATGATGAAAGAAAATGAATGACGCATTTTCGCGGGCTGCCGGGGGATGAATGGTGCTTCAACGCAGTAAAAATCGGGGTCGTCCCAAAAGTCATTTGGGACGACCCCTTAAGTTGTTCTTTGCGGTCCTTTTAGTCTTAAAGGACTTTTTGTAAAAGCTGATCCAGGGTCGGCTGGCCGATCTCCTGCAGCTCATAGCTGATGCGGACGATTGGTTTGTTAACCTTAATTATACGGCTCAAGTCGATGGGCGTGCCCGCAACAACCACATCGGCATCGGAGGCGTTGATGGTAGCCTCCAGGTCTCTGACCTGCTGTGGGCTATAACCCATTGCCGGGAGCAGAGCGCCGATATGTGGGTATTGCTCATATGTATCTTTAATGGTACCTACGGCAAAGGGACGGGGATCAACCATTGCGGCGGCGCCAAATTTCTTGGCGGCGATATATCCGTAAACAAACTCCATTTCGCCATGAGTGGCCGTGGGGCCGTCTTCCACCACCAGCACCTTCCTGCCCCTGACCGCATCCGGCTGGGCCAGGCTTACCGGGGAAGCGGCCTCAATGATAGCAGCCCCGGGATTAACTTTAAGGATGTTGTTTCGAACCAGGGCCACATCTTCAGGGCCTGCTGCATCAACATTGTTAATAACAACCACGTCAGCCAGGCGCAGGTTGGTCTCCCCCGGGTGATAGCTTATTTCGTGGCCGGGCCTCAGGGCATCGGCCAAGACAATGTACAAGTCCGCCTGGATAAAGGAGAAATCGTTATTGCCGCCGTCCCAGACAATTACATCGGCCTCTTTTTCCGCTTCCCGCAAAATGACCGCGTAGTCTACCCCGGCGTAAACTACGGTGCCCGCATCGATATGGGGCTCGTATTCTTCCCGCTCTTCAATGGTGCATTTATGCCGATCCATATCTTCGTACGAGGCGAAGCGCTGGCAGACCTGCTCCTTCAAATCCCCGTAAGGCATGGGATGCCTTATGGCCACTACTTTTTTACCCATATCTTTAATAATGCGGCAGACTTTCTGCGCGGTATGGCTTTTACCGGCGCCTGTCCTTACGGCAGTAACAGCGATCACCGGTTTACTCGACTTGAGCATGGTCGTTTTCGGTCCCATCAAGCGGAAATCCGCTCCGGCTGCCGCAACCTCTGAAGCCTTTGACATGACATAATTATGGGAGACATCGCTGTAAGCGAAAACAACCTCATCGACATCTTCTTTTTTAATTAACTCGATTAGCTTCTCCTCCGGGTGGATGGGTATTCCCTCCGGGTAGAGTTTGCCGGCCAGCTCGGCCGGGTAAACCCGGCCTTCAATATCCGGAATCTGAGTGGCAGTAAAAGCAACGACGCGATAGTTCGGGTTGTCGCGGAAGAAAGCATTAAAGTTGTGAAAATCCCGTCCGGCCGCTCCCATAATCATCACTTTTTTGGGTTTCACTTTAAAAACCTCCTGTAAGGTTTACATCACCAGGGCCAGGATGGCTTTCTGCACATGCAACCGGTTTTCAGCCTGGTCAAACACAATGGCATTCCGGCCGTCCATCACTTCGTCGGTTATCTCTTCTCCCCGGTGCGCCGGCAGGCAATGCATTACCAGGGCGTCTGCCTTAGCCTCTTTTAGCAGAGCGCTGTTGACTTGATAGCGGGCAAAGGCTTCCACCCGCTGTTGATGCTCTTCTTCCTTGCCCATGCTGGCCCAGACATCGGTGTAAATAATGTCAGCGCCTTTGACCGCCGCAACAGGATCGGCTACCAGGTTAATGGCCGCGCCGCTCTTGGCCCCGTCCTCCCGGGCCAGGGCTGTAATTTCAGGGTCCGGTTCGAACCCCGAAGGCGAGCAGATGGTAACATGCATGCCCACCTTGGCGCCCCCAAACATGAGCGAGTGAGCCATGTTATTACCATCCCCGATATAGGCCAGGTTTACACCCTGCAGGCGGCCCAGCTTCTCTTTGATCGTAAACAGGTCGGACAGAACCTGGCAGGGATGCAGCAGGTCAGTCAGGCCGTTTATAACCGGCACCGTGCTGTGCTCCGCCAGCTCCAACACCTCCTGGTGGGAATAGGTGCGGATCATAATCCCGTCCAGGTAGCGGCTTAAAACCCTTGCCGTATCGGCAATGGTCTCGCCCCGTTTCAGCTGCAGGTCGGCCGCGCTCAAAAAGAGGGCATAACCACCCAGCTGCCACATCGCCACTTCAAAAGAAATACGGGTCCGGGTGGAAGCTTTCTGAAAGATCATGCCCAAGCTTTTGCCCCGCAAGGGTTGGTAGATCTCCCCGATTTTATGCTTCATCTTTAGTATATGGGCAGTGTCCAAAATCTGGTTTACCTCTTCCCTGGATAGATCATGGATGGAAATAATATCTTTTCCTTTCAGATTAACCGCCATACGCTGCAATCGCCTCCTAAGCCTCTGGTAAGTTTATTTTGCCCCGGGCTTCCATGATTCACAAATAAAATAAAATTTTCGGTTTGCGGGTGGCGTTTCCTGCTTCGCTGCCAGGACTTTTCTTCGATCATTTTATTTTACCTGGCAAAAGTATAGTTATCCTATTTTGTCACAAGCTGGGGAAAATGTTTTGCCTGGCGTGTGCTTCCCTGGCGATGGTCGGGTTGAACCCTTGCAATCTTTCAACGTGCGGTTGAATCACGGGAATATTCCCGGGCGGGGCGGGTAATGTAGTCGATTACAGCCCTGCTGAATGCTTCAGCCACCAGGTTGGCGCAGTGCAGCTTGTTTTCCGGCAGCCCCCCCAGGGCTTCGACAATATCAGAAGAGCTTAGCTCCAGCGCTTCTTCCAGCAGTTTACCCCGGGCTAATTCAGTAAAGGCGCTGGCCGTGGCGATGGCCGCCGGGCAGCCGTAGACTTCGTACGTAATTTCAGCCAGCTTCTCACCATCGACTTTGATATAAATGCGCAGATAGTCGCCACAGAGAGGATCGCCAACCAGGCCGATCCCGTCCGCCTGGCTGATTCTACCGGTGTTGCGAGGGTTGGTAAAGTGCTCCAGCACTGTGGGGTTATATTCCATTTTTCCTTCCACTCCGGTCAGCTGCAGCTATTTTCGGCAGCGCAGGCTTGACAAAGCCCCCTGATGTAGTATCTTTTCTCTTCAACCACATATCTATCGTTTAACCCCGGCAGTTCAGGCATGGCCAGCCCCTTAAGGCATTCACACTTGCCGCAGGAGCGGCAAAAGAAGTGCGGATGGCAGTGACCGCCGCTGCCGCAGGTGCAGAGAGCATATAACGAGGTGCGGTTATCGCCTTCAATGCGATGCACTATGCCGGCGGCAATAAAACTCTGCAGGGAGCGGTAAACGCTGACCGGATCATACCGCATTGGATCCATGCCGCGGCAGATTTCCCGGTGCGACAGGGGCCGCTCCGCTTTCCGGAGCAAATCGAGCAGAGCCTCCCGCCCAGCTGTATGCTTCAACCCGTATTTCCGCAAGATGGCGGCAGCACTTTTTTCGGTCACGCCGTTCACTCCCTGGTAGATCAGGCGGCGGCAACAAGCCGCATAAGGAAACAGCCGAGTGCCATGGCCTTCTTGATCATAATTAATACCATATTTTTTTGCTCCCGGGTAGTCTTAAACAAGGCCAACGTCCAGGCCAGGGTTTCCCTGCGCCCAGTATTGGGGGGAAAAAGATTTAAGGGATCATTTAGAGAGGAAAACGGCAAAATGGCATCATTTTAGGTATAACATGCAGGTGCCGGCAAAAGCAAGTAACCACGGGATGTTTATAAGATCCCGTGGTTACTGTGTTTTTGTGGTGCGAGCGAAGGGATTTGAACCCCCACGGGCTACTGCCCACTAGGTCCTGAACCTAGCGCGTCTGCCTTTCCGCCACGCTCGCGTATTTTTTAACCGCAGCACTTATTATAACCTCTTTGCTGCAATATATCAAGAGGCATTTTCCTTTTTTAAAAAAGGAGATAGGCCGCTCCGGTCGAAGAGTAATATAGCGTTTCCGAGGAGGCCAGTTTATGTCCGAAAGAATGCAGAAAAAAAAGAAGATGCCGCTGCCTTACGTGTTGATTATTATCATCTTTTTGGCCATTTTCGTGGTGGTCGCAGCTTCCCTGGACTTGATGATAAAGACGGTTTTGCTGTTCTCCTTAATTGTCCTGCAGCTGGTCATCGCTTTTATTCATTCCAGAAGCGATAAAGATTGACCCATCGGGCTGAATGAAAACCATTAAACTCGTCCGTGTAATGTGCGCACCTAAAAAGGGGCTGCCCTTTTGGGTCAGCCCCTTTAACAGATAATAGATTGTATAAGATCATTCCTGAATATGATCAAACGCCGGCGCTAAAATTTGTAAAGCGCCGGGGGCAACAGTAATTTTAGCCGGTAGAGAACCAAGCATTTCTCCGTCAATGTGTACCGGTATCGATTCATCGGCATAAACCGTTACCTCCTCGCAGGCAGCGCTGTAAAGCCCCTTGTGCCCCAGGTGTTTTTTAAAAAAAGCTTTCAATCCCAGGACGGTAGTGGTAACGGGATTCATTTTCCGCACCAGCAGCAGGTTGAGCTTGCCGTCGTTTATTCTGGCTTGCGGTGCGATGCACAGCTGGCCGCCGTAATAGCGTCCGTTTGAGATAGCGGTAAGAAAGGTTTTTTCTTCCTTAACGGTGTGATCATCATGGCTTACCATGGCCGGGAAACTGCCAAAGGTGGCCAGCTTGGCAAAGGCCGCGGATACAAAAGCGGGGTAGCCATACAGCACTTTATTGTCCACGGTGGCCTGTTTTGACACCGCTGCATCGAAACCGAAACCGGTCACATTGAGAAAGTAAATACCGTTGATTCTACCCAAGTCGATTCTCTGCGGCTCCCACTTGGACAGTCCCAGGAAGGCCTGGTGGCAGTTTCCGGGAATATTAACCGAGCGGCGAAAGCCGTTCCCTGTTCCGGCGGGTATGATCCCGAAGATATTCTTTTTAAAATCAAGGCCATTGACCACTTCCAGCAAAGTGCCGTCGCCGCCGACGCCCACCACCAGCTCCGCCCCGTTGGAGCGTACCCGCTCGGCGATATTTGTGCCATCGCCCTTAAAGCGGGTAAAATGGACCTCATATGACTGTCCTGCAGCCTGAAGGATCGGCTCAATTTTGCGCCATACTTTCAGTGTTTTTCCTCTTCCGGCCTTGGGATTAACGATAAAAGCGGTTTTATACGGAATTATAGCTTCTCCCTCCTCTCCTCTCCTCTTCTACCTGCAGCAAAAAGGATATTTCCCTTTAAGCTTCTGCCTGGCACCTCCTTTCATAGCCGCTGCTAAGCATGCTGTTATTCACCATCCTTTGCTTTTTCCACGGCGGGGAGCAGGTGCCGCAGCTCCATGGGCAGCGGGAAGGCGATGATTGAGCCCTGCTGGTTGGCGATTTCAGGCAGGGTGCGCAGCAGGCGCACATAAAAGCCCCCCTCCTGACTGTTTAGAATTTTGGCAGCCTCGGCCAGCTT
>JAKOVL010000173.1 GCA_029782095.1 Bacillota bacterium | reverse complement strand
GTCTTCGATTCTGAGAAGAACCCGGTCGCCCTCTTCTATTTCAAGAGCAGTCCGTATTTCTTTTGGCAACGTCATTTGACCTTTCGGTCCCATTTTGGGTGTAAAAATTTTCTTTTGGGCCAAGAAAACCACCTGCCAGGAAGTATGGAAAACTGGATAGAGAGACTTATTCGGCAAGAAAACATGAAAATCCTGCCAATCGACAGGAAAACCTTACAAAAAGACAGCATGGCGGAAGCGCCAGCCCCAGGATTCGACTCGCGGAGGACTGTGCCCGTCCCGACGCTGGTAAGTAGTGAAGTAGTACGGTTATTTGACCTGTGAGTTTCTAGTGGTGGAAATCATGGTATGATAGTAACCAGGAGAGTGCTGTTTGTGAAGCTTGACCGCATAACTGTAAACCCCCAAATATGTATGGGCCAGTCCACCATACGCGGTACGCGTTTTACAGTGGCTTTTATTTTGAAGCTTTTAGCTTCCGGCATGGGAAAACTCAAGGCATCCTTCAACGCTGAAGAGCCCGCCGCAAACTGCTCATATGAGAGCCCTTCGTTGCCCTTCCCATTCAAATGGTATGGGAGCATCTTAACCGCATACGAGTCGTAAATCGGGAATTGATCCGGATCAACAAGCAAAAATTAGTCTACGCTTAATGCGAGCTCAACGGCAGCTTTACTTGTCCGATCCATAATGATGACAGTGATAGCTAGGCCGCGGCCAACCTCCAGGTATGCTAATTCGGCCGCCGCTTCGCCCCGATGGTCATCGTTTGGTGCGACACCGCGCTGGCCGCGGTCATGCAGGAGGACAATGCTCATGGGTAAGAAAATTCCCGGAACGGTCTGGATTTTCATCGGCTTTGTCCCCTGGATCCTGTACTGGATGCTGGATGCTCTCGGGCCCCGGCCTCTGGACGGAGGCGGTGACGGCCGGCCTGGCCGCCGCCCTGGCCTTAAACGCCTACCGCCTCCGGCAGCGGCAGGTCAAAACGATGGAGCTGGTGACGCTTGCTTTTTTTGCCGCCCATTTTGCGGTGACCGTCGTCCTTGGTTCCCCACTTTTTAAGACCTGCAGTGCCGTGCTGGCCGGCACTGCCCTGGCGCTGATGGCCTGGGGGACGCTCCTGGCCGGTTCGCCCTTCACATACCAGTACGCCCGCGAGGACTGGCCGCGCGAATACTGGCGCCATCCCCTCTTTTACCGCACCAACGCCCTGATTACGGCGGTCTGGGGCGCGATTTTTACCCTCAACGCCGTGCTGAGGGCGCTGGCGCTTGCCTGGCCGGAGGCCCGCCTCTGGCTTACCGTAGTCGTCCCCAACGCCGGCATCGCAGCCGGCATCGCTTTTTCCCTTCTTTTCCCCAACTGGTACCCCAAGCGCATTCTGGCGCAGGAGATAGCTGCCCGAGAGCCCTACCGGTGGCCGGACCCGGTCTTCGGCCCCGGGCGGCTTCTGCACCTCCTGGGAGCGGCACGTGCGGCGGGACGGCGAGCGGCTGCGCTACGTCTTCGACGCGGGAGTACACGACGTCAGCGGGCTGGGGCCGCGTGGCCCGGTGACCAATCTTTTGCGCCGGTTGGAAATCGGCGACCGGCTGGAATGGCGGCGGATGGGCCACGAATACGTGCTGCCCGGCTTCCGGCTCAAGGTGCCCGGTACGGGGGAGGAACTGGTCAGGGCTCTGCAGGCGCGATTTCCCGCGGAACGGGAGGCTATAGCTGCTTTTTTCGCCGAGATGGAGGGCATCTACCGCGACCTCTACGCCGGCGTGGAGCGCACCGGCGGCGTGCCGTGCCCGCCGCGCATGCCGGGGGAGATGCTGGCCTACCCGTGCACCCACCCGTATGCCTTCCGCTGGATGAACATCCCCTACCCGGCCATGCTGGAGCGGTTTTTCCAGGATGCATCTCTGAAACGGTTCCTGATCCTCCTGACGGGCTACCTGAGCGACCGGCCGGAAGCGCTCACCGCTGCCCAGATGGCCCCCCTGTTCGGCTACTACTTCGACGGCGGCTGCTACCCTGTAGGCGGTTCCCAGGACCTTGCCGATGCCCTGGCGGAGGTGATCGAGGCGCACGGCGGCCGGGTGCTCCTGCGCGCGCCTGTGGAACGCATCCTCATCGAAGAAGACCGGGCCGCGGGCGTAGTCCTGGCTGGCGGGCAGGTCCACCGTGCCGGGGCTGTCATCTCTAATGCTGATCTGCTAAAGACCTTCCTGGAACTGGTGGGGCAGGAACACCTGCCGCCCGGCTTTGTGCGGCGCATTGAAGACCTGGAATTCTCCACCTCGGCTTTTGCGGTTTTCCTGGGCGTCGACTTCGTACCGGACCTGGAGCCGGTCACGCTGGTTTACAGCGAAGACGGTCGGGGGCTTGGCATAATGACTCCCTCCAGGGTCGATCCCGGCCTGGCGCCACCCGGACACGCCGCCATCACCCTGCTGACCCTGGTTCCCCGGGTGGAGGCAACAACCTGGGACCGCCGGGCCTTCGACTATGCGCGCCGCAAAAGAGAGTTCGGCGACGTGCTGATTGCACTGGCCGAACGGGTGCTGCCCGGCCTGCCGGGGCACATCGTCTTCCGGGAGGAGGCCAGCCCGGCGACCTTCGCCCGCTATGCAAGGACCACTGGCGGCGCCATCTACGGTCCCGCTGCCGGTCATCAGTGGCGTCCACCGGCCAAAAGCCCCGTGGAGCGGCTTTACCTGGCCGGCGCCGGCGTTTTTCCGGGGGCGGGCATCGAGGCGGTGGTCATCTCCGGCACTCTGGTTGCCGACGCCGTTTATCCGCCGATATAGTGGATAACTTGGCAGACGTGCCGCTGAAAGCTATCGAAGATCAGAGCACGGGCGGTCTCAGCGGAATCGGCGTTCCTTACTCCACGGCAAAGGCTGTAGTTTACTATATGTGACTGTTCGTAGAGTGGGTTCTCATCTGAGGGGAGGGTAGCCTCTTGGACAAACATCAGGGGTTTGAGGAGCAGATTCGTAAGCTTGAGGAGCAGATTCGAGAAACAGAAATCCGCCAGCGGCTCCTGGTGGATGCCGTTGCCAGAGTCGCCGAACTGGTTGATCCCAACTTTCGTTCGTTTTCGCTGTTGGCCTTGATTTCTGGTTTCCGGGGTAAAGACATTGAAGCTGCTATCTGCTATTACCATGAAAAGGGATTTGCAACTCTCACCTTGCCATAATCCTGCCCTGGGTAGCGCCTGAGGACATGTGCAAACAGGATCTTGAGGTGTTTCTGGGAGATGAAGTGGCCCGCCTGCCCCATGGCCGGAGCAGACGGGCAAATAACTAAGATGGCGGCAATGCGCGGGCTGCCTAACAGGGATGTGCGGCCGTAAATCCGAGTTATTGCAGTAGCTTCAATTTAAAAAATCAAGTTGCTTTCTGTGGTACAAAGGTGCGCACACCATTATAAGACGGTCAAGCCGTTCATTTTAACCAGCTTACCGTTGATTTCGGCAAGATTTTTGTTTACCGGAAATTTCAGTATACTATTGCCTCTGGTAACCACGACCACGGGGTTGCTGGGATCTGTAGTGTCCCATTCCACCCTAGCGCCCTGGGCCTCAAAAGCAGCCCTTGCCGGCACAAAGAGTTTTTTGGTGGTTTCCTCTAGGTTAAGGCCCAGTATTCTCTCCATGTACCTGGCTATATCTGTGTTTTCAATCACACCCGTGGGCCGGTCGCCGGTCGGCGAGTACACGCCCAGAACCACATCTTCGCCGGTGTGGCCGTTGGTGGTCCACCCGATATGGGCCCGTTTGCTAATCATTGGTCCCACAACGTAATTTAACCTGCCTGGTTTGGCCTCTTTGATTGCTTTGATTTCGTCCTCCGTCAGGTCGGTGATGCCGTAATAAGTTGCCATCACTTCTTTGATGTTGCTCCTGTCGGCGTTTAATTTTTTCTCGACGCCTTCACCGGTCAGTTTTGCCCTCTTTAAAGGCTCGATGAATGTGGAAAGGGGCAGCTTGTCGTAATTTTTGCTGGTCTCCCAGTCTCCAATGGTGATTCCACCGTTACCGTGGTCAGCTACTGCGATGACAGCTGTTTGCTTATCTTTTTTGGCAAAGTCCAGGGCCACTGGTACCACTTTTTCGATATCAACGGGAAAGCAGGTTTACCGGGATGGCAGGGATGGGGGTAAAGGGGTTGCGGATGGCCGGCAGGCCGGGGGATTAAAGAAAATTTAACCGGAAATTTGCTTTTCTTTTTTGGAAAAGTAATAATACCTTAAACTTGCTGCAATAAGCTTGTATTAAAAAGTTCGGGTGAGTGGCCGTGATCTCCAGGATAATCAAGGGTTGGGAAGCCGTCTCTAGGTTCTTTTCTTTTCCCGGCTTTAAAAGAAGGACCGTATTCCGGAACCACAGCCTGAAGGACCCCGGCCTGGCTGGAAAGGTTCGGGAAAACCTCCGGAAGTCAAGGCCGGTTGTGCTTCTTTATTTTGACCTGGTGAAATTCCACGAGGTGGAGCAGGTGAGCGGCTTTCAGGCTGCCTCGAAGATTTTGGCCATGTTTAAAAAATGCCTGGAAAGAGAAATAACCGAAATCTTCCCAGGTAGCGAAATCCTAGCGGTGGAAAATCTCTGGGGTGACGATTTTGTCGTCCTGATGGCGATGGAAGGCAGGCCGGGGCACGGTGAGCTGCAGAAAATAGCTATCACTTCCCGCATTGGCATCAGGGAAAGGATAAGGCAGGAGTATTTGAAAATTACCGGTCGGGGACCGGACATCCACGTGGGGTATGCCGTCCTCAGTTTTAAGGCAGGAAACGTGGAAAGCCAGCTTTATACGGCGCTGCGCGAGGCCCAGGAGATGGCCAAGGGTTCCATCAGTCTGGAGACGGCCATGCTCTTATCCGAGTTCAGGGAAATTCTCGACCAGGCCCGGTTTGAGATCGTGTACCAGCCTGTAGTTTCCCTGCGTTCCGGCGGTATCCTGGGCTGGGAGGCCCTGACCAGGGGGCCCCGGGAGAGCTATTTCCGCAGGCCCGAGATTCTCTTTTCCTTTGCTGAACAAGCTGC
>JAKOVL010000130.1 GCA_029782095.1 Bacillota bacterium | reverse complement strand
GCTAATCCCCGCAGACTCCGCCCGCCGGGCGATTTCCGGGGCATTTACTGATCCTTCATCCCAACCTTTGCGTATTTTGATCGTCACTGGGCAGCGTACCGCTTTAACCACTGCTTCAAAAATGGCGCTGCAGCGTTCCGGGTCCCGCAATAACGCCCCGCCGTCTCCGTTGCGGACAATCTTTGGAGTAGGGCAGCCAAGGTTAAGATCAATAATGTCGGGCGAGTACTGTTCAAGCTTTTGCGCTGCCCGGGCCATAACCTGCGGCTCGGAGCCGAATAGCTGAATGCTCAGCGGACGCTCCGCTTCAGTAAAATAAAGAAGCGCTTCCGTCCGTTTTGAACCATAACATAAAGCGGCAGCGCTAATCATTTCAGAACATACCAGCCCGCACCCCTGTTCTTTGACCAGGAGGCGAAACGGCTGATTAGTAACTCCCGCCATGGGAGCGAGAACCAGGTTTGGGGTCACGGTGATCTGCCCCAGTTTTATCCTCCGATGCCGTGCTTCGGTACCGGCTGTTCCGTGCTTTCCTGATCGCTGGAGATGATAAATAGTTCTTCACCCGATATATTTAAATATTGCGCAATCTCTTCCAGTAATTGCGGCGAAGGTTTTTTTGCTCCCCTCTCGATGTGGCTCAACATGGTTACAGATATATTTACCTGCCGGGCCAGTTCCTGCTGTGTAATCAACTTTAGCCTGCGCAGCGCTTTAATCCGCCGTCCCAGGGCAACAGACAACGGCAACCGCCTCCCTCTTAAGCTTTATTATTGTAAATTTCGACACAATTTACCCAATTCCTGCTAAATTCTCGGGGGCGAGTCGCTTATTTTCTAGCTTATTGTATTATTTTTCCCGGATAATCATACCTGTCCGGAGGCCAGGCTTCGCTGCTCCAGCAAAATGCTTCCAGCCTGGTTTGAATGCCAGCAGGGCCGGTTTGTGCATCAATAAACATGCTGTCATAATCTGTTCACCGGTCTTAGAAAAACGCGAGGTTGGGATAACTTAAAGGGATGCCTGAACATGACACCCCTTTCCCGTTTTCTTAAATTATAGATTTAGCATCAAGTATTGAATATCCTTAATGCTCCTCCAAAATGTTCGCTTAAGTTAGATATCTTTTGGCCAGTTCCTTTAAAAACCTGGTTTTTAGATGCAGGCTGGCCAGATCTGTTCTTTCATTGCGCCCGTGAATGGTAGTCCGGGCGGATTGATCAAAAGCGGCATCCATATGACCGATCCCGTAGGCCGGAATGCCGGCGCTGCGCAAATACTTGGAATCGGTAGATCCGGTGGAGATATGGGGCAGGCAGAGCACCTCGCGGCCCGCCAGCTCCCTGGTTATTGTCTCCATG
>JAKOVL010000129.1 GCA_029782095.1 Bacillota bacterium | reverse complement strand
CATCCTTCTGCCGGCGGCCTGCGCCACGCCTAAAGCAGATTGCGTAGCCCCAGCTTCTTGGCGCAGCGGATGGCGTCAGCATACTCTTTCCCTGAGATCCTGGCGGCCAGTTCCGGATATTCGTGGGCCCGGTGCGCCGGGTAATACTGGGCCATAATGTTGACCGCCGTCTCCCTGGGCAGCTCTGCGGCGATGAACTCTAATACCCGATCCGTGTCCGCCAGGTTATGGGGCAGCACCAGGTGCCTGATTAAAAGACCCCGGTAGGCGATTGGCCTTTCATCCAGTTTAAGGGTGCCGACCTGCCTCTGCATCTCTTTTACGGCGGCGGCTGCCAGGTCGAAGTAATTGACGGCTTTAGTATATTTTCTGGCTTTTTCATTATCACCGAACTTCAGATCCGGCATATAGATGTCAACAATCCCCTCCAGCAGCTTCAGGGTGTCAAGATCATCGTAGCCGCCGGTGTTATAAACAAGCGGCACGACCAGCCCTTCTTTTACAGCCAGGCAAAGCCCATGGACGATCTGGGGGATGTAATGGGTGGGCGAGACGAGGTTGATATTGTGGCAGCCCCGCTTTTGCAGGGAGAGCATGATCCGGGCTATTTCAGCAGGGGAGGCCTCATCTCCCATCCCATAATGGCTGATCTCGCAGTTCTGGCAGAAAACACACTGCAGGGTGCAGTAGCTGAAGAAGATCGTCCCTGAACCGCCCTGCCCCACCAGGGGCGCTTCTTCACCAAAGTGCGGCCCGTAGCTGCTGATGACCGCCCTGGCGCCGGCCCGGCAGAAGCCCCGCTCGTTTGCGAGCCTGTTCACCCGGCAATGATGGGGGCAGATGGCGCAGCTTTTCAACTTCTCTCGGAGAAGGGCTGCCCTTTGCTCCAGCTCGCCGCTGCCAGCCAGCCTCAGATAGCCCGGCTGCCGCTCCGCCATGATTACCCCTCCTTTTGCAGCGTTATCCTTTGCCATGCAGAATTCCCCGGTTCTTGGCCTGCTGAAATTGTACACCAACTGCAAGGTTTTTTAAACAGGGTGTATCCATCAGGCAGCCGGGGGTATCTTTCCCGGCTGCCCCTTTCTAATTCGATTTTTGCGCGAACTTCCAGCGCCGTTTATCTAATTTTTGCACGTCCATCATCGACCTGCCGGAGGCTCAAGGGCGAAGCGGAAAAGCCGGCGTCAAGGATCATCAGGGCATGGTGATCTATAGTCTCATTTCGTCTTCTTCCCGCGCCTTTTTTCTTTGATCCAGCGGAGGGTAAAAAAGCAGGCAACAGCAAGAAGAACCGCGCCTGCGGCGGCATAAACGATCCCGCGCGGCAACCCGGGCGGAGGCCCGGTTTCGACAGGGACGGCGGGATCGTTTTTTTCTCAATCGTGGTGGAAAGAGGGATCTCTTCCGCGTAATATTCCCCGTATTCGTCCTCGTAGGACAATAACAGCGTACCTGAAACCGTGCCGGTCATACCGGATCCCGCCCGGAAGGAGACTGTTCCCGTTTTGAATTCGCCGGGGGGAATGGTGCCCACGAGCACGCTGCCGCCGGCAGCGAGTCCCGGCATCTCGAATTTTAAAAGGACGTTGTAAACAGCGCTTTTTCCCAGGTTCATCAGCATCACGGTCAAAGGAACCGTATCCCCTTCCGTCACCCGGGCCGGCAGGGACGGCTCTTCGTAGGCGAGCCGCACCGGCTGGCGCACCGGCAGGATGATGCGATCGGCAGCCGTAAGCACATTACCGCTGCCGTCCTCGTATTCCATGGTGATGGTGGCGGGATGCGGCCTGGACTGCGCCGTCGCCGTCACGTTAACCGTGAAGCTCCAGGTGTAGGAGCCGCCCTGGCCAATCTTATCGCAGTATGCGGCACCCGTGCCTGCAGGCAAAATCTCGCCGCCCTCCGCGTTGAAGGAGAGCTTGATATTATGCACCTTCTGCGAGCTGCTGGTGTTGCGCACGGTCACCGTGACCGTGGCGCTTTCTCCGGCTTCGAGGTAGTCGCGATCCAGCTTGTAGCCGGCTACCATCAGCCTGGGCCGGATGGAAGGCGCCGGCGGCGGCGCGGGCTCCGGGGCTTTTGCATCGCGGCCGTCGCTAATACGAACATAGATGGTAAACTGCTGGGAAAAAGCTTCGCCCTCGCCGCTCCTGCCTCGTACCGTGATGGTGACAGGGTAGCTGCCGTTGAGGCGATCCGCCGACAGCTCCAGGTCAAATTGAACCGGGTAGCACTCTACAGTTTCATCCCCGAAGGTGAAACTTTTTCTATTGAATTGCCTCTCGTAATTTTTGTGGATAAACGGTGAATTGGCCGGATCGCCCAGGTGGACGGAGGCGGTAAGGGGCCCCGCTGCGGTTTCGGACATCAGCGGCAGCACAATCGTGACCCGGCCGCCGGAGACCGCCGGCAGGTAGCCCTCGGCATAACTGCTCTCCATCCCCGTGTAAACGCGTTCGGTGTCGATGGCCAGCGGCAGCGCTGCAGCGGAGACAGCAGGCGCGGCCGCCGCGCCCAGGATAAGGAGAAGCATGAACCAGCCGGCTAATCTGAAAATGATTGTCGCCTTCGTCAATTTGTTTACCCCCTTAAATCCCCCATAACCCCCCTTTTTCAAAGGGGGGAACGGCGGGACGCCCCCTTATAAAAGAGAGATTTTGGGGATTTAAATGATAGCTTATGTCCTGTTACTTCTTTGTGCATGATCCCGTACCCGGCCGGGGCGACGAGCAGAATCTCTGCACCGGAATTGAGTTGATCGAGATTAATCGCGCCGGCGGAGACGAATGGGGCCAGTTTTTCCATGACCTCAACCGTGGCAGCGCAGCAGTCCACGGTGAGATAATCCTGCGTATAGCCGTATCTGGCCTTGCTGGCGAGGTAGTCCAGGTGTTCCCGCTCCTGCCACGGCCGCAGCTCGGGATTGCCGTCACGCGCCTCCGGCGAAAGATAGTCAAAGCCCCAGTCGCTGTTTCCGGTGACATAGGGCGTGACCGCGTCGGCGAGGATTTTCATCCGGAGGACCTTTTCCCCGGTGACCGTTTTGACGCCGGCCAGGGCGGCGGCATCGAATTGGGCCACAGCAAAGCCGTTGACATCACTTTCCCCGTCAGGCAGGACGTAGCCGAGGATGGCGGCGGTGCCGTACCCGGAAAAAACGCCGCTCGCCTCCAGCCTCTCCAGCGGCGCCTCCTGACAGTTGAAGATGATGGCGTCCTGCCTGCCCACGCGCCGGTAGTGCTGCTCCCGCAGGGAGGTGAACATGGCCGAGGCGAAAAGAAACGCGGTGGCGGTAAAGAAGACGGCCAGGACAATACCCGCGGCCAGCGAGGCATACTGCCTGCGCCTGGCCCGGAGATTGCCGCGGGCGATGGAGTTGATCGAAAAATTATAATCAGCCGGCATCGCCAGTGCCTCCCCCCTGCCGCGGCGCGCTGTCCCAGGTGATCCGGCCGTCTTCCAGGGTGATGATGCGTTCCGCCTGCTCGGCGATGTGCAGGTCGTGCGTCACCAGGATGAGGGTGATGCCGAATTCTTTGCTCACATGCTTGAGCAAAGCGAGAACCTCTTTGCCTGTTTTGCCGTCCAGGTTGCCCGTGGGCTCGTCCGCAAACAGGACGGAGGGCTTGTTCGCCAGGGCGCGGGCGATGGCCACCCGCTGCTGCTGGCCCCCCGAGAGGGCGCTGGGCAGGTGATGGAGCCGGTCTGCCAGCCCGAGCAGCTCGATGAGCATGGTCACATATTTCTGGTCCGGCTTCTTCTTGTCCAGCAGCACCGGCAGCAGAATATTCTCATAGGCGGTCAGCTCCTGGACCAGGTTGTAGGCCTGGAAGACAAACCCGAAGCGGCGCCGGCGCAGGATCGAAAGCTGGTTGTCGTTGTAGGCAAAGAGATCCTCACCCCGGAAAAAAACTTTTCCGGAGGAGGGATACTCCAGCCCGCCGAGAATGTGCAGAAGCGTCGACTTGCCCGAACCGCTCGGCCCCTTCACCGCGCAGAATTGGCCTTCTTCAAAGCCGACAGTGATCTCGCGCAAGGCATGGACAGCGCTTTCGCCGCTCCCGTAAGTCTTGTGCAGGTTGCAGCACTGGATCACCTGCATGGTCATCCCCCCTTGCACCTCGATCCTACCAGACAAACCTTGCTTTTCCATGACGGAAACCTTTCATTTCCGCAAGGTTAGTCAACGGCCAGGACGCCCTCCAGGACGGGGAAGCAGAGGGTGATGCGCAAGCCCCCCTGCGGCGTATTTTCGGCATACACGGTGCCGTGGTGCTTTTCCACGATGGCCCTGGTGATGGCCAGGCCCAGGCCTGCGCCGCCGTGCGCTGCCGCCCGGGAAGAGCGGTAGAAGCGCTGAAAGAGCCGGGGCAGCTCCTCTTCCGGAATCCCGCCGCCGTTGTCTTCAACGGTGATCGCGATGGAGGCTTCCGCGGCTTCAACCTGGACCCGGATCCTGCCGCCGGGGGCGGTATGCTCGCAGGAATTCTTGAGGATGTTTTTCAGCGCTTCGCCGATCCAGTAGGCGTCGCAGCGCATGCCCGCCCGGCCGCTGAGCCGGAAATCTTTATCAGGGTAAAGGGGGCGCAGCTCTGCCCAGGCCTGCGCGGTTAAAGCGGAGAGGTCGTGCGGGGCAAAATGCAGCTCAAAGGCGTCGGCGCGGAGTTTTTCCAGCCTTAGCAGCGAGGAGATCAGGTGTTCCATGCGCTCGATTAGAATGAGCCTACCAGTATAGCATATCATGGGCTCCGGGGGGGTAGATCATGGCCAGGCTTACGATTTTGTAAGAAGGGCCGATAATCAATATACTCATGCACTACCTTGCGAAGCGGCAGATCGTGGTTCCGGGTTTCCAATCAGGCGGGGCGCCCGAAGGGGCTCCAGAAGCCGTAACGCGCTGTATCCCCGATCCGGGTGAGGAGATAGTTTTCAGCGGCAGCGATATCGGGGTCTTCGCCCCGGATAACGCCGTTGCGGGTCAGCTCCACTGGAATATGCGGCTGCAAGCCGACCCCTTCTATTGGGGTTCCGTCGTTGCGCCTGAAATCGCCGGTGGAAAAGCGGGCGCCGCCCCCGCGCATGGCAAAATAGAGCGGGTTGCCGCTGGAGCCCGCGGTCGGGCGGCCGACTAAAACTGCTCTCTGCGCATCTTTCAGGGCCACGACAAAGTTTTCCGCCGTGCTCATGGTAAAAACATCGGTCAGCAGCGCCACCGGCCCGGTATAGGTCTCCCCGCGGGGCTTAACCCGGTAGCGGTAGGTCCGGGCCCAGCCCCGCACCGGCAGCGGTACGGTATAATATTCTTTCCCGTAAACAAAGGGTTCGGCCAGCAAGCGTCCGGCGATTTGATCGGAGATCAGCGTGCTGCCCCCGCCGTTTTGGCGCAGGTCGATAATCAGTCCGGGTACGCCGCGTAAACTATCCAGGGCGGCGTCGAATTGGGCCACGAGATCGGCGCCGCTTCCGGCGCCGAAGGTGGGGATTTTAATCAAACCGATCCCCGAATCAAGAAGTTTTCCCGTAATGATCGGGCCGCCCGGACCGGTTTTGCTTTCCTTAATCTCGCTCCCGGAGGCGGGCGCCGCCGGGGGTGCGCCGGTCAAGACAGCCTTATGCCGGTTGTCCTGCGGGTCCAGGTATTCCAGGGTAAAGGTTTCTCCCGCCGCGACGGAAAGCAGCGCGCTGAAAGCGTTCTGCCTTTGCTGCCGCCTGGTGGAACCGGAGCGGAGCCAGGGCGCCAGAGTTTCGAGGTATTCTACTACCGGAAGCCCGTCCCGGGCGAGCACCACCGCGCCTCTTTCCAGCCCCGGAGCCGCAATATCGTCCCGCACCCAGGTAACAACGGCCTGGCCTTCGATTTCGCGGGCAAACCCCAGCAGGTAGCGCTCCACCGGCCGGGGTGCGACCAGAGCGGTGTGGGCGTCGTTCAACTCCGCCAGCATCTCCCGCACCAGGGCAAAGTAAGCCTGGTCGTCGCCGGCCGCCGCAGCTACCCGGGGGGCGTAGCGCTCCCGCATCTCCTCCCAGTCAATTCCTTTTTGTTCGAAGTAAGGATAATGAATGGCGAGAGCCTGCCAGAGACGGTTGAATTCCGCTGTCCGGCTGAGGAAAGGAGCGGGAATCATGCCGGCCAGGTAGAGCTGCACCAGGGTAAGCAGCGCCAGCGAAGCCGCCAGGAGGGCGCTGCCCCCGTTTACCGCCCGGCGCCAGCGCCGTGCCACCCCTGGCGGACCGAGAACAGCAAAAATTTTTTGACGCAGGGTCACACCTCCGAAAACAAGTCCGGCCGCAGCCGCCCCTGCGGCGGGCCAGGCGCTGCCGTTCAGATTCAAAGGTCCGAAGACAAACACCCCACCCAGGGCCGCGCCCAGGGTACCCTGGAGTAAAACCGCAAGGCCGGATTGAAGCGCCGCCCGCGGGTTGGCCCGGGCCCACCGTAACAGGCGCACTGTTAGCGGTTCCTGCTGCATGATCGACCACCTCAAGTCTTTTTTCAATATGATACCACATGATACCACATTAGCCAGGCCGGGGCAGAGGGAGCTGTTCGTTTTTTTTGTTATATAGTGGGTATACCGGATCGGTTTTTTAATTAAAATGCCGATCGGTATAACATAGCGACAAAACAGGAAAATAAACCACTATAATGGCGCCTTCCCTGATGATATAAAAATAACGGGACAGGAAGGATTCGCATTATTTTATCCAGAAAAAACTAAATTAAATATTTTTAAGGCTTTCCGTGTTTTGTCGCCCGCCATAAATATGCTTGCGGATGGCAAAAATACCTGATTTGCTTGAGACCACAGTCTGGCAGCTTTCTGGCGGGACATTAACATTGTAAGCAGCTAAAAATGCTTGTGATTGAAAGATATGATTTTTAAGAAAGCGGGGTGAAATTAATGGAAATGACAATTATCCATGGTCAGGCCATAAAGGAAGCACCTATCAGATCACAGCCATGATTAAAGAACGGCTGGCCGGCCGCCACTAAAGTTCATGAGCATTATCTGCCGGCAGATACACCTGCCTTTTGCGAGGGCTGTTTTCATTGTATACAAAAGGCGAAGATTATTGTCCTCAGGCTGGCAGGGTACAGAAAATTGTAGAATCAATGCTTCGCTCGGAAATCATCGTCATCAATTCTCCAACCTACTGCTTAGAAATGTCAGGGCAGTTAAAAACGCTGTTTGATCATTTAGGTTATCTGTGGTTGACGCACAGGCCGAGAAAAGAAATGTTTTCAAAAATAGGTATCGTATTATCGACAGCTGCCGGAGCAGGGGCAAATAGAGTGACAAAATCCATAGCCAGGCAAATGTTCTGGTGGGGTATACCGAAAATCTATCGCCATTATTTCCATGTCCAGGCAGCACGTTGGGAAGATGTTCCAGAACATATCAAGAAAAAAATCACACAGAAAACCGATAAAGTATATCTTAAGGTAAAAAGCAATATCGGCAAGGCAAAGCCCAATCTTAAAATGATCTTATATTCAACCTCATGCGTAAAATGCAACAATCAAACACCTGGAACATGATCGACAGGGATTACTGGCAGCAAAACAGCTGGCTTGAAGCAGCCAGGCCATGGAGGTAGGCCAATGGAAAAAATAAAAGGGCAGCATGATCCAAAATAGAGGAAATGACTTATCCTGACTCTGCTTTGATCATTACAATAAAGGGCAAACAGGCCCTAAGTGTCTTTGCGTGGCGGACCACCTTAGCCTGCGCCGGCGCGGTTCTTCTTGACCTGGCCGGCTGTTTTTTGATACACCGGCTTCGTAAGGAAAAGTGCGGGAAGAAGATGAAATGGGGCCGCAAGCGAGCCACGCCAGCGCCATTCGCCTGCAGGATAAAGGGCATGCGAAACAGAATAGTCTAGGCGGAGGTGATCCGGTGCACTGGATAAACAAGCTGGAGCGAAAGTATGGCCGCTACGCGGTGAAAAACTTAATGTTTTATATTATCGGCTTGAACGCCCTTGTTTTTTTCTTCTCCTACCTTGATTTTGATCGGGTTATGTCCACCCTGGTCCTTGATCCGGCCCTGGTGCTCCAGGGCCAGGTCTGGCGCCTGGTGACCTACCTGTTCATTCCGCCCACCTTTTCTGTATTCTGGATTATTTTTGCCCTTTATTTTTATTACCTGGTGGGCACCAACCTGGAGCACGAATGGGGCGCTTTCAAATTTAACCTGTATTACCTTCTGGGCATGGCCGGCACCACGGTGGCCGCCTTTATTACCGGCGCCGGGATGACGGGGGTCTACCTGAACCTGTCCCTTTTCCTGGCCTTTGCCTATGTTTTTCCCGATTTTGAGGTCCTCCTATTCTTCATCCTGCCGGTGAAGGTCAAATACCTGGGCTGGCTGAACTGGGCTTTTCTTGGCTATACGGTTTTAGTGTCACCGCTGCCCTACAAGGCCGCCGCTATTGCGGCCATGGCCAACTTCTTTATCTTTTTCGGCCGGGACCTGGTCAGGACAATAAGGTTAAGAAGGAAGGTGCAGCAAAACCGCAAGCGGTTTTTCTCTGAAATAGAAAAGGCCAGAAGAGGGCGTTATGACAATTGATTCAAGCAAGAATCTTTGGCCCGGCTGCAGTTCGCATGAATTGTTGATCAAATTTTCTGTCGGGGTCTTTTCTCCCGGTCAAACGTCGTAGTTTTTTCTTTGGGGCACGTCCATACCCAGCTGCTGCCCGCCGCCAGATTATGGTGCTGCCGATCAGCAGCATGCGGTTGTTGGGCCAGGCTTAATTCCAGGGTTAAAACCAGGCGGAAAAGAGAATGCCCAGGGCCACCCCGGAGAAGATGCCGGCGATGGCCAGGTGGGCGCCGGCGGTGTTGTAGGCATCAGGGATCAGCTCGTCGCAGACAATGTAGAGCATGGCCCCGCCGGCAAAGGAGAGGGATACGGCGAGGACCGCGGGGGAAATGCCCCCGATCAAGGCTCCGGCCAGGGCTCCCACGCCCATGGGCGCCCCTGAGAGGGCGGTTATGGCCAGGACCTGCCGCCAGGCGTAGCCGCCGTATTTCAGGGGCGCGGCCACGGCCATGCCTTCGGGGATATTGTGCAGGGCGATCAGAAAAGTAAGGGTAAGGCCCAGCCCGGTGGAGCCGCTGAAGCCGGCCCCAATAGCCAGTCCTTCGGGGAAATTATGCAGCGCTATGCCCAGGGCCAGCAGGACTCCCTTTTTTAGGAAGGCGCCCCGCTCGTTGCCTTCCGGGTTGACCGGATGGTGGTGGGGCAGGTAGTGATCCAAAAGATAAAAGATGCCCATGCCCAAAAACAGGCCGGCTAAAGCGGCGGCGTGTCCACTGTAGGCCATGGACTCCTGGAGCAGCTCCAGAAAAACAATGGAAAGCATGACCCCGGCGGAGAAAGCGAGAATGGCGCCCAGAAACCGCGGCGTGGGGCGCTTGATTGGGAGCGAAAACAGGCCTCCGACTCCGGTGCCGACGACTCCGGCCAGCAGTCCCAACAATGTTACCTCCCACCAGACCATGAGCACACCTCCATTGTATACCGCTGCGGCACCATTCCCCTGGCTGCCTTTGATCAAGGGTGTCCTCTGGGAGCAGCGGCTGCTATCAGTATTTCTCTAACAGGACACTGTTCCCCCGGCTCCCTCCCTGGGATAACGCCCCACCGGCTGGGAGCTAGCCTAAATTGCCTTTGAGCCCGATCTCTTCAGCCACCTTTTGCATCCCCTTGATCGTTTCCGCGATGATCTCGTCCCGCTCCATGCCCAGCATTTGCAGTCCTTTATCGATGATCTCCCGGTTCACCCCGGCGGCAAAGCCTTTCTGCTTCCATTTCTTCTTTACCGACTTGGGCGTGAGATCCAGGATGCTTCTACTGGGCCGCAGCAGAACGGTGGCGTTAATCAGCCCGGTCAGCTCGTCAATGGTGTAAAGCACTTTCTCCATTTTCTCCAGGGGCTCCACATCGGTGCAGATGCCGTAGCCGTGGCTCTGGATGGCCCGGATGTATTCTTCGGGCCAGTCTTCTGCCTCCAGCATCTCCCTGGTTTTGTGGCAATGTTCATCGGGGTATTTTTCATAATCCAGATCATGAACCAGCCCGATCACCCGCCATTTTTCCACATCCTCGCCGAATTTTTCGGCAAAATGGGCCATTACCGCCTCCACGGCCAGGGCATGCTTAATCAGGGCGTCGCTGGTCACGTGTTTTTGCAATAAATTCAGAGCTTCTTCCCGGGTCGGAATCCTGCTCACAGGCAACCCTCCTTAAGCTTGTCGTAAAATTTGACGCCGATCATAGCATCCTTTCCACAGCTTGAAAAATGGATGCAGGTTTCCTTTAGTATAAGGCTTTTGGCCGGAAAAGAAAAGCTGTCCATGCAAAAACCGGCAGCTTTTTACGGCAGCGAGACCTGATGCCGTAATTGCATGGCACAGAGGATTCGCCATGCCGCATGCCGAATGGAACTATCTATGCTTAAGCCTGAAAATAGTTTTAGTCAAGGGGGCGAAGGCTCCCGTGCAGTAATGGAGCTGCCGGCCAAACCGCCCTGGCGCAGGGCTGGTTTGACCAGGTGTTTAGCCCGGCGACCTGTTTGCATCAAAGAGATCACCGCTAAAGGCGAGATAAGGAAATGCGCCCGGTTGCTCAGAAAGTCTTTTCAAACGGTGCGCCGCCAGTTTAACCTTAACCGGAAGAACTGTCCCGGCTTCGCCGCTTTTAGCGGCAGGGACAGGCTTGAAGAATTAAAGGAAAACGGGGCCAGGTTTTTTGGCGCTTTTTGGGGCCGCAAGATGGCCGGCTTGATCACAGTGGAGAAAGCGGGCGATGGCCATTATTACCTGGAAAAGCTGGCCGTGCTGCCCGCATACAGGCATAACGGGTTGGGCAAAGCCCTGGTGGAGCATGCCCTGGCCTACTGTACAGCGGAAAGGGGAAAAAGGGTTTCCATCGGCTTAATTAATGAAAACACTGTCCTGAAAAACTGGTATAAGCAATTGGGCTTCGTGGAAAAAGAAGTGAAGGCTTATGATCATTTGCCCTTTACGGTATGCTATATGGAAATTGCGCTGCACAAGGAGCGGTAATAGCGATGGAGAAACCATGCGCCCGCAGCCTGGAAGAGCTGCGCGAAGCCTGCCGGCAATGCCGGGCCTGCGGCCTGGCCGCCACCAGGCAGAATGTCGTCTTCGGCGAGGGAAACAGCCGGGCCAAAATTTTTCTTCTCGGTGAAGCGCCCGGGGCGCGGGAAGATGAAAGCGGGCGGCCTTTTGTGGGGCGGGCCGGGGAATTATTGAGCCGGCTGCTGTGGCAGGCGGGCCTGGAGCGGGGCGACCTGTTTATCACCGGTTCCATAAAATGCCGCCCGCCGCGCAACCGCAACCCGCGCCGTGCCGAGATGGCCGCCTGCCGCCCGGTTTTAAATCAACAGCTGGATCTGATCCGGCCCCGGATAATCGTCTGCCTGGGCCTGGTGGCCGCACAGAACCTCCTCGGCCCCGGTGTAAGGATGGGGGATGTCAGGGGGCAGTGGTTCCAGTACAGGGGTTATCGTGTTTATCCGACCTACCACCCGGCGGCGGTACTGCGCCATACCGTCAGCGCCGGCCTGATTATTGAAGACTTCCGGACAGTAAAAAAGGCCCTCTCTTCGGCCTGGCAGCCACCTCAATAATGCTTAATTTCTCACTTTCCAGCCAACTGTTGCGGAGGCAGGGTTTGGCAGCTTTACGGCTTCTGGATGATCACCAGGCGCCGCTGCCGGCCGAACCTGATCGCTTCTTCCTTGGTTTCCACGGCCAGGTCAATATCGTTGGGGCCGATGGCGCTGCCCCGGTCATTGACGGTGCGCCAGCCCAGGCCTTCAACGTAAATCCTGGTCCCAAATGGAATGTTGGGGCCTGCGGCCGCCGTTTGGCCCGGCACCACTTTTTCTCCGCTGGCCGAAAGGGAGGGATCGCCGGAAAAATCAAAACCGCTCACCGCGCCGGCGCTTAGCGGGGCATACATGGTGACATTCATCACCTGGACCTGGTACTGTTCCGATTCCAGGTCCAATTCCCGCGCTTCGAGAAGCTCCTGCCGGGCTTTCTTTAACTGGACGTCATAATAGCTGATCGTCAGCGCAAACAGGGCAAGAATGGCGGCCATTAATAACAGATCGCGGCGGGTCATGGATAGTGCTCCTTTGTCAACCGTGACGACGGCATAATTAATTTTTTCGCTGCCCAGGTTTGCTCATGGTACCGGTGCAGCGGGTTTTCCTGCCCGGCTCCCTCCTTAAGGCAAGGGGCTCCGGGGCAGGGAGGCAGCCTTCTTTGATCAGGGCACCAGAGACGCTTATTTACAGTTTATTATCTGCAGCATCTAATCAGCTTATGATATACAGCCTGTCTCTAATATTTTTAACCCCAGGCCGGAGCTCTGGCCGCCGGGCAATGGGAGATCCAGCATTTTGGAAGACGATTGCATTTCCCCTGGAGACGCTGTCAAGGGTTAAGCCGACCCTGCCTTAGCAGTTGGAGTTGATATTAATTGTTTTCTGTTGACTTTAGTTGAGCGGTGTTTTATAATTTATTCCAGGAGGTGGCCGTGATGAGCGGAGAAAAGGAGCTAATTACCGCCCAGGCGCTGGCCGGGGCGCTGAATCTTTCCGTGGAAACGGTGTGGCGCTATACCCGGGAGAACAAAATTCCCTATATCGAGCTGGGCCGCAAGCAGTACCGCTATCGGCTCGATGACGTGCTCAGGGCGCTCTCCAGCGGGGCGGTCAGGGAAAAAGAAGCTCAATATCACCACGATCCTGAGAAAAAATATACCTATAAGGATTACCTGGAGATGCCGGAAGAGCCGGGGTTCCGCTTTGAGATCCTCGAAGGTTTGCTGGTACGGGAGCCTTCGCCGGGAGTGAGGCACCAGCGGGTTTCCCGCCGGCTGCAGCGGATCCTGGAAGATTATTTCTGGGAGGCTGATGCTGAAGGAGAAATCCTTAATGCTCCCCTGGATGTAACTTTTCATGATCATACTGTAGTGCAGCCGGACCTGCTTTACGTATCCGGTGAGCAAAAAAATATCGTCAAGGAGACCCGCATCGCCGGGGCGCCCGCCCTGGTGGTGGAAATCCTCTCGCCTGCCAGTATCCGCAAGGACCGGGTCAAAAAAATGCAGATCTATCAGCAGGAGCAGGTGCGCCATTACTGGCTGGTGGACCCTGATGAGAAGACCCTGGAATGTTTTGCCCTGCAGGACGGCCTTTATGCCCTGGTGGCCAGCGGCATGGAAGATGAAGTGGTGGAACACCCGGATTTCAAAGGCCTGGCTGTGGATCTGGCCGTGTTGTGGCGCTAGCGATGGAAAACCGCGGCCCTGCCGCCGGCGGGGCTACTGTTTGTGTGGACTGCGGCTCTCCGTGTCCTGGTAACAGGGTTTCTCTTAGACAACCTGTAACCGTAGAGATTAAAATCCCTAAAAATAGCAGTAACAGCAGCGATAATAGGGAGGAAACACCCTGGAACAGAATAAAACAAGGCTGTAAACAAGAATTTCTATTAAAATGCAAGCTGGTCATCTTCCATGAGCCTTGCTGTTCAGACAACCATATGGTAAAATTAAGCAATAATTACCGTGAATAGTGCTAATGCGGAAGGGGGTGCATGAAATGAATAGTATTCCGGCTGAACTGGCGGCGGGCCGGAAGCGTTTCACCTATGACGATTATCGGCGCCTGCCGGAAGGGGCACCCTATCAACTTATTGGGGGGGAATTGGTTATGACACCTTCTCCTACACCCTACCATCAGTTGATATGCTCTAAATTACAATTGCACCTGGCTGGTTTTGTCTTTGCAAGGCACTTGGGTATTGTATTGACTGCCCCGGTTGATGTTTACCTGGAGGAGACGGAAACCTACCAGCCTGATCTGCTCTATATTTCAAATAAAAGACTCTCCATTGTCGAAGAAACGCGTATTAACGGTGCCCCGGACCTGGTGGTAGAGATCCTCTCCCCCGGTACAGGCTATTACGACTTGCGGAGCAAGTTTAAGGTTCACGAAAATAGCGGTGTCAGGGAGTATTGGATCGTTGACCCGAAAATCAAGTCGGTTCAGGTTTTTTATTTATGCGAAGGGAAGTTTGCCCTGGACCATGAAGTGGAGGGACAGGGGGCGGTAAAATCGAGAGTCATTGAGGGACTGGAAGTCCGGGTCGAAAGTATCTTTTAATTCAGACGACGAGGTTTTGTCGATTACTCAAGATTAAAAGCCTCTTATTGTTTCATAATATTTAAAAGTTTAGCAGGGCATCTACTTCCATATTCATCCGGCGATTAAACGTTTGAGAGGCTGCCTTGCCTCAAGCCTCAAGTGGAACCTGCTTTTAACTGGTTGTTCACCATCTCAATAATGAGAGGTTGGGGTTTGTCCCTATTTCATTCAGACATCGATAAGCTCCTCTTCGATTAAGGCTTACTTTCAGCAAAACTGGAAAAAACTAAACAGGCTATTTGTCTTCGCCTTGAATGTTGGCATGGCCTAGTGCCAGGCTGAAAGCTGCTGCCCAGTATAATTTTCAAGCTGAAGACGCTTTAAGGTATCTTTCCACCGGCTTGAATACAACTGCAAACTCGGCTTATAATCACATCAGGACAAGATTAGGAGGAACTTCATGATGAAATATGGCAGTTTAGGACCTTATGACCACTTCCCGGGATCGTTCGCGCTTTGGCGTTCGTACGGTCCAAACCAGGGTCGTGCAGACGAGATCATAGCATGATGATCAATGTAGCGGCTATTCAACTGGCGCTTTGTGATCATGAGACCCGCGCGGACCGGTTTTTAAGGGTTGAGCAACGACTGGAACAGATTTACCAATCCGAGATTAAACCCCACCTGGTGATGCTGCCGGAAATGTGGGCCACCGGGTTTATCAATTTTCACCGCTATACCGCGGAAAGCGAACCGCTATGCCCATAAACCGGTGGATCAAAAAATGGAGGATGACCATGCAGACATCTGCGGACTGTATTCACTGTTATCTTAAGCAGGCGGCAAATTGTATGAGCCTGGCCGGAGTGGACGAGGCACTGCGCTACCAGGTTTTACTGGAGGTGCTGGATGACATCAAGGCCCTGGACAAGCAGAGCACACCGGCGGAAAATTCAACGGAGATACTGGCAAAAGTATACCGGTTAATTAACAACAGCGATCCCTATAAGGAAATCAAGGCGCAGTCCAACGAGATCGCCCTGGGCCTGTATCCCGGTTTAAAAAAATACCTGGAGCGTTCAGGGAACAGGCTTCTCGATGCCTTAAAAATAGCTGCGGCCGGCAATATCATTGACCTGGGCATCAGCAAAAGCTATGACCTTGACGGCAGTTTGCAGCAATGCCTTAATACAGAGTTCGCCATCAATGATTACGCAGTATTTCAAAAAAAGCTGGCAGAAGTAGACGATGTGGTCTTGGTGTGTGACAACTCGGGAGAAATTGTCTTCGACCGGCTGCTGGCGGAGGAACTATCCCGCATGGGGAAAGAAGTAAGCTGCATCGTCAAGGGCGGCCCCATGTTAAACGATGCCACCATGGAGGACGCGCTGCAGGCTGGATTGGATCAAGCCGCCGCCATCATTAGCACTGGTTCCAACTACTTGGGGGCACCCCTCAACCGCATCTCCGCTGAAGCCAGGAGCGCCCTGGAGCAGGCCGGCCTGGTCATCTCCAAGGGCCAGGCCAATTTTGAATCCCTGGAGCACGAGGCAATGGCCCGGGACCGCATCTTTTTCCTGCTGAAAATTAAATGCGAATGCGTTGGCAAAGCGGTGGGAGCGGCGCTGGGAGATATTGTCTTTTTTTCAAGATGATTGATTATGGCGCCCCCGATTCACGGGGGCATTGCTTTATCTGTCATTATAGTTTCATAACAGTTCCAGCCGAGGGCTCATGCGGTTCCCGATGAAGTGTATGCTGCCCGGTGCCAATACCAGTACGAACGGCCACGGCTACTGGTATTCTTGCCTTATTTTTTTCTCCAGCCCAAATCATGGCGGCAGGATTAGTTTTTGCTGCTGTTGAATTCTTGGTCGATTGCTCGCTTTGCTGAACGGAGGCTGGAGATGAGCTATACCCAAAAACTCGAAGAAAAAACTGTGGGCAGGATGATTGCCCTATACTGCCGCAAGCAGCATGCTCCGGGCGTAGACATGTTGTGTGAACAATGCCAGGGCCTTTTGGACTATGCCCGGAAGCGGATTGCCCAATGTCCTTACGGCCGGCAAAAGCCGGTCTGTTCCAGGTGTAAAGTGCACTGCTACCGGCAGCAAAAAAGAGAAGAAATCAGGCGAGTGATGCGCTTTGCGGGGCCGCGGATGATTTACCACAGCCCTCTGCTGACGCTTCGCTACCTCTGGCGCAAGCTATGCTTGTCCACACCAGAGCTCAATCACAGAAACAGGGAATGAGTATATCCCAGCAACCGGAACCGTTCGCCTGGCTGCGCTGTGGCAGGTTTGCCCCTGGCAGCTGCCCGGATCTGCCAGCAGTCAGAGCGCTTATGTCGCTAATTGCTTGTAAGGAATTTTTACATCAGTTATACTTATTTAACTGGTTTAAATTCTCTTCAACCAAATTTCTATGAGGAGGCAATATGAAAAACATACCACTGTATGAAGTCAGAAAAATTAAGGATTTGCGCGATATGCTGCAGCAAAGCACGGCCCTGTACGGGGAACATCCCGCGTTCATGGTGAAAAAAGAGCGGGGCGGGCCATACGTAAATATCACCATGCAAGAGTATGCAGACGACGTTAATGCGCTGGGCACAGCGCTCCTCCATCATGTCAGCCGGGGCAGCCGGGTGGCCATTCTGGCCGAAACCCGCTATGAATGGTATGTTTCCTATCTTGCCGTAGCCAACGGCACGGGGGTCATCGTGCCCCTGGATAAGGAGCTGCCGCAGCATGAAATAGCCAGCCTGATCAATAGAGCAGAAGTGGATGCCTTGATTTATGCTTCTTCCAAGCAACAGTTGGTTGATGAAATTATTGGCGATATACCGGGTGTAAAAAAATTCATCTGCATGGATCGCCTGCCGGAGCGGGACAACGTTCTCTATTTTGGGGACCTGCTGGATGAAGGCAGAAAACTGCTCGCGGAAGGGGATCGCACCTTTCTTGATGCGCCGCTGGACCCGGAAGCCATGAGCGTTCTACTATTTACCAGCGGCACAACGGATGAAGCCAAGGCGGTTATGCTGTCGCACCGCAATATCTGCGCCAATCTCGAAGGCATGTGTGCCATGGTTTACATTGGCCCCGAAGATACATTCCTGTCGGTGCTTCCGCTGCACCACACTTACGAGTGCACCTGCGGCTTTTTGTGCCAGATTTATCGCGGCTCCACCATTGCCATTTGTGAGGGGCTGCGTTATATTTTGCCAAACATCAAGGAAGCCAGGCCAACTGTGATGCTGGTGGTGCCGCTGATGCTGGAAATGTTTCACCGGGCCATTATGAAGAAGGCGAAGGCCAATAAAAAAATGGCCCTCAAGTTTGAACTGGGGCGGAAACTATCCAAGCTCCTGTTGTTTTTTGGCCTTGACTTGCGCCGGAAAATATTTGCCCCGGTGCATGAAAATTTCGGCGGCAGGCTGCGCATGCTCATAAGCGGCGGCGCCCCCGTGGATCCGCAAATCCTCAGTGACATGCAGGATCTGGGCATAACCTGCATACAAGGGTATGGATTAACGGAATGTGCGCCCATTTTGGCTCTTAACCGGGATGTTTATTTCAACAACCGCGCCGCCGGGCTGCCGCTGCCCGGTGTGGAAATTAAGATTATTGACCAGGATGAGAACGGCATTGGCGAAATCGTTGGCCGCGGCCCCAATATCATGCTCGGCTACTATAAAAATCCGGAAGCGACGGCTGAAGCAATCGATGCGGAAGGATACTTTCATACCGGCGATCTGGGCTATATTGACGAGAATGGCTTTTGCATCATCACCGGCCGTAAAAAGAATGTGATTATTGCCAAGAATGGCAAGAATATTTTCCCGGAGGAAATTGAAGCGCTGCTGTCCCGCTCGCCCTATGTGGCCGAATCCCTGGTGTCCGGAGCAGAAGATCAGCGGGGCGACATCGTCATCACGGCAGCCATTTTTCCGGACATGGAGAACGTAAAGGAGAGGCTCGGGCCGGACCCGGAGAGGGAGGCCATCCAGGCGCTCCTGGAAGAGGAGGTGCAAAAGGTCAACGAGCAGCTTGTTTCGTACAAGCGCATCCGCCGGGTCATCTACCGGGAAACCGAGTTTGAGAAGACGACCTCGCGAAAGATTCGCCGGCAGTACAAATGAGGGCGGACAGGCGCCTTTCGCCAGGAAGGATTTCTAAAAAGTTGTCATGAAGGTGCGGGGGCGGCGCCCCTGGGAAGGGCGCCTCTCCGGCGGAAAAGTCTAACGGAAGATGGGCCGGGGATAGGCGGACCGGTCACGCTTTTTATGGGGCTGTGGGAATGAAAACGGCAGAGGATCTTAAACTTGAGTTTCTGGGCAAGTTTTTTAGGGGGAGGGAAACAAGTGAAAAAGCTCCTTGCAATAATGGCCATCATCTTAATCTGTTTGCTCCTCACTGTGGCACTCTGTTCCGATGACAGCGGCCAGGAATATGCGCTGCCCGACGGCAGTGCTGATTACACCATCATGGTTTACTTAAACGGATCCGACCTGGAGAGCGAAGGGGGGATGGCTACAGACGATATTATCGAAATTGTCTCAGCCGATTTCCCCGAAGAAAACATCAATGTAATTATCCAGACAGGCGGCACAGCGGAATGGCAAA
>JAKOVL010000104.1 GCA_029782095.1 Bacillota bacterium | reverse complement strand
CATGTGCCTTTATCTGTGCCGTTGCCTTTAAGACTTCCAGCCTCGGCTTTATCGTGGAAGAATATGGCCAGGTGGGAGCGGTAATCGGCTTTATCGTCATTTTCCTATTGATGTGGACCACTGCTGACAACTCGGCATATAGCGCGGCGCTGGCTTTTCGAAATGTATTCCCCTGGCTGGCAAAAAGGCAGTGGGTTTTGGTCATCATGGCCTTTGGCACCATATCGGCCATACTGGGAGTAATGAAACACTTTGTCACCTGGCTTAACCTCATCGCCTGCGTTTTGCCCTCCGTTCCGGGCATATTGCTGGCAGACTTTTTTGTCCTTCCTCTCCTTGGTATTAAGGCAGCCATCCACACGGGGGAGCTGCGCAAGTACCAGCTAGCGCCCATCCTTACCTGGGCCATTACCTCCGTGCTTGGGCTCTACTTTTACCTGGTGCTGCAGCTGCCCTACTATCCTGTCTGGTTAATGGTTATAGCAGTAGTATTGGAAGTGGCGCTGAGTTACCTGTTTCACAAGCTTCAAGGAAGTGTCGCTGCCGCATCCCGCTAGATAAGCGCTTGCTGCAGAAAAACAACTGTTGGGAGAGATGCTCTTGGCAACCATCGTCGTAGCTTTAGGAGGAAACGCCATACTCCGCGCCGGCCAGAGGGGGACGCACGAGGAGCAATTGGCCAACGTGGACATGACGGCGGAAAAATTGGCCCAACTGGTAAAGCGGGGGCATCGCCTGGTCGTTACCCACGGGAACGGCCCCCAGGTGGGAAACCTGCTTATCCAAAATGAAGCAGGCAGGGATTTGGTGCCTGCCCTTCCCCTGGATGCGTGCGGGGCCCAGACGCAGGGGCAGTTGGGCTACATGATTCAGCAATGCCTGGAGAGCGCGCTGCTCAAGGAAGGCATCAGCTTGCCCGTGGTGGCCCTGGTTACCCGCTCGCGGGTAGCTGCCGATGACCCTGCCTTTGCCAACCCCACTAAGCCCATAGGTCCCTTTTTCAGCAGGGAGCATGCCCAACAGCGCATGGCCGGGGGGGAGCACTGGATCGAAGATAGTGGCAGGGGATGGCGGCGGGTGGTGCCCTCTCCCCTGCCGCTGGAAATATTAGAAATTGAAGCGATAAAGACACTTGTGGCCGGCAAAGCCCTCGTTGTGGCCGCCGGGGGAGGAGGAGTGCCCGTGCTGAGGAGGGGGGACAAGCTGGAGGGGGTCGAGGCGGTTAGTGACAAGGATTACGCCAGCTGCCGCCTGGCCTGCGCCCTGGGAGCGGACATGCTCTTGATATTAACCGATGTGGACAAGGTGGCCATCAATTTCGGCACCCCCGAGCAGAAGAACCTGGACAGGATTACCGTGAATGAAGCCGCGTCCTATCTTGCCCAAGGCTATTTCGGGACGGGGAGCATGGCTCCCAAGGTAAAGGCAGCAATAGACTTTATGAAATCCGGCGGCAAGAAAGCAGTCATTGCTTCCCTTGTCAACGCGGTCAATGCCGTCGAGGGGAAGGCCGGGACAATATTTTTGCCGTAGATAACTATAACTTGGCAGGGGGCAGTTTTGCCGGAAAATTGCCGGAGATTTCCCCCTGGTGCGCTGCCACGCGGCAATGGCAAAATGCACTTTACAACGCCCTGCCCATGGATTAAAATGGGCGAAGCTTGTCATTTAGTAGGAGGTTGCCATGACCGAGCTAATTGTCGCACTAGATTTCCATAAGCAAGAAGAGGCCAAGGCCTGGGTTAAAGAGTTGGAGCAGGTAGAATTCTTCAAGGTGGGCATGGAGCTTTTTACTGCCGCCGGCCCTGCCATGGTCAGCTGGCTCAAGGAGCAGGGGAAGAAGGTCTTTTTGGACTTGAAGTATCATGACATTCCCAACACTGCGGGACGGGCGGTGGCGGCAGCCAGCCGCCTGGGGGTTGATTTATGCACCATTCATGCCGCCGGCGGCCCGGAGATGCTCAAGGCCTGCCGGGAGCAATGCGGCGAAATGCGCCTCCTGGCGGTGACTGTTTTGACCAGCCTGGACCAGGACAGCCTGGGTTGCATCGGGGTAAACCGGCCCGTGGCCGAGCAGGTGGCGGCCCTGGCTAAGCTGGCCTTCGAGACAGGAATTCACGGCGTTGTTTGCGCGCCCACCGAGCTCCCGCTTTTATCCCAATTCCCCCGGGATTTTCTGCGGGTGACGCCGGGCATCCGCCCTGCCGGCAGCGCCGCGGGCGACCAGAAGCGGATCATGACTCCCGCCGAGGCCGCCCGGTCCGGAGCGAGCCATATCGTGGTGGGCCGTCCCATCACCCAGGCACCGGATCCCGCAGCGGCGGCGGAAAGGATTCTTGCCGAGCTGAGGGAAGCCTAACACATCGGGGACGGGTTCCTGACTTTGTGCGGAAGAATGGTGGCGCTAGACCCTATTTAAACGGGGCTGTCCTCAAAGTGGGCAAGGACAGCCCCAGATGCTTCATGCCATTTCGTGTGATGGATGGCGATTAATTTTGCAGTTCAGCCTTTATAAATTCATCAAATTCCTTTTCTATTTCCTCGTCCGGCTTGCTGGTAAGCAGGCTGACTACTACAATAAAGATTACCGATATGACAAAGGCCGGGAGCAGTTCATACAAGTCAATGTATTCTTTGATGAAGTTGCGCCAGACCAGAACGGAGATACCCCCTGCCAATATGCCGGCTAATGTGCCCTGCCAATTCATTCTCTTCCAGTAAAGCGACATCAAAATGGCGGGGCCGAAGGCCGCTCCGAAACCTGCCCAGGCGTAGGCAACCAGGTCAAAAACCGAACTGTCGGGGTCGCCGGCGATAATAAATGCGATCACCGCGATGGCTAGAACGCTAATGCGGCTGATCCAGATCGTGTTTTGTTCGTTAATTTTGTTGCGAAAGAGGTTTTTGCCAATGTCCTCAGAAATGGCTGAAGAGGTAACCAGCAGCTGCGAATCGGCTGTGCTCATAATCGCGGCCAGTATGGCGGTTAAGAGAAGGCCTGCCAGTATGGCGGCGTAAGGACCGGTAAGCAGATGCTGGACCATGTAGATAAATATTTTTTCTCCGTCCATGGCGATCAATTCTTCCGCTGAAACAATTGTTGACATGAATGCTTTGCCGATTACTCCTAAAACAACAGCGGAAAATAGGGTTATCAAAACCCAGACCATGGCGATCCTTCGGGCGGGTTTGATATGTTCAGCCTTTTCAATGCCCATGAATCGGGCAAGGATGTGAGGCTGTCCAAAATATCCCAGACCCCATGCGGCAATCGAAATTATAGCCAGGGCATTAAGCCCGCTTCCAATGCCGGTCCATTCACTAAATCCTAAACCCTCCGGGACGCCGGCGATCGCGGCCGCCAGATTAAAAGTCTCCGCAATTCCGCCGAGGTTGGCTAGGGCTATAATTGGAAGGATAAGCAGGGCGAAGAACATAAGCGTTCCCTGGACCAAATCAGTCCAGCAGACAGCCAGGAAACCGCCCAGAAATGTATATAATACAATGACCAGGGCGCCAATCAGCAGCGCAATATTATATTCAAGGCCGAATACGGCATTAAACAGTTTCGCTCCCGCTGAAAATTGGGCTGCAGTGTAGATCAGGAAGAAGATTACGATGAATATGGCGGATATGATTCTGATCAAGTGAGTCTTGTCTCTAAACCTGTTTTCAAGGTATGTGGGAATCGTGATGGAGTCTCCTGATTTCTCCGAATAATTTCTCAACCTTTTGGCGAGAATCAGCCAGTTTAAGTACGTTCCGATGGACAATCCCAGCGCTGTCCAGAATGCTTCGGCCATGCCAAAATTCTTAGTCAGCAGAAATGCCGTGCCGGGCAGCCCCATCATCAACCAGCCGCTCATGTCCGAAGCCTGTGCGCTCATGGAGGTGACCAAAAAGTTGAGTTTTCTGCCGCCCAGATAATAGTCGGTTTGACTTTTATTCAGTCTAAAAAAATAGATGCCTATCGCAAGCATTGCAAGTAGGTAAAGAATAAATACCACAGCATGAATAGTTTGATCCATTTTTTCTCTCCCTTTGAATAAATATTACTTAGTTCATAAGTATACACTATTTAGACTTTGCCGGACAAGTTAGCTCGGATTGCGGCGGTCATCTTAAAGAATGCTGAGCGGAATAGATAACAGGAGATGGAAATAAAAAAAAGAACGCTTTTCTGCGTCTTACTTTGCTATAATAGGAAACGTATTTACTTTCTTTGGTCCAGTTTTGTTGTCTGCGGGAACAAGAGCGGGGGAGAGAATTGGCCCAGGGGATTGTAATAGGTCAAAAGAACCTTCCCGCACATATAAGATTTTTTCTACAAGTTGGGGAATAATCTTTTGCATGGATGAAGCATGGAGGGGAGCTACGCTGCAGAGGCTGTCGCTGCCGTTGTTGACTTTCGTTGTGCTTTTATTGGTTTTATCCCCGGTGGTTCAAGCCCAGGAAAACCTTGGTGCGTGGCTTGAAGCAGAAGGGGTAGTATTGATGGCGGAGCCCGGGGGGAAAATTCTCTACGAGAAAAACTCCGGGGAGCGTTTCTACCCGGCGAGTACTACCAAGATCATGACCGCGCTGCTGCTCCTCGAGCATACCTCGCCGGATGAGATGGTCACTGTGGGGGAAGAAGTGTTTCTGGTCGGGCCGGACAGCAGCACCTCCGGTTTAACTTTGGGCGACCGCATTAGTGTCAAGGACTTGCTCTACGCCATAATGCTCCCCTCGGGGAATGAAGCCGCTTACGCCGCCGCTGTCTATGCCGCCAGGCAGGCCTGTAGCCGGCCGGAAATGCCGGTCCAGGAAGCCCTTGACTATTTTACCGGGTTGATGAATGACCGGGCCCGGGAGCTGGGCGCACTGCACACGCACTTTGCCAACCCTGATGGGTATCATGATCCCGATCATTATACTACCGCCTACGACCTGGCCCTGATCGCCCGGGAGGCGCTGAATAAAGACTTGATCAGGAAAGCGGCCGGCTCCAGGGCCCATCAAGCAGCCGTATTGCGCGACGGCAGCCCGGTTACCCTGAAATGGTTCAATACCAACTGGCTGCTGCATCCGGATTTGCCTCACTATTATTCCCGGGCCACGGGTTTAAAAACCGGCCATACGCCCGAGGCGGGCGGGACCCTGGTGGCCACGGCTGCGGACGGGGACCTGGAGCTGATTGCCGTCCTGCTGAAAAGCACCACGGAGAGCCGCTTCCAGGAGGCCGCATCGCTCTTCGATTACGGTTTTGACCACTTCCGGCTCTACCGCGTAGTGGAAGAGGGGGAGGCCGTGGTTACGGCCGCCTTGACCGGGCAGGCCAGGGGAGAGGCGGCGGAGATCCCGGCGCTTGCCGCCTCCGGTTTCAGCGACATACTGCCCGTGGAAGATATCCCGCGCATCGGAAAAACTGTTAATTGGGAAAGCCGCTTGCTCTCCGGGGAAGCGCTGAAAGCCCCCCTGGGGAAGGGAGAAGTCATCGGCCGGATCACCTACACCCTTGACGGTGCGGTCTTGTTTGAAACGGAGCTGCTGAGCGGACGCGACGTGCGGGCCCGCTTCCCCTGGGAGTGGACCGCTCTACCCGCGCTCCTTCTGCCCGGCCTGCTTATCCTGGCTGTTAGGCGGCGGCGCAACCAGGCCCGCCCGCGGCGCCGCAGCAGAGCGGGAAGAGTGTAAAAAGATCAGGAGAGAGAAGGGGAACATTTGAAATTCGTGATCTCCTACAGCTGCGGCAAGGACAGCGCCCTGGCGCTTTACCGCATGCTGCAGCAGGACCACCAGCCGGTTGGGCTGCTGGTGATGGTAAACCGGGAACAGGACCGGTCCTGGTTTCACGGGGTGGACAAGCCTCTCCTGGAGGCGGTTTCCCGCTCGTTGCGGATTCCGCTTCTCTGCGGTGAGTGCGAGGGCAAGGACTACGCCGCCGCGATGGAGGCCGCCCTGGTTCGGGCCAAAGAGGCTGGCGCCGGCGCCGCCGTCTTCGGCGATATCGATATTGAAGGGCACCGCCAGTGGAGCAGCGAGCGGTGCGCGGCGGCAGGTCTGGAAGCTGTCTTCCCGCTCTGGCAGGAAGATAGATTGGCGCTGGTGGAAGAAGTGATCGATCTGGGATTCAAGGCCGTGATCAAGTGCGTCGATAAGAGCAAGGTCGACCCAAAGCTGCTGGGGGCCACCTTAAGCCGTGCCCTGGTGGAGGAGATTGCCGCCTGCGGCGCCGACCCCTGCGGCGAGAACGGCGAATACCACACCTTTGTCTATGACGGGCCCATTTTTTCTTCCCCGCTTACCATAGAACGGGGTCGGGTGATCGAATTCGGCACCCATGCCGCCATTGACCTACGCCTTCTTCAGTTCCCCTAAATCAATTCGCTTCAGTCAAGAGTGTCTTTAGCCCTTTTGTAAACTGCCTG
>JAKOVL010000143.1 GCA_029782095.1 Bacillota bacterium | reverse complement strand
GAGATCATGGATCTGATCATCCAGCATGAATATTACAAGGAGCTGGCGCAGCAGCGTTCGACGGCTCGCGACATCGAATTCGACGCTGCTGAAGCCGACCGCGTTGAAGAAAAGGTTTACGAGTAAAACCGCATGGGTTTAAGCGCCGGAATCAGGCCGTTCCCTCTCCCCCGGTGGGAGAGGGTTAGGGAGAGGGGGAAATTCTCCGGTAGATTTTCCCCGTCAACTCTGCCGACAGGCGCAGATCATGGTTTTCGAGAACATATTTGCGGCTGCGGCGTTGTAGTTCGCCCAGGTAAGCGCGATCTTTGATCAGGCGGGACAAGTCAAAGAAAATATCCCTATAGCAGGGCTCTTTGCCGGTATGGCCGGAGAGATCGGGATAGGCGGCGGTGCCCAGAGCGCACGCTTCGAGTATCCCGCCGTAGTATGGCCCGAGTACCAGGGAGGCGTTGCCGCAGGCCATCCCTTCCAGAAGGCTGCGGCCGCGCCCCACTATAATCCCCGATTCTTGGAGGACCGGGGCGGCGGAAGGGAGCCAGCCGTAGAAGCGTCCCCGGACCTGGGGAAATTGTTCAGCGCAAATAAGATCCACGGGCAGGTCGGCCAGGGCTGCCGCTTTGAGCAGGGCCAGGCAGCCTTCTTCGCTGTAGCCCCCGGATTCGGCAATGCAGGCAAGCTTAAGCTCCGATTTTTGCGCCGGTCGGAATTCGTCCAGGTCGATGCCTTCCGGAATAAAGGCAGCGGGAAAGCCCGCCCGGGTCAGTTTATGGTAGGTTGTCAGGCTTCCGGTGATAATAAAGGCGGCCTGGGCCAGGTTTTCCTGCCGCGCCGGCAGCAGTCCGTTGTGAACAGTGACACCCCAGGGCAGGCGCAGGACCTGTTCTGCTGTCCGGGCCAGGGAGATGAGGGCAGGAGAGTGGACGTGAACCACATTGAAGCGATAGTGGCGGATCAACTTAAGTATTTCCGACTCTTTGCTTTCGGTGAACAGGGCCACTTTATGGCGGCAGTAGTCATGGTACACTTGCCGTAAATGGGGCGGGCAATCGGTCATGACCACGGCGGCGCGGCAGCCCTGGCTGTTCAGTTTGCCCGCCAGGCTGAGAACATGCCCCGTGCTGCCGCTATAGCTGAAGCGGGTTAACATTAAGATGCGCATACACAAATACACCCCGGATCAGCTTATGACCCGGGGGAGAAAAAGGTGAAAACAACTCCGGCTGATGCCCGGTGTAGTTTCTAGCGGGGCTGGATAAACAGCTGGGTGACCAGGTAGCCACGCCCGGGCTGGTAGATGATCCCGATGCCGGTGTGGGTATAGCGAGAGCCCAGGATTTTATTGCGGTGGCCCGAACTGTTCATAAAGGCGGAGAAAATGGCGTTGATATTGCCGCCTACGCCGATGTTTTCCGCGGCCAGGGTAAAGGGTATACCGGCGCCGCGAATCATGTCGCCGGCGCTGCCGTAGGTGGGAGACCGGTGCGCAAAGTAATTATGGTTGATCATATCCTGGCTTTTCAGGCGGGCCAGGTAGGTCAGGCGTGAATCCAGCTGCAGCGGCTTCAGACCGCGGCTGGCGCGTTCGCTGTTTACCAGGTTAAAAAGAAGTCGCTCCTGGGAGTTTAAACCGGAAATGTTGCCCGGGGGAGGGGTAGGCTGGGTCGGGGTAGGCTGGGTCGGGGTAGGCTGGGACGGGGTAGGTTGGGACGGGGTAGGCTGGGACGGGGTAGGTTGGGACGGGGTAGGCTGGGACGGGGTAGGCCGGGAGATTGAGCCGGAGGTGCCGCCGGAGCGGGCGATTCCGTACGCCCCCGAACTATAATAGGCGGGCTGAGACGGGGTAGGCTGGGTCGGGGTAGGCTGGGTCGGGGTAGGTTGGGTCGGGGTAGGCTGGGTCGGGGTAGATCCGTACGCCTGAGAGCGCGCCACTCCGTAAGCAACGGCCGAGCCGCCGCCCGAGCGGGCCACATAGGCCTCCGCAACCCCGGCTGCACTAAAGGTGAGCACAAATAAAGCGAGTAGCATTACCACTGAAATGCTGCGGTAAGTAGAGGGTTTTTTGAACATGGTGATCCTCCCTGGTAAATGTTATAGTTTCTTAATAATTACAGGGGTTGTTGTATTATGTCAACCAGGGAGAGCAGCGCGGAAGAAGCTTTGGCAGGGAAGCGCACAGGCAGATATTAATTTCATTTAACAAATAGCCTTTTATAAGGTTATGGTTTATTATGGAGTATCTTTTCCAATAATTTCTTAAAGTTCCAACTTTTTTGGTTTAGCTGTTCGGTTATCGCCTCATTTTCAGCGGATAGCTGTTTGATCACCTGTTCCTGCTCCCTGATGCGCAGATTTAGCCTGGCGATGGTGTTCTCTTTTTCTTTGAGCATCAGATCAAACTGGCGCCGCTCTTTCTTATGTTCCAGCAGGTCGTTGAGATAGCGTTTTCTTTCTTCATCCCATTTTTTCCGGGTCTGCTCCATTTTCTGCTTCAATTCGGTTATGGTTGCTTTAAATTTTTCTTCAAGCTGTTGCAGCTCGCTGTCTTTTTCTTTAAGGCTCTGCTGCAGCGCCTGCAAATTTCGTTTGTTTTGCTGCGAAATCCAGGTCATCTCTCTCCGTTTTTCTTCCAGAGCCTGCTCCAGGCGGCTTTTGGCCATGGAAAGGGAAGAGGCGCGGTTTACCAGGGCTTCGGAAACCTGCTGCAGCCGGTAAAATTGAGGCTCCAGGTTTTCGGTGGGGCCGGTGTCGACCGCCGGATCAGGTTCCAGGGGCAGGGGGACGCCATCTTTGGCCAGAATCCACAAAGGGAAAAGCCCGCCCGGCGCTGCGGCAGAACAGTGCCGGACCGGCTGCGCTCCTTCTATTACTAGCGGCGCCGCTTTTTCCCAGCTGTGTTTGCGATAGCGAAAGAAAGTAACGTTGTTATGATCAAGCCAGGCCATGATTAAATCCTGGCCGTGCAAGCCGAAAAAAGGAAAGACCCGGTGCTCCAGAACCGGGGAAATTGCAGCCGCCGGTTTCCAGCCTCCCGTGGGCCAGCCTCCCTTTATCATGGCACGGTAATGAAGGCGGTAGCCGGACTGGTCCCCGGACGACCAGAGGGTATGTATATTTTGTTCGCCATCCACCGTAATGGCAGGGAAGCTGATTTCAGAGCCTGTGGCCAGCGGCAGCGCTTTGCTCCAGCTTTGAGCGACAGGGTTGAAATGGCGATAGTAAAGAGAAGTCTGCTCGTGCTCTTTAATGCGGTAAAGCAGGTGTAGTGTATTTTTGCTGTCTATGGCAATATCGCCGTAGTTGACGGCATTTCCACCACCAAAATCAATTACCCGGGGTTCTTCCCATCCCCTGGCGGTGCGGCGGTGGTGCAGCAGCCACCAGCGGGAGTCTTTGCTGTCCAAGGCGAGGTAAAGCAAGTGCATATGATTATCGGCATCGCAGCCTAGAAGGAAGTGGCTGCATATTTTACTGTCTTCAAGATAAAATTCACTTTCTGTAAAGAGATCCTGCTCCGCCATGAGGTGAAAAAATATACCTTTTTCATAAATAATCAGGTGGGGAGAACCCTGCCTGTCCAAAACGGCGCACAGTTGTGTGCCCTGTCGCGGCAGCTCGCCGTGCTCCACCCAACCGGCAGAATTTTTCTCTCTCCAGAGCCACTTGCCGTTATTATCGCAATAAAAAAAGTAATCACGCTCTGGTCCGCTAAGAAAATAAGAGCTGTTCCCAAAAGCCAGTTCGTCTAAAGAAAAAGTCAAAAGATTCACCTGCCTGTTCTTCGTGTGACCTGATCATTTAAGTGGTACATGTATATGCTGCCAAGGCGCACAAGATGCAGAAAGCCTTGAAGCCTGCGGCAGGCAGGTGAGCAGAGGCAGGAAATCAGTACAAAGAGGGTGGGAGAATGCTCCGTTTACGCCGTCCGGTGCCAGATTCCGGCGGTTCCCTCTACCCCGGTGGGAGAGGGGGAAAAGGAAATCTATTCTAGCAGGGCCGAGGAAAGTTACGCCCCCCACCCCGGCCCTCCCCCACGAGGGGGAGGGAGAATTCCCTGCTAACCCGTCCGGTGCTGGACTCTGGCGGTTCCCTCTACCCCGGTGGGAGAGGCCAAGGGAGAAGAGCAGAGGGGTGGCCGCTAAGTTTTCGTAAATGTCCATTTGCTATATCACCTCCCGTCGGCGCTATGCATACTATGTCATTGAGCAGCACCTCCCCGTTAAACATATTGCTCATATATCACAAGGTAAAGGAGGGTTGTATAATGGGATGCAGTAGAAGCTACGGCAGACCGCGAGTACGCCAGCAGGGCAATACCAATGTCACTGGTATTGTGCCGGGACCATGCGAGTTTAATGTGGAAACACAGCAGTTTGAATGCCCAGCGCCCACGGAGATCGTATGCATCAAGACAGAGAAGGTCTATGAGTCCTGTAAAAGGGTGCAGACCAACGAAGAGGTGACCGACTTATCGGGTATTGCTGTCGGTGAAATCGAGGACGTCTGGTGCGTCGATGTGGAGCTGGTTGTTGATGACAATCACCCGTTTATCTGTGAAAAGGTAAATGGGACCCGCCGCGCCAGGGCTTCCTTTTACTACCGCTTCCGCTTCGCTTATATCGACCAGGAAGGGCAGAAGTTCTTCACCAGTAACCCCATTTTCCACGAGGTTACAGTGATCATGAGCGAGCGGATATTAGAAAAAGGGCTCTTCGTACAGTGTGAAGTGTTCCTGGATTGCTTCGAATGTTTTGTCTCCGGCCCCGCCCAGGTGACCTGCTGTATCGGCAAGCTGATTGTCTTTAAACTGGTTGCCCTGGTGCAGCTGCTGGTACCGTCCTACGGTTTCTGCCCGGAGCCCGAAGATTGCGTGCAGGTTGAAGCTGAATGTCCTGACTATGAACCGATATGGCCGCCGTTCCCCCCGCAGGACATTCCTCCCGAGTAGTCAAATCGGGCACCTTCACATTTTACTTATTCCGGCTTAATGCCGGATTTTTTTATGTTATTGCCCGGCAGCGGCTTAAGGTGTTATGATGAGTAAAACACTGCCAGGGTCAAGGGAGGTAGTACCTGATATGGCTAAAGAAGTGATCAAGATAGGCATGCTGGGTATGGGAACAGTGGGAAGCGGAGTCGCCTCCATTATCCTCAATGACAGCGCCATGCTGCAGGAGAGGACAGGGATGGAAATACAGCTAAAGCGGGTCCTGGTCAGAGACGTTAACCGTCGCCGCGCCGTGGATTTACCATCGGAGGCCTACACTACCGCTGCGGAAGATATACTCGGCGACCCTTCCATCAACCTGGTGCTGGAGCTCATGGGCGGCATTGAACCGGCCCGCAGTTATATCGCTGCCGCCTTGGAACGCGGCAAATACGTGGTCACTGCCAATAAAGATTTGATGGCGCTGCACGGCCAGGAACTGCTGGAACTGGCCCGGCGCCATAACCGCGACATCTTTTACGAGGCCAGCGTCGGAGGCGGCATCCCCCTGATCCGGCCGTTGAAGCAGTCTCTGCTTGCCAATCATATCAGCCGCATCGCCGGCATTATCAACGGCACCACCAATTACATTCTCACGCGCATGGACCAGGATAATATGACCCTGGACGAGGCCTTGGCCAAGGCTCGCTCCCTCGGTTTTGCCGAAGCCGATCCCTCTAACGACCTGGAGGGGCGGGACGCCGCGTATAAACTGGCTATTCTGGCCGGCCTCGCATTTCACCGCCGCATTAGCCTGCAGCAGATTCACGTGGAGGGGATCGGCGGCGTGACCCGTGAAGATATCCATTACGCCCGCGAACTGGGTTACACGATCAAGCTGCTGGCCTTGGGGGAGCAGTTGCCGGCGGGGCTAGGTTTAAGGGTGCATCCGGCCCTGGTACCGCTGGAGCATCCCCTGGCCTCGGTCTTGAATGAATTTAATGCTGTTTTTGTCGAGGGCGATGCTGCGGGAGAGGTCATGTTCTACGGTCGCGGTGCCGGCTCCCTGCCTACCGCCAGCTCCGTGCTGGCCGACGTGCTGGAGGTGGGACGCTGCCTGCGCTGCCCGGTGGAAAATGGGGTTCCGGAAAACAGCCACAAAGAAGCAACGGTGCTTCCGATGGACGTCCTTGTCTCCAGTTTTTACCTGAGGCTGCAAGTCCAGGACCGCCCCGGTGTTTTTGCCGCCCTGGCCAACGCCTTTGGAGACGAGCAGGTCAGCCTGGGGCTGATTATGCAGAAGCGCAGTGAAAAGGGGATTGCCGAAATTGTGCTGGTGACCCACGATGTTGTGGAAGAACGCTTCCGGCGGGCCCTGCAGCGGATCATGAAGCATCCGGCCGTGCAGCCGGGACACAGTGTTTTCCGGGTCCTCAGTTAAAGCGCCTGCGGCTGCCGGTATGATTTGGTAATTGCGGAAAGGCAGGAATAAACCATGGCCCTGTGGAATAGAATAAAATCAATCAGGGCAGTATTGCCCTGTGGCATGAATGAAGCGTGTATAAGCGTTGCCGGTTGGGCGGTGTTTCGTTGAACCCACTCTTTCTCCCCTTACGGCCAACCTGGGTGGAAATCAACCTGGATCATCTCCGCCACAATCTGCAGCAGTTCCGGCGGCACATCGGGCCGGAGGTGCAGATTATGGCGGTAGTGAAAGCGGACGGCTACGGTCACGGCGCAGTGGAGGTGGCCCGGGCCGCCCTGAATGCTGGCGCCTCCAGCCTGGCGGTAGCCATGGCCGACGAAGGGATTGAGCTGCGCCGGGCCGGAATCGGCGCCCCGGTGCTGCTGCTGGGTTATACCCATCCTGACCAGGCTCCGCTGATGCGCAAATACCGCTTCACCCCCGTGATCTATCACCTTGAAGCGGCCCGGGGTTTGAGCCGCTGGTTTGCTGAACGGGGCGAGGTTTTGCCGGTGCATGTTAAGGTAGACACGGGAATGGGACGGGTCGGGGTGGCCCCGCGGGAGGCGGTGGACTTTATTGGCGCCGTAGCAACAATGCCCGGCCTGAAGCTCGAAGGGGTGCTGACCCACTTTGCCGCTGCCGACGAAGAGGATCGCAGCTTTACCGAAGCGCAGCTGGAGCAGTTTGAAGGGATTCTGGAGGCCTGTCGCGCCCGCGGCATCGAGATACCGATAAAACATGCCGCCAACAGTGCCGCAGCCCTGCAATATCCAGATTCCCGCTACAACCTGGTCCGGCTGGGCATTATTCTATACGGCTGTTATCCGTCGCCCCTTTTTGCTTCAGATTTGCTGCAGCTGCGCCCGGTGCTATCCTTTAAAAGCAAGATCATATTTTGCAAGGAAGTGCCGCCGGGCACAACCATAAGCTACGGCTGCACCTACCGCACCTCCAGGCCGACACGCATCGCCACCGTGCCCGCCGGGTACGCCGACGGCTATCACCGCTCCCTATCCAATCGCGGTGAAGTGCTGGTGCGGGGAAAGCGGGCGCCCATTGTGGGACGCATCTGCATGGATCAGTTTATGATCGATGTAACCGCCGTTGACGGTGCAAAAGAGGGCGACGAAGTAGTGCTTTACGGCCGCCAGGGGAACGGGGAGATTACCGTAGACGAGGTGGCCGGGAAATTGGGCACCATCAATTACGAGCTGCTCTGTAACGTGGGCAAGCGGGTGCCCCGGCTATACCTGCGGGAGGGGCGCGTAGTCCTGGTGCGGGACCTGCTCGGGGAAAAAAGTTTCGGATAAACTTCTTTTTCCGGGGCAGGCTGCATAACTATTAAACAGAACCGTATAATACTGGATATGGCTAGAACAGAACCGGCCTGTTCAGCCAGCAAGCAATAACCTTTAAGGGGGTGCAGGTTGCATGGCGGAAACAAAACGGATTATGATCAGCTTGCCTCACAATCTCTTAAATGAGGTTGACGGGATTGTCGCCATGGAAAAAAGAACCCGCAGCGAGTTTATCCGGGAAGCAATGAAACTATACCTTCAGGAGCGCAAAAGAAGGCAAATTCGCGAGAAGATGCAAAAGGGCTATCTCGAAATGGCCAAATTGAACCTGTCCCTGTCCAAAGAGGCCGTCTACGCGGAGAATGAGGCCGGCCGAATCGCCGAAGAAATGGTTAGCGGAGAGTGAGTCAGGTGGAGGTCAAGCGAGGTTATATTTTTTTTGCCGACTTAAGCCCTGTGGTCGGCTCCGAGCAAGGCGGGATAAGGCCGGTTCTCGTGATTCAGAACGATGTGGGCAATCGCTACAGCCCCACGGTAATTGTGGCTGCCATCACTTCGCAGATCGATAAGGCGAAACTGCCCACCCACGTTGAAGTAACCGCCTCCGAATACAACCTGGACCGCGACTCGGTTATCTTGCTGGAACAAATCCGCACTATCGACAAACAAAGATTGCAAAAAAAAGTAACCGAACTGGATGAAAAGATTATGCAGCGAGTTGACGAAGCGCTGCGTATCAGCCTCGGTCTTATTGAATTTTAATGAAGCTAGTCAAGTTAGGGACGGTTCTTGACTTGACTGCCCTGCAGTCAAGTCAAGAACCGTCCCTTTTAAAGGATCTGACGCCGTGCCTGCACCTTTTATCGGTATTACCGTCAACCGCCACTACGGGACAGATCGCTACTGGCTGCCTGCAGCCTACTGCCGCTGTGTGATCCGGGCCGGGGGGATACCGCTATTGCTCCCGCCCGCAGCGGAGGGGGAAGAAAGGCGGCTGTTGTCCCGCCTAAACGGCTTGATTCTAAGCGGGGGTGGTGATCTGGCACCCCTTTTTTTCGGGGAAGAGCCCCAGCAGGGCCTGGGCGAAGTGGATCCGGAGCGGGACCGCTGGGAAATGGCCCTGGCCCGGGAGGCGCTGCGCCTTGACCTGCCCCTTCTGGGGATCTGCCGGGGCCTGCAGCTGTTGAATGCGACTGCGGGCGGCGGGATCATTCAGCATTTATGCGGTCCGCAATATCTGCAGCACCACCAGAAAGCGCCCCGGAGCTGCGTTTCCCATACGATTTTGATCCGCCCCTCCACCCGGCTGGCGGATCTGGCCGGCCTCAGCGGGGGCGGGGTTGTTGCTGTGAACAGCTTTCACCACCAGGCCGCCTCTGCACCGGCCCCGGGATTTGTTGTTTCTGCCACCGCGGCCGACGGGGTCATCGAAGCGCTGGAAAGTTCGCTCCACCGTTTTGCCGTGGCCGTGCAGTGGCATCCCGAAACCCTGGATCACCCCCTTTCGATCGCCCTTTTTGAAGCCTTGATTAATGAGGCCAGCAGGGTTTAAAGGACCGCGGCAGGGAGGGAAAATGCTCCGTTTAGCGAACCGGTGTCGGATTGGGCATTTCTCTCTCCCCTGGCGGGAGAGGGTTAGGGAGAGGAGGAAAAGTTGAAAGCAGGGCGATTCTTAAAACCATCACCCCCTCCCCGACCCTCCCCCATCAAGGGGGAGGGAGCCGGTTAACGGTCTGTTTTCTGGATTCATGGGTTTTAGCTGGGCAGCGGCCGTTCCCTCTCCCCTGGTGGGAGAGGAAGTATAGCGACCTGGCATGGGCCGGGAAAAGTTACACCCCCCCACCCCGACCCTCCCCCACGAGGGGGGAGGGAGTTTTACAGCCCCAGCTTTTATCTTTTCTTCCGGCTTCTGACTTCTGAATTCCCTTAGCCCGCTCAGAGCTTGCTTCCCGTTTCTACTGTCTCCTGCACTGCTGTATCCTGTCTTCTGCCTGTTAACCCTCTTTATTATCCAGGCCTGGAATAATGCTTTCTTGATCGGAAAAACTGAACATGTTACCGATATTTTGTCTTGGGAGCGGATGGCAGCTTGATCAGACGGTTACTGCAGAGGCTGCGGAAAAAGCGACTCGAGGCCGAACTGGCCGGTGATTTTTTGGATCTGTCCCAGCGGGAGCAGCTTGTGAGCGAGATACGCCTGGGCACTGGCCTGGAGGAAAATTTAAAGCTGATCAAAACGGCGCTGGGCAACAGCCAGGACCTGGAAGAGCATCGCCTGCTGATCGGCCCGACCCAGATGGAGGCGGCCCTGGTTTTCATCGACGGCATGGTTGAAGGTTCGGATATGATCGCGCTTCTGCGCAATATCCAGGTGGACTTTTTACTCACCGGGATAAAGCCGTCAGATCAAAATAATCCTTTACATACCATAACCCGGCGGCTTATTGGCGTTGTCCCTTTAAAAACAGTGGATTCGCTGGAGGCGTTAATCGACGGCGTGACCCGGGGTGAGGCGGCGCTGCTGTTTGAGGGCGTGGCCCAGGCGCTGCTCTGCGACACCAGAACCGCCGCGATGCGTCCGCCGGTGGAGCCTGAAGCAGAAAGCAGCATTCGCGGCCCCCGGGACGGCTTTGTGGAGAACCTGCGCACCAACACTTACCTGCTGCGCCGTCGTATTCATTCGCCCAATTTTTGGATTGAGGGATTGGATGTGGGCCGGCTGACCAAGACCAAGGTATGCCTGGCTTATATCAAGGGGTTGGCGGATGAGAAAATCATCGGTGAGGTGCGCTCCCGCCTTAAAGGGATTCAGCTGGACGGGGTCCTGGAAAGCGGCTACCTGGAAGATTACCTGCAGGATGTACCCTGGACGCCCTTCCCCCTGGTGATGCGCACGGAAAGGCCGGACCGGGTGGCCGGGGCGCTGCTGGAAGGGCGTATAGCCATAATTACGGACGGGACCCCCTTTGTGTTGATTGTCCCGACCCAGTTTTCGATGATGCTGCAGGGGGTCGACGATTATTATGAAACCTATTTTATCGGCTCTTTTTTACGCCTGCTGCGCTTCCTTTCGTTTTTAATCTCCATGTTTCTGCCCGGCATTTACGTGGCAGTGATTAATTACCACCCGGAGCTGCTGCCGACTACACTTTTTTTGCGCATCGCCGCCGCCCGGGAAGGGGTGCCCTTCCCGGTGGTGGTGGAGGCCTTTCTCATGGAAGGGCTTTTCGAGGTGCTGCGCGAAGCGGGGGTGCGCCTGCCCCGGGCCATCGGTTCGGCCATCAGCATCGTCGGCGCCCTGGTTTTAGGCGACGCCGCTATCCGTGCTGGCCTGGTCTCGCCGCCCATGGTCGTGATCGTGGCCATGACGGCCATTGCCTCCTTTACCGCGCCCACTTTCAGCCTGGCCATCGCTGCGCGGCTGATACGCTTCCTCTTTATCATCCTCGGTGCGGTGTTCGGCCTGTTCGGCGTCCAGTTCGGGCTGCTTCTGCTGCTGTTACACCTTTGCAGCCTGCGCTCCTTCGGCCTGCCCTATATGTATCCCTTCGGCCCCCTGGTGCTGGCCGATATGCGGGATAATATCATGCGCCTGTTCTGGTGGCTGCAGAACAAAAGGCCCAAGCTGGTCGCCTACCGCGAGCCGGGCCGGCAGCAGCCGGGGGGGCGCCCCGACCGGCGCCGCGGGCCCAGAGGCGGAAAGGAGGAGTAGCCGTGTCCATCGAGCGCATCGCCAACCGCCAGCTTTTCATCATTCTTTTTATCATTCGCAGCATCCTTGCCATCTCTACCCTGCCGTCTTTGACCTCTGCCGATGCCTTGCAGGATGCCTGGATTTCCCAGCTGCTCATATATTTGCCGGTGGCTTTTTTCCTGGTTTGGCCCCTGGCGGCGCTGGGGACTCGCTTCCCGCGCCAGTCCTTCGTCCAGTATAGCATCACCATTATGGGTCCGTGGCTGGGCCGCGCGGTGGCGGCGATATACCTGTGGATCTTCCTCTTTTATGCCGCCCTGGAGGTGCGCATCTACGGCGCAGTGATTATAACCGGCTTCCTGCCGGAGACACCGCTGCTCTTTATTGTCTCCGCCATGGTTTTCACCTCCGCCGTGGCGGCTTATCTCGGCATCGAGGTGATCGGGCGCATGGCCGATATTCTCTTTCCGTTCTTCATCATCACCGTGCTGCTTACCCTTTTCCTGCCGCTGCCCCTGGCCGATCCGGGCAACCTGCAGCCGGTGCTGGCCCGGGGCTGGGGTCCGGTAATGCGAGGCGCCCTTACCCCTATCGGCAGTGTGATTGAGTTTGGCTTGCTGGCATTTCTAACTCCCTCGCTGGTGCGACCGCGGCGCTCGCTGCCCTGGATTTTTGGTGCCCTGGTGGCCAGCACCCTTTTGAGTGCGGCGTCGGTGGCGGTGGTAGTAATGATCAAAGGCCCTTTAGAGGGAGCCCGCGCCGCCTATCCCTTGCTGGCCATGGTGCGGGCGGTGCGGATCAGTCACTTTCTGGAGCGGGCTGAATCGCTCTCCATTTTCGCCTGGGGACTGGCTGTGTTCATCAGCCTGTCGGCATATATTTTTTCCGGGGCCCGGGGCATAGCCCAGTTTTTTAATATCGGCAACTACCGCCCCCTCATCCCCCCCATGGCCCTGATCTGGGTGGCGATGGCAGTGCATATGCTCGACGATTCTTTTCAACTGGATGCTCTCATGGAGTACCGGGTGATGGGGCTTTACGGGATTTCCCTGATGGTATTGCCCCTGGCCCTGCTCTGGACCACCTACGGCATACGAAGCCTGCTGGGGCGGCTGGGGCTGCCCGGGGGGATGCCTAACTTGACCGGAGCGGGTGAAGAAGGGGAGAAGGAGCGATGAACTGCCGCGGCAAGGTCGTTTTAATTATTTTTGTCGCCTGCGCCCTTTTTGGCGGTCCAGCGGGCTGCTGGAACCGCAACGAACCGGAAAGTCTGGCCTCCATCCTTTCCATTGGCCTGGACTACGATGCTGAGGGCGGGGAATACGAGGTCCTGGTGGAAGTGGCCAATCCCTGGGCCCTGGCCGGGGGACAGGCCGGCGGCGATAGCAGCGGTGGCGGGGGAAGCGGCAGTGCTCGGCCCTCCCTGGTGCTTTCAGCGCGGGGACGCACCATTTTTGAGGCGCTGCGCCGCATCGAGACCATGACGCCGCGGCAGCTTTTTTGGGCGCACACAGAAGTGGTCGTCATCTCCGAATCCCTGGCCCGGCAGGGCCTGGAGCCGGCCCTTGATTTTTTTACCCGGGAGCGACAGTCACGGCTCGTTGCGGTGCCCCTGATTACAGACTCGGATGTGAAAGCGCTGCTCGATGCGGAAATCCCCCTGGAACAGGTTAGCGGAGAAGCGCTGCTGTCGCAGCTCCAGACCACTGAGCGAACCGATGCCGTGGTGCCTACGACCGATCTGCGCCTGCTCTTTATGAGCCTGTCCGAACCGGGGATCGATCCTTTTCTTCCCCGGGCGACCCTGGTCCAGCGGCGCCAGGACGAGCAGCAGGGTGGCCAGCAGGACGAGCAGCAGGGGGAGGGGCAGCAGGAGGGCCGGCAGCCCCAGGGCGGTCGCGGCGGAACCCATTCCACCGATATCATCGAGCTGAACGGCGGCGCCGCTTTCCGGGGCGACCGGCTGGCCGGGTGGCTGAATAACAGCGCAACCCGGGGCTGGTTTTGGATTACCGGCGAGGCTTTCCGGGGCACCGTGGTTATGCCCTTCAGCGATGAAAACGGGGAGAAATACATGACGGTGGAAATCTTCCAGAGCTATAGCAGCATCAAACCTGCCGTGGTGCGGGGCAAGCCCCGCATTAAAATCGATATTACTGTGGAAGGACGCATCCAGGAACTGACCGGCGCCAGCAAGCGTTTGTCCAGTATGGCGTCAAGCCGATCCCTGGACAAAATTTTGGCCGGCGCCATCCGGGATGATGTCTACGCCGCCCTGGGCCGGGCTAGGGAGCTGGGCACCGATATTTTCGGTTTCGGGCGCTCCTTCTACCGAACCATGCCGCAGCAGTGGCCCAGGTATGCGGCAAACTGGGAAGAAGTGTTCAAAGAGCTGGAAGTTGATGTGACGATTACCGCCCGGGTCCGCCGGATCGGGCTGAGTAAAGAGCCGTTGCAGCAAATACGGTAAAAGGGGGTAGATCGGCATGTCTGCTGTGGGGGTGGCGCTGTTGATTCTCACCGGAGCGGTGATCTCGGGGTACGCGCTTTTTGCGCGCCGCCTCTGGGGGGAACTGGCTGTTTCCACCCTGCTGTGGCTCTTTGCCGCCGTCTACGCTGTCCTGCTGGTTTCTTCGTTTAACCTGCCCAACCCCACCGTGGTGATCATAAACTTTTTCGGAGGTCTCTACGACCGCTTCTTCGCTAACTTATAAAAAAACCGCACCGGACCGGGAACCGGGATTTTGCCATGTATAAACATTGCCCGGCCGGAAAAACTGAATATGTTAAACACAACACTTTTATTCCCGGGAGAGAAATAATGGGTCGTCTAAAGAAGTTGCTGGACCGGCTGCGCCGGGACAAGTATCTGGTTGAACTGTCTTCCGAACGGGTGGATCTGGCCGGCCGGGAAGCGCTGGTCGCTGAAATTAAGCTTACTGCCAGCGTGGGAAAAAACATCAGGCTGGTCCGGGAAGCGCTGGGTGAAAGCATGGATTTGAACCTGAATCGTTTTCGCGCCGGCCCGGCGGCGGTCCCGGGAGCGGCATTCTATATTGATGGCATGGTCAACAACCGTTCCATTGAAGAGCTGCTGCGGGCGGTTAAAATTGACCTGGCGGAAAGCGATTTCAAGGGAACCGGCCCGGGCGAGCTGCTGGATACGGTTAAAGAGAGGCTGATCACCAATGTCGAGGTAAAGGAAACGGCGGAGCTGGAGCCACTTTTAATCAGCCTCTCCCGGGGCGAGACGGCATTAATGTTTGAGGGAACTGACCGGGCGCTGCTCTGTGACACCCGGGGCTGGGCTACCCGGGCGCTGGAGGAGCCTGAGGCTGAAGTGGTCATCCGCGGCCCCCGGGAAGGATTTGTGGAAAGTATACATATCAACACGGCCCTGCTGCGCCGCCGCATTCACAGTCCCCAGCTCTGGATCCAGGAGGTGGAAGTGGGCCGCATCACCCGCACCAGGGTCGGTATCGCTTATATCAAGGGACTGGCCGACGAAAAGATTGTCGGCGAGGTCCGCTCTCGCTTGAAAGCTATCGATATCGATGGCGTCCTGGAAAGCGGCTACCTGGAAGAGTTTTTACACGACCATCCCTTGAGCATCTTTCCCCTGGTTTTTCACAGCGAGCGGCCGGACCGGGTGGCCGGGGCCCTTTTAGAGGGACGGGTGGCCATCCTCACCGACGGCACCCCCTATGTGCTGGTGGTGCCGAACAATTTTATCTCCATGATCCAGGCTCCCGACGACTATTACGAACTATTTCCCATCGGCAGCCTGGTGCGTATACTGCGCCTGATCTCTTTTGCCATCTCCATCTTCCTGCCGGGGGTGTACGTGGCGGTGCTCAACTACCATCCCGAGCTGCTGCCGCCGGTGCTCTTTCTGCGCATCGCCGCCGCCCGGGAAGGGGTGCCGCTGCCCGTGGCCGTGGAGGCATTTGTGATGGAAGCAATTTTTGAAATCCTGCGTGAAGCGGGCCTGCGCCTGCCGCGCATGATCGGGCCGGCCATCAGCATAGTCGGAGCGCTGATCCTGGGCGATGCCGCCATTCGGGCCGGGCTGATTTCGCCGGCCATTGTGATCATTGTCGCTTTTACCGCCATCGCCTCTTTCAGTGTCCCCGTGTTCAGCCTGGGCATTGCCGGCCGGATTTCCCGCTTTGCGGTGATCCTTCTGGGTTCGGTTTTTGGCCTGCTGGGAGTGCAGTTTGCGGCCATGGTGCTGCTGGTGCACCTCTGCGCGTTGCGCTCTTTCGGGGTACCCTACATGTATCCATTTGCTCCCCTGGTGCTGGATGATTTGAAGGACAGCATTGTGCGCATGTACTGGTGGCGCCAGGTGAAAAGGCCCCGCTTAATCGGCTACCGCGACCCCCAGCGCCAGAAGCGCGGCCCCCGTCCCGGGCGGCGGCCGGCCACGGAAGGAGAGCACCGGGAATAAATGCCCACGGAACGAATCGGACACCGCCAGCTGTTTTTAACCCTCTTTATCATGCGCACCTTTATTGTGATCTCATTTTTGCCGGTCTTGACCATCGGCGGGGCGATGCAGGACGCCTGGATTTCCACCCTTCTCGCCGCAATTTTTAACCTGCCTTTGATCTGGTTGATAGTATCGCTGGGCCAACGCTTTCCCCAGGAGACGGTTTTTGAGTACGCACCGCGGCTGCTGGGTCCGTGGCTGGGGCGCGCTGCTGCGGTGCCGTTTTTATGGCTTTTTCTCTGGAACGCCGCCTTAGAGCTGCGCCTTTATTCCGAGGTAATTATTACCGCTTTTCTGGTGGAGACGCCGCTTATTGTTGTGGTTTTAAGCATGGTTATCGTCGCGGCGGCGGCCGCCATTTGCGGGGTGGAAGTGATCGGGCGCCTGGTGGATCTGCTTTTTCCCCTCTTTGCGCTGGCCATTATCCTGGCGCTGCTCATGGCCCTGCCCGACGCCGATTTCGCCAACCTGCTGCCGGTGCTCTCCCGCGGCTGGGCGCCGGTGCTGGAGGGGACGGTAATACCTGTAGCCATGACCGCCCAGTTCGTGGTGCTGCTGGTGCTGCTGCCTTCGCTGGTCCGGCCGGAGCGCTTCACCCCCTGGGCGCTGGGCGCCGTCCTCCTCTCTTTCCTGGCCCTTTTACTGGTAGTGGTAATGGTAATCGCCACTTTAAGCGCCGAGGACGGCGCGCGCAGCTTTTTTCCTTTCTTCCGCATGGTGCGATCCGTGGGCATCGGGGATTTCCTGCAGCGGGTGGACGCTTTGACCATCCTGCCCTGGGGCCTGGGTGTATTTATCGCCCTGTCCGTTTACCTGCTTTGCGGCGCCCGGGGGATCGCCCTCTTGTTCAAGCTAAATGATTACCGCCCCCTGATCCCGCCCATGGCGGTGGTCTGGGCGGTCCTGACCGTCCATAACTTTGACGATGTTTTTGAAATCCGCACGATCCTGCAGCCGCGCTATACGGGTACTGCGATTATCGGCCTGACCGTAGTGCCGTTGCTGCTGCTCTGGGGAGGCTGGCTGATACAGCAGCGGCGCGGCCGGGGAGGAAACAAATGAAGGCGGGCAGGCCGGCTGTGCTGTTGTTTTTCATGCTTCTGCTGCCGGCGCTGCTGGCGCCGGGCTGCTGGGATCAGCGCGAACCGCAGAACCAGGCCATTATCCTCGGCCTCGCTATAGATTACATCGAGGATGCGGCCCTGTACGAAGTCTTTGTGGAGATGGCCATACCTTCCGCCCTGGCCGGCGCCGAGGGCGAAGGCGGGGGCGGACAGGGCGGAGGTCCGGTTTCCCAGGTATTCGGCGCCCGCGGCCGCACCGTTTTTGAAGCGCTGCGCGGCCTGGAGCCCATAGCGCCCCGGGAGCTCTATTGGGGCGACAGTGAACTGGTGGTTTTTTCCGAAAACCTGGTCCGCCAGGGAATGGCGCCGGTCCTTGATTTCTTCGAGCGGGAGCGCCATTCCCGGCTGACCAGCAGGCCCATCGTGGCGCGGGATGACCTGCAGGAGCTGCTGCGGGTGGAACTGCCCTTGGAGGATACCGCCAGCCTTGGATTCCTCAGCCAGATCATGAACCAGGAGTTGAGCGGCGCCACGGTGCCATCGATCGACCTGCGTCGGGTGGTGATGATGCTCTCCCAGCCGGGGATTGAGGTGTTCTTGCCGCAGATCCGGCTGGCCGGGGAGGAGGGCGCAGGAGACGGCGGGGCCGGTGGAAACGGGGGCGGGGCGGAAGCGCAGCCTCCGGTACAGGTAGCGCGAATTGAAGGCGGCGCAGCTTTTAAAGGCGATCGCCTGGCCGGCTGGCTGGGGTCTGAAGCGACCCGGGGCTGGCTCTGGATTACCGGCAATATCAACCGGGCCACTGAATCCGTTTCCTGCCCCGTTTGCGAAGGATTCAGCACCATCGAAGTAATTCACTACAACCACAGCCTGGAAGCGGTGGTGGAGGCGGGAAAACCGAAAATAATCGTGCGCCTGAACGCGGACAGCCGCATTCAGGATTTAACCTGCAAGCACCCCTTTGCCGGGGACCGGGAAGAGATTATCTCTACCTTCAACAGCCGCATGGCCGAAGCGATCCGGCGCAAGATGAAGCTGGCCCTGGCGGAAGCCCAGGCGCTGCAATCCGATATCTTCGGCTTCGGCCGGGAATTTTATCGCCGGCACCCCCGGTGGTGGAGCGCCATGGAGCAGAATTGGCCCCTTGTTTTCCAGGACTTGCCGGTAGAGCTCCAGGTGCAGGTAAACCTGCGCCGTATTGGGTTGATCCTTGACCCCATCGAGGTCCGCTGAAACCCGGCGGGCGGTTGCTGCTGAATAACACCATGAAAGTGGGGTGCGGACATGTTCATCCTAATTGCGGTTGTTGCCCTGCTGGTTGGGGTGGGCGCAGGAGAGGTAGTCCTGCTGTCCCGGCGGGCCGAGCCGCGCAAAATGACGGTCCTGGTGGCGGCACTGTGGCTTGTGGCCACGCTCTACGCTGCCGTGGTTGTCTCGGAAGCCAACCTGATCAACCCCAGTAAAATCATCATAGCCCTGCTGGACCTTGTCTATAGCCGCTTTCCTTAAAATAAACTGCGGGACGGGGAGTCTTTGATTTTTGTGCTTGTTGACAGGATGTGGGGACAAGGGTATAATCCGGACAGAAGGGGAGTAGCTGGCAGGGTCGAACCTGTCGTGCGGGGCCAACAATCACGGTAGAGCATACCTGGTCCCCCGCCTTTCATCGGGCAGCAAGACCTTTGACGCTTAATCGCGCCAAAGGTCTTTTTTTCTGCGACGTTTAACTGCAGACCAAAAGGCCCGGAGCGGGAAGCGCAAGATGCAGCCGGACTCCGGCCCATTTAGGTTAAACTAAGGGTGGTGCTATTGCGGCAGCCGGCCCCGCTTCCATCCTGTCCCCACGGAAGAGGGGGCGAGAATAACCGGGTATGGAGATGCTGGTATAAATAAGGGCCATTTATAGTGCAAGGGAGGTTTGCCTGTGGACAAGTGGAGGAGACTGGCCATAGATGAGGCGGTGCAGGCGCTGCAGGCGGATCCAGTTAAAGGCTTGACGCAGGCGGCGGTGCAGGAGCGGCGCGCAGCCCATGGCTACAACGAGCTAAAGGAGAAAAAAGGGATTTCCGTGTGGATGATGTTCCTGCTGCAATTCCGTGAATTCCTGGTGCTGCTGCTTCTGGGCGCAGCGGTCATCGCCCTGCTTTTGGGCGAAGTCACCGACGCCGCGGTTATATTCATTGTGGTGCTCATTAATGCCATTCTCGGCGTGGTGCAGGAGTATAAGGCGGAAAAATCCCTGGCTGCGCTGCAGACCCTGGCCGCCCCCACAGCCAAGGTGGTGCGCCAGGGGGAAACGCGTGAAATTCCGGCCCGGGAGCTGGTGCCGGGCGACCTGGTTTTGCTGGATGCCGGCGACCTGGTTCCGGCGGACGCCCTTCTTCTGGAGGGGGCCAATCTGCAGGTCAACGAGTCGACCCTGACGGGAGAATCTTTGCCGGTGGAGAAAGATGCTTCTTTTACGGCAGCCGGGCCGCTCCCCCCGGCGGAGCAGAAAAATGCTGTGTTTATGGGCACCATGGTTACTTCCGGCCGCGCCCGGGCGCTGGTGACGGCAACGGGGATGCATACGGAAATCGGCCGCATCGCCGGGTTAATCCAGGGGGTGGAGGCCGAGCAGACGCCCCTCCAGAAGAAACTGGCCCGGCTGGGCCGGCAGCTGGGCCTGATGGTGCTGCTTCTCTGCGCCGTCATCTTTATCCTGGGGGTACTGCGGGGCAATGAAGCGTTCGGCATGTTCCTGGTGGCGGTAAGCCTGGCCGTGGCCGGAATCCCCGAAGGGCTTCCGGCTATTGTTACCGTGGTTTTGGCCCTGGGAGTGCAGCGCATGGCGGCGCGCCGGGCGATTATTCGCAAGCTGCCCGCCGTGGAGACCCTGGGTGCAGCCACGGTGATCTGCTCCGATAAAACGGGCACCCTGACCCAGAATGCCATGAACGTGCGGCGCGCCTTTTGCGCCGCGGGGCTGTATAAAGTTACGGGAGAAGGTTATGGCGCTGAAGGCGGCTTCTACCTGGGGGAAAGGGCGGAGACCCCGGAGGATAAGCCGCACCTGCAGCTTCTTCTAACCATCGGCGCTCTCTGTAATGACGCCTGCGTGCTTTACGGCGGCGAAAGCGGCGCCGGCGGCGGGGGTGCGACAGAGCCTGTCAGCGTAGTGGGCGATCCCACCGAGGCGGCGCTGCTGGCAGCAGCGGCCAGGGCCGGGCTGAGGGCGGAGCAGCTGGTCCGGGCCCTGCCCCGACGCTTTGAATATCCCTTTGACGCGGAGCGCAAGCGTATGAGTACCGTCCACAGCGGGGTGCTGGGCCATCCTGCCCTGCCGGGCGAAGGCCCCTGGCTCTTGACCAAGGGCGCCCCCGACCTGGTCCTGGAACGGTGCCGCTACTGGCTGGGCCCCGGGGGGCCGGAAGAGCTTACCGCCGGGCTGCGGGAGAAGCTGGCGGCGGTAAACCGCAGCATGTCCGAAGAGGCGCTGCGGGTGCTGGCCTTTGCCCTGCGCCCCCTGCCGCCCGGCGAAGCGCCGCTGCAGGCGGAAGAGGCGGAGCAGGATCTGATTCTGATCGGCTTCATGGGCATGATCGACCCGCCCCGCCCCGAGGCGGCCGGCGCGGTGGAGCTGTGCCGCCGCGCCCGGATCAAAGTAAAAATGATTACCGGAGACTTCCGCGAAACCGCCCTGGCGGTGGGGCGCGAACTGGGCCTGGCTGCGGCGGCGGAAGAGACGCTGACCGGAGCGGAGCTGGACCAGCTTTCCCAGGAAGCCCTGGAGGAGCGGGTGGAGCGGACGGCGATTTTTGCCCGCGTCTCCCCGGAGCACAAGCTGCGCATCGTGTCAGCCCTGCAGGCGCGGGGAGAGATCGTGGCCATGACCGGCGACGGGGTCAACGATGCCCCCGCCCTGAAAAAGGCCGATATCGGCATCGCCATGGGCCGCACCGGCACCGCGGTGGCCCGGGAGGCATCAAAAATGATCCTGGCCGACGATAATTTCGCCACCATTGTCCGGGCCGTGGAAGAGGGACGAATCATCTTTGACAACATCAAGAAGGCGGTGCATTTCCTGCTTTCCTGCAACATCGGAGAAATCTTAACCATTCTGGCAGCCATTCTACTGGGCTGGCCGCTGCCGCTGCTGCCCATTCAGATCCTGTGGGTCAACCTGGTTACCGATAGCCTGCCCGCCCTAGCCCTGGGGGTGGAGCCGGCGGAAAAAGGGACCATGGCCCGCCCGCCCCGCCCTCCCGGCGAAGGGATTTTTGCCGCCGGCTCGGGGCGCACCCTTGCGGCCTTCGGTTTGTATATCGCTGCCATTACGCTGATCGCCTACTCCCTGGGCAGCGGCCACTCGCACGCGGCGGGGCAGACCATGGCCTTTGCCACCCTCGCTTTAAGCCAGCTGGTCCATGTCTTTAATTTCCGCTCTCTGCATGATTCGGTGGTGCGGCGGGGCCTCTTCGGCAACAGGCAGTTGCTGCTGGCGGTGCTAATTTCTGCACCGCTGCAGCTGGTGGTGCTGCTCCATCCTTTCCTGCAGGGTATTTTCAAGGTCGTTGACCTGAACCTTTCCCAGTGGCTGGGAGTTGTTCTGTTGAGCTTCTCCACCCTGCTTTTCGGAGAGTTGTGGAAGCTGCTCGGGGTGAGCCGGTGGAGACTGCGGCGGCCTGCACCGCAGCGCAGTTGATCCGCGGTTCAGCCGGAGTTGAACAGGGATGCGGTTTCAGTTAAGGACTTCTCCCTGCTGCTGTGCCGTTTACGGCAGGAAGAGGATCAGCAGCAGAGTGGAATTGGCCAGGGTATAAGAAAGAAGCATCAGCCGGCCGGGCATGTTATCCTCGGCCGGCTCTTTTTGCCGGAACAGGAGAGATGCAGCAGCGGCGGCGGGGGCGGCTCCGGCGGCGGCAAGGAGCAGGGCCGGCAGCGGACTGAAGCGGGTGATAAGCCCCGCCTGCAGGGGAATGAACCCGGCGACCAGCAGCATGAATAAAAGCGGCAGGGCGCGCCGCGGGCCGAAGCGCACCACCAGGGTTTTCTTGCCGGCGAGGCGGTCCTGGCGGTAGTCGGGGTACTGGTTGACAAAAAGCAGGGCAGTGATCAGCGCCCCGGGCACCAGCGACAGCAGTGCGGCGCCGGCGGAGAGCCTTTGCAGCTGGACGAAGTAAGAACCGCATACGGCCAGGGGCCCGAAGCAGATGCCGGTGGAAAGTTCGCCCAGGCCGCGCCAGCTTAAAAGCAGGGGCCGGGCCGAGTAGAAATATCCCAGGAATGCCCCCGGGGCGGCGAAGAGCAGCACCGCCGGGCCCGCCTGCAGCGCCAGGATCAGGGCGATAGCGATGGCTGCAGCGCCAGTAAACAGGGCCTGGCCCAGGTATTCGGCCGCGCTTTCCAGCCCCTCCTGGATGACCTGGCTGCCCCCGTGCAAGGGCTGGGGCGGGTGGGCTTTGTCCACGCCGTAGCGATAGTCAAAATAGTCATTGAACATATTCACCGAAAGGTGGGCGCAGGCCATGCCCCCGGCGGTCAGTAAAAAACGCGGCAGCAGGATGGCGCCCGTTTCTGCGTGGGCCAGGGCGGCGCCCAAAGTTACGGGGATGAGAGAGCCGGCCAGGAACGGCAGCCGGGAGGCCCGGGGGAACAGCCTTAACAGAACCGGCAGGCGGGACAGCCTTAGCTCCACGTTTTTACCCCCTCTTCGCAGTAAAGATGGTCTTTGAGAATGGCAGGTCCCAGATCGCGCTTGAACCAATGGCGGTTGAGCATGATGGCGGCGATGGAGCGCGGCATGCCGGCCGGGTTGAGCAGGCAGCGGGCATGGAGCAGCGCCGCACCGGCCATGGCCGGGATAAAACCGCGGCCGAAATGGGCGCGGAAAAGGCGGTGATACAGCGGCCCGGCGGCTCGCTTTTCCGAAAAAGCGTTTTTCAGGGCGCAGCCGGCCAGAAGGGCGCTTTTAAGGGCGTTGTAGACTCCTTCGCCGGAAAAAGGATCAACCAGTCCGGCGGCGTCGCCCACCAGAAGCAGATTGCCCCGGGCAGGTTTGAGCAGGGGGCCGGTAAAGGGCAGGGGCCAGGCGGCCGCCCCGGCTGCGGCGGTTGTCTCCGGAAAGAGGCGCCGGTATTCCCGCTTCAGCAGGGACGGCTTGAACGGCGCGCCCACGCCGCGGTTAACAAAGCCCTCCCCGGGGAAGGACCAGCCCAGCCCCCCCAGGTGCGGCAGGGTAAAAAAGTGGACCGTTTCCGCCTCTGCCGCGCCGTCTGGAGGTGGCTCCACCGTTTTGGTGTAGCCCCATCCCGCCGGGCGCAGCAGTTCCTGGCGCCGCAAGCCGAAGAGACGGGCGCAGCGGCTGCGCGCTCCGTCGGCGCCGACCACGCAGCGGGCATGATAAGTTGCCGGCGCGGGACCGCCGCAATGCAGCCGGTAAAGGCTTTGCCAGGGCGCCGGGCCCTGATGCTGCATTTCCAGGTGCACCAGGGGGCTTTCCTGCACCAGCACGGCGCCGCAGGCGCTGGCGTAGCTGGACAGGAGAAAGTCGAAGTGGCCGCGGCGCACCACCATGCCCAGCAACTCGCTGGAGCGGTAAAGGTATGATCTGCCGCGGCGGCCGTGCACCCGCACCGCGGTAACGGGGCTGCCGGCACCCTGGGGCGGCAGCACCCCGGGCGGCAGTAAAGCCAGGGCGCGGGAAGAAATGAGCCCGCCGCAAATTTTATCCCGGGGCAGCCGCCTCTTTTCCAGCAGCAGCACTGAGAGCCCTGCCCGCGCGGCTATGGCCGCGGTGAGGCACCCGGCGGGGCCGGCACCCACCACCGCCACGTCGTAGCAGCCGTCGCCCGGCCCGCAGGAAAAAGTTTTACTATTGCACACCTCTATCCGCTCCTTTGACGAAGAATAAGTCGTGGCTAAAACCTGGCGCCGCAGCGCAGGCTGCCTTCAAGTTATTTCCTCGTTATCATTTCCCTGTGAGCCTGCCTATCCCTTCTGTTTTTTATGCCGCGCCAGAGCGGCGGCTGATGCATTTTTCCAGCCGCACCTGAGACCCGGCGGCCCGGAGTATCCTCTTTTCCACCTGCCTAGTTTACCGCAAGGAGCGACGCTTATGAGCGCCGCTTTTACATTTAGCATATCCTGGTGTATAATTAGGTAAATATTAACGCTGGGGGAAAAAGATAGGTGAAAATAGACCTGCATGTCCATACGGCCAATTCGGACGACGCTTACGGCGAGCCGGAGGAAGTTTTGGCCGCCGCCGCAGCGGCGGGCCTGGATGGACTGGCCATTACTGAACACAGCAATTACGAAAAAAGTGAAATATTCTTGAAGCTGGCGCCCCGGTTTAACCTGGTTGTTTTTGTTGGGGCCGAGGTAGCCACCCGCTCCGGCCATATGCTGGTATTCAGCGAAGAGATCCACCGCTGGAGCTGTTTCCGCGGGGCCGGCCACGATGCCCGGGAGCTAATTGAGGCGGTCAACCGCGCCGGCGGAGCGGTGGTGGCGGCCCACCCCTACCGGGTTGGCTACGGCTGCGGCGGTGCCGCACGCTTAAGCGGGCTGGCCGCCATTGAAACCTGCAATGGGGCCAACCGGTCCTTCGAGAACCGGCTGGCCATGGAACTGGCTCGAAAGCTGAATCTTCCTTGCACCGGCGGCAGCGATGCCCATTTCATTTCGGAAATCGGGCGCTGCTACACTATTTTCACCGTTTCCCTGCGCGACGTCTCCGGACTGGTGGCGGCCTTAAAAGCGGGCCGCTGCTATCCTGCAGGCTGTGAATAAAAAAACTGCGAGGTGATTCCTGTGAACGAAGAGTTGCGCCAGCTTCGCGAAGAACTGAGATCCCTCAAGCAGCAACAGCAGCAGCTAGAGCAGCGATTAGACACGGCCAGCCGGCGGCTGGCTTACCTGGAGCAAACGCATGGCGCCGCCGCGGCGGCGGAGCCGCAAACGGGGCTGCAGCCGGCAGCCCCGCGGGAAGGCGCCGCTGCGCCCGCAGCGCCCCCGACCACCCCTGCTCCGGCGGAAGCCGGGGGCAAACCGCGGGACCTGGAGGCCAGAATCGGCGGGATCTGGCTGAACCGCGCCGGCGTGCTGGTATTTATCCTCGGGGCGGCATTTTTCTTGAAATACGCCTTTGACCGGGGCTGGATCAACGAAATGACCCGTATCGCCATTGGCGCCGCCGCGGCGGTGGCGCTGCTTATTTTCGGCGAGCTCAACCGCCGGCGCGGCTACATCGCCTACGGCCATGGTTTGAGCGGCGGCGGGGTGGCGCTGCTTTATTTTACGGTGTTCGCCGCCTTCCATTTTTACGATGTTCTCCCTTCCACCGTGGGCATGGCCTTATTAGTCGTAATTACCCTGGGGGCGTTCCTGCTGTCTGTTTACCAGAACGCTCCGGCGGTGGCGGCGCTGGGGCTGCTGACCGCTTTTCTAAACCCCCTTCTTTTCGCCGCCGGGAAACCATTCCTGATGCCCCTGCTGATCTATTTAGTCCTGCTCAACCTGGGCATCCTGGCGGTGACGTACTACAAGCGCTGGGCCTTCACCGGGGTCATTTCCTTTATTTTGACCATCTCTTTCCTGGCCGGGGTTACCGTCCTGCGCTACCAGGGCCAGATGCTGGATCTGGGCGCCGGAGGATACCAGGCCTTTCTCACCCTTTTTCTGCTGCTTTTCTGCGCCCTGCCCCTGCTTCTTTATACCGCGCACCGCCGCCCGCTGCCGGCGGAGGGCGCTGCTTTACTGGTTGCCGGGGCGGCCGGTTATTTCGGCCTGAGTTGGTTTAACCTGCAGCCCCTTTACCCGCTGCGGATGGGCTGGTTTGCCCTGGCCCTGGCCGCCTTTTACCTGCTGCTGGGCCTGGCGGTGAGGAGGCTGGCCGCCCGGGGGCGGGAATTTTCTTTTTGCGCTTTCGCCCTGACGGCGGCGCTGCTAATCGTGTTTGCGCCGCTGCAGCTTAAGGCCGGCTGGATTACCGCCGCCTGGCTGCTGCAGGGGGTGGGACTATGCTACCTTGGCTTACGCCTGGCCGATTTTAGAATCCGCCAGGGAGCGCTGGCGGTACTGGCCCTGGCCCTGTTGCGATTGCTTATCGCCGATTGGTGGGTGCCTTACCATGTGCAGAATACGTTTTCCTCTGGAACAGCGCCGCTGCGCTGACCCTGCTTTGCATCGCTGCCCTGGCGCTGTGCGCCTGGTTTTACCACCGCCACGCACCCCTGCTGCCGCAGTATCCCCACCAGCCAGTTCGCCTCTTCGGCGTTACCGCCGGCCTGCTGGCCCTAATTTTCGTGAGCATCGAAATCGTGCACTACGGGGGTGCCCTGGCCGCCGCCACGGGAGAATTTTCTTACTACCACAATATGCGCATGCTTTTCCTGTCGTTGTTCTGGGCTGTTTACGCCGTGGCCCTGGCCGTAGCTGGCTTTATTTTGAGAATACCGTTTTTACGCTACTCCGCCTTCAGCCTGTTCGGCCTGACCATACTGAAAGTATTTCTACTGGACTTAAGCGCGCTGGAGCTGGTTTACCGCATCGTTTCCCTGGTGGCGGTGGGGCTGATTCTGCTCCTTGTTTCATACCTGTACCAGCGCTACCGCAGCCGCATCGACAGCGGCGCCTAAAAAAGCTGAGTAATATTTGTATTCCCGGGGTCCGGTGCGATAACGGCAGTTCCCTCTCCCCCAGCGGGAGAGGGTTAGGGAGAGGGGGAAGGGAGCCTGCTGACCTGGCATGGCCGTGAAAAGCTGCCCCCCCACCCCGGCCCTCCCCTACCAGGGGGAGGGGGCATTGTCAACAACCATTCTGATATTCCTTGAGAACGCCCCAAGCCGGCTTCCCCGCATCTCCTGTTTCCTGTATTCTATTTCCTGCCCCTCCATCTACAATTCATGGGATTCTCCCATCAAGAATTCGGCAACGATGCCTTTGACTGCTCGGGCCTTGTAGGGCTTTTTCAAGCCTTTCCGGGCTGCCAGGTCCAGCTGGCATTCCGGCGGCGCTATTTCGAGCACGCTGCGGTAGAGCTTTTCCGCCTCCGGGCGCCGGCCCAGCAGGTCGCAGCAGCGGGCCTGCCACAGGCGGGCCAGGGCGCTGCGAAAAGCGCTGTTGCAGGGCTGGTCGGCCTGCCTGAACCTGGCCAGGGCCTCTTCCGTCCGCTCCGCTTTCAGGTAAAACAGCCCCAGCATAAAGGCATAGATCGGCTCTCCCGGGTCCAGGGCGCAGGCCTGCTGCAGGTGCTCTATCACCCGGGCTGTATCCAAATCGGCAAAGGCCTGGTAGGCCAGGGCGTACTGGCGCAGCGCTGGATAACCGGGGTGGTGATAATAGGGGTTTCCGGGGATGTCCCCCAGGTTGCCCTCCTCGCCGCGGCGAATGGCGTCCAGATCAAAGCCGGCGTAGGATGCTGTAGTATTGGCCGGGGCCGGGCCGCGCGCGATCCAGATGCGCTGCCGGTCGGCCTCGAGCACTGCGCTGGTGACATTGTGCACCGCTGATATGGTATTGCCCAAAGGCCGCTCCTGCTCGGCCACAGGGTCAAAATGATCGCCCAGCAGCACCGCCATTTTGGCCGCGTCGATGCTGCCGGCGTGCTCTTCCAAAAGCTGCCTCATCCGCAGCAGGCGGGCATGGTTATGCTCATGGGCGGCGTAGCCGGGAACGTATTCATGCTCCTGCAGGGAGGGACTGAGGTAGCAGTTGGCGTAGCAGGTATAGCTTTTTCCCGCTTCCGGGTAGACAACCTCTGCCCGGCGGGCATTGGTCTCGATAAGCACAGCGCTTTTTTCTGCGGCGCTGCCTACGATCACCGTCCAGCCGGAAACAGGCAGCTTTTTGCGGACGATATCGACGGCCTGGCCAATGGTTTTGGCCCGGGCCGCCACCTCGTTGGTGATGGAGATGATGCTGCGGCCGCGGGTGCTGACGGCGGTGCTAAAATTCTGGTGCACTCCCACAGCCAGGCCTGCGGCGTTGAGGGCGGTGATGCCCTCGATGGGAACACCGGCGGTGGTTACGGAGGCGAAGGGGATCTCACCCGGCCCCGGTTCGGCCACCAGGAGCACTGTCCGCTCAATCCATTTATCCCCGGTGAAAAAGTCGAGGTTGCGGCCGAAGATTAGCCCGCCATCTGCGGTGGCATCACCCCAGGCGATCATGGATGAACACCCGGCGAAGCCCGGACTATTAATGCGGGTGAGGGCCGGGGGCAGCGGCAGTTTGGCTTTGCGCATGCCGAAAAGCCAGCCGAGGCAATAGTTGTAAGAGTCAGGCACAGCGGCAGCCTTCTTTAAAGCGGTATAGCTCACGGAGCTGCCCAGACCCTCGGCATAGCCGCGCAGCATCTCCCGATCTCTTTGCTCCAGCCTGCTGTCCCGGGCGGCCGGATTTACAATCAAAGCGTTAATCACCCCGGTCAGAAAACGGCGCACCCATCGCGGCAGGCCCGGCAGCATCTGTGCGGTCTGAATATCCCAGAAGCGCCGGTAGAAATCCAAACTGCCTGATAAAGCTTCATTTCCCAGTGCCCGGGCGAACTGCATGGAGCGCTGGTAGGGATCCCCCTCTACCTTGATTACACGAATTTTGTTCTCCATCAATGATTCCTCCCCGTTTTCACTCAATTGTGACATATTCTCCAATAGAAATAGAATTCCTTCTCAGTACAGATTTTGGTGCAGGGTCATATTTTAGCCTTTTATCCGGCACCCTCTCCTGGGCTTACTGTTTTTTATGCAAAAGAAGGCTTAAAAAATGTATACAAATCCTCTGGCCTGGGGCCGGCCCGGTATGGCCCGGCCCCAGGGGCGCTATTTTTTCACGACCTGCCGATGACGGATTAAAAAATTTCTGTGGCCAAAAATAGTCATGAAAGGCTGTTCCCGTTGCCGCACCGGACCCGTGTTTTGATGCGGCTTTTCATTAATTGAAAAGCCGGCCTTCCATGGAGCCGGCTTAGAACAATCATAACCCGGTTAAAGGTTGGATTTGCATAAATTAGCGGGAGACCAGAGCAGATGGCGCTTGATTTCAGCAAAGAGGTTGATAAGGTGGCCCGCCTGGCCCGGCTGCACTTGAGCGAGGCGGAGAAAAAGGTTATGGCCGAACAGCTGGGAGCTATTTTGGAAACGATGCGGCGGCTCCAGGAGGTGGATGCCTCCGGGGTGGAGCCGACTGCCCATGTCGTGGAGCTGCCGGTTCCCTTCCGGGAGGATCTGGTGCAAAAATCCTTGCCCCCGGTGCGAGCCCTGCAGAACGCGCCGCAGCGGGAGGGAAGCTATTTCCGCGTGCCGCGCTTCACCGGGGCAGAAAATAATGGGTGTTAAAGGCTACCCGGAGGGGATTGAACGATTGAACCTGGAGAGATTTAGGAAGGGGCTGGCTTGATGAAGTTGTATGAACTGACGGCAGCAGCTTTAAGCCGCCTGCTGCAAAACATGGAAGTGAGCGCGATGGAGGTGGTAAAGAGTTTTCTTGACCGCATCGCAGCGGTGGAGCCATATATAAAAGCTTTTGTCACCCTCACACCTGCCGAGGCGCTGCAGGAAGCTCGCGCGGTGGACCTGAAGCGAGCCCGGGGAGAAGCGCTGCACCCCCTTGCCGGAGTGCCTGTGGCGTTGAAAGACTGCATCTGCACTGCCGGGCTGCGCACCACCTGCTCCTCCCGCGTTCTGGAAAATTTTATTCCACCCTATGATGCCACCGTGGTGGCAAAGCTGAAGAAAGCCGGCCTGCCCATTTTAGGCAAAACCAACATGGATGAGTTTTCCATGGGCTCATCCACGGAGTACTCTGCCTTCTTTCCCACGCGCAACCCCTGGAACCTGGAAAGGGTGCCCGGGGGTTCCAGCGGCGGCTCCGCCGCCGCCGTGGCTGCGAGGATGGCGCCGCTGGCCCTGGGATCCGACACTGGCGGTTCGGTGCGCCAGCCCGCGGCCTTCTGTGGCCTTACCGGCATCAGGCCCACTTACGGCCGGGTTTCACGCTTCGGCCTCATCGCCTACGCTTCTTCCCTGGACCAGATCGGCACTTTAACTTTAACCGCAGCCGAAGGGGCGTTGCTCTTAGGCCTTATTGCCGGCCACGATCCTCTTGATTCTACCTCGCTGCCCCAGGAGGCGCCCCATTACGCCGCCTCGCTGGAAGATAGTTTAAAGGGGCTGCGCGTCGGAGTGATCGCCGAAAACTATGGCGCAGGCTTTGACCCAGAAATAAATGCCGCGGTGGAAAATGCGGTGAACCTGCTTAAAGAGCGCGGCGCTTCGGTGGGTGAAGTGTCGCTGCCCCATTCCGGCTATGCCCTGGCCGCCTACTGCTTGATCAGCTCCGCCGAAGCCAGCTCCAACCTGGCACGCTTCGACGGGGTGCGCTACGGCCTGCGAGTCGGTGGCGAAAATATTGCAGACATGTTCAGCCGCACCCGCGGCGAGGGTTTCGGTCCCGAGGTGAAGCGGCGCATGATGATCGGCACCTACGCCCTGGGCGCCGGCAGCTGCGACGCTTTATACCAGCAGGCGCTGAAGGTGCGCACCCTGCTCCGCCGCGACTTCGCCAGCGCCTTTAAAGATTTTGACCTGCTCATGGGGGCAACCACGTCCGCCCCGGCATATAAAATTGGAGAGAAAAAGGATCCGCTGCAGATGTACCTCGGCGACACCTGCACCTTAAGCGACGCCCTGGCCGGCCTGCCCTCCATATCGGTGCCCGGCGGCTTGCATTCCTGCGGCCTGCCCGTGGGGGTGCAGTTGACCGCTCCGCCCCTGCAGGAAGGGCTGCTTTTCCGGGCGGCCCACGCCCTGGAAGAGGCGCGGGGAGACGCCCCGGCCTGCCCTCCCTTGGACCTGCCCCTGGAAGGAGGCTGCCTGGAATGGAATTTGAGACTGTGATCAACTTGGAAATTCACGTGGTGCTGTCCACCCGCTCCAAGCTTTTCTGCGGCTGCAGCACCGCCTTCGGTGCAGAGCCCAATAGCAACTGCTGCCCCGTCTGCCTGGGGCTGCCCGGCGCCCTGCCGGTATTAAACCGGCGGGCAGTGGAGCTGGCCCTCACGGCGGCCCTGGCCTTGGACAGCAGCGTGCAGGAGGAGTGCTGCTTTGATCGTAAAAACTATTATCGCCCCGACCTGCCCAAGGCTTACCGGGTTTCCCAGTATGACCGCCCCCTGGCGCTGGGAGGCAGCCTGGAGGTTGATTTTCCGGATGGAGCGCGTCGCATCGGCCTGGAGCGGCTGCACCTGGAAGAAGAGGCGGGCAGGCTGATTCATGCCGGCGATCCGATCATGAACTCTACTTATTTCCTGGTTGATTACAACCGCGCCGGCATCCCTTTGCTGGGGATTGTAACTGCGCCGGAGCTGCGCTCCGGAGAAGAAGCGCGGCTTTTTCTGGAGGCGCTGTGTTCCCTGCTGCGGCATACGGGAGTGTCCGACGTGAAAATGGAGCAGGGCTCCCTGCGCTGTGATGCCAATATCAGCCTGAAGCAGCCCGGATGCAGGGAAAAAGGGGTGAAGACCGCGGTAAAAAACATGAATTCTTTTCGCGCCGTGGAGCTGGCCCTGAATTACGAAGCGCGGCGCCAGGCGGAGATTATGGAGCGGGGCGGGAAAATGGTCCAGCGGATCTGTTGCTGGGACGAGGTGCGCAAAGTGGCGGTGCCGCTGCGCGGCAAAGAAGGCTCTTCGGGCTACCGCCACCTTCCCGATCCTGATCTGCCGCCGCTCCGGCTGGAGCAGTCTTTTATTGAGGCGTTGAAAAATAAACTACCCGGGCTGCCGCCGCGCAGCCGGCGGCGGCAGCAGTAGTACAGCCTGAAGCAAGGGGCAGGAGCTCTCCCCCGGTGGGCTAGTCTTTCCCACGCTTGAGACCGCAGGTGTTGTTCCATATTTTGTTGTCATTTTATGGAACTCACTTCACTATTTTCCACTAATTTTTTCCTTTGCAAGGGGGCAGGGGGATTTAATCAGTACACACCCAGGGTTGGCAGCTATAATATACATCGTATTTTAACAATAACATATACTAAAAATCCCCCTAAATCCCCCTTTTCCAAAGGGGGACTTTCAGCGCGTGATCATTCTTTTTTCTTCTCTTCCCGGTGTCAAGTATGTGCCAGGTTCAGCCCGCCGGGGGAGAGGGAACTGCCGTTATCACACCAGACCCCGGGAATACAGGTAATGCCAAGGTTCCCCGGGGTGGGGGGGCGTGCGGCAGGTGAAAGGAGAGGCGTAAAAGCAGGTATTTTGCGGTATAAAGAAAGTTAGAGCCCAAAATGCAGAAGAAATTTTAATCGGCACCGATAACTATGGAAAGAATAGCTCCAAAAAAAGGAATATATAATCTAACATCCAACTTCCAACCTCTTACTTCTAAAAAGCCCCCTCTCCCTAACCCTCTCCCACCAGGGGAGAGGGAACTGCCGTCACCGCACCGGCCCCGTGAACGGAGGGAATGGCAAGGTTCCGGATCCCCCTCCCCCACCAGGGGGGAGGGAACTGCCGGATCCCGGCACCGATCGGAATCGAGCACTCGCAAACGATCCTCCTCGCCGGCCCGGCCTCGAGCGATGGAGACAAATCCGGTTCTTTGTCCCAACAGATCTTGTGAATTGTTTATTTAGTTCGCCCTGCAGGAATATTTGACTCGGGGGCGAATTTTGAATTATCAATAATTTTTGTCCATGGGCATATTTTATTTAAAACCGGCATCTAGGAGGAATGTTATGAGTATGTGGTCCGACATCAAGACCTGGCTAAAAGTGATTACCGGCTTTCTTTATTCCATAACCGTCATTCTTTCCGCTTTGACCTATGCATTGTTCGGCGCTACAGAAAACGACCTGGTCGAGATTATTGTTACCGAGGCCACCGGCCT
>JAKOVL010000093.1 GCA_029782095.1 Bacillota bacterium | reverse complement strand
CTTACGGACTTTCTACTTTGATGGCATAGGTTCTATATCTTAGATACAAGACTGTGCCGCTATAACAAAAGACCTTACAGGTCGGATAAAACCTCCTGTAAGGTCTGACATTAGTTTGCTGACGTGTCTACCGTGTCAACCCTGAATACCACGGACACCATTACATGGTCTTTTATCTGCTTATTACGAGCTAAATCACCCCCAGGGTCAAAAGTGTAATGCCGATAAAAGTGCCTAAAATTAAAGACTTCTAAAAATCTTTTCTTTGTATTCGAGCTATAGTCTCCACATGGCTGGTGTGGGGGAACATGTCCACCGGCTGGACTTCTACGGTCCGGTAGCCGCCTTTTTCTAATATTTGCAGATCCCGGGCCAGGGTGGCCGGGTTGCAGGAGACGTAGACCAGGCGCCGGGGTGCCGCCGCGATGATGGTTTGCAGAAGGGAGGGCTCGCAGCCCTTGCGCGGCGGGTCCACCACGATTACATCGGGCCGGTGCCCTTCTTCCAGCAGGCTGGGCACCACCTCTTCGGCCCGCCCTTCAAAGAAGAGGGCGCTGCTGATGCGATTTAGCTTTGCGTTGGCCCGGGCGTCCCGTACGGCCTCGCGCACGCTTTCCACGCCGATGACCGTTTTGGCTTTCCGGGCCAGGTAGAGGGCGATGGTGCCGGTGCCGCAGTAGAGATCGAAGACCGTTTCCTTACCGGTCAGCCCGGCGTAGGCGAGCACCTTCTCGTAGAGCACTTCGGTTTGCGCAGGATTCACCTGGAAAAAGGAGCGGGAGGAGACGTGGAAGGTGAGGCCGCCCAGCGTCTCCACCAGGTAAGGCCTCCCCCAGAGGAGTTTTTCGCGGTCGCCCAACACCGTGTTGCCGCGGCTGGTATTGATGTTTTGCACGATTCCCACCAGGCCCGGTATACCGGCGCGCAGCTTTTCCACCAGCCGGGCGGCGCGGGGGAGCTTTTGTTGAGCGGTGACCAGGGTCAGCAGCACCTCTCCGGTGGTGAAGGAGACGCGGGAGAGGATATGGCGCACCGCGCCGCGGTGTGTTTTTTCGTCATAGGGAGTAATATATAGCTCTTCCAGGGCCTCCCGGGCCGCCTGGACGGCCCGGTTGCCGGCCGGGTGCTGGATGGGGCAGAAATCCATGTCCACAACCCTGTGGCTGCGCGGCTCAAAGAAGCCGGCCACAAGGCGGCCGTTTTCCATCGCCACCGGAACCTGGGCCTTGTTGCGGCAGCCCCAGGGATCGGCCATGCCGATAACCGGCAGCACCGGCGCCTCCACCTGCCCCAGCCGGCGCAGCACTTCCGCCACCCGCTCCTGCTTCAGGCGGAGCTGGGCCTCATATTGCAGGTGCTGCAGCCGGCAGCCGCCGCAGCGGCCGAAGTGCCTGCAGGCGGGTTCAACCCGTAGCCTTGAGTAGCGCTTAACGGCCAGGGGCAGGCCCCGCCCGTAAGTTTTTTGCACGGAGATAATCCTTGCTTCCACCAGGTCTCCGGGGGCGGTCTGCGGCACGAACAGGGTAAACCCGCTTACACGGCCTACCCCTTCGCCGTCGTGGGATAGATCGGTAATCTCCACTTCGACAGCCTCTCCCAGGCGCAGCGGGGGAGCGCCTGCCTTTTTCTCGCACATGGCACGGCTCCTTTACGGCAAATCTTTTATTAGTTGAGTCCAGTATAGCAGAAAAATATACCATAGCAGGGACATGCGGCCGCCGGGCCGGGGCTTATTCAACCGTTTTACGGCAGGCCCTCATTCAGCCTGCTTTCGCCGGGCTCCAAAATTACTTCCGTGATAGCATAACTAGGTTAACCGCATTAAGGGCGATTGTTACTACCACCAGTACAGTTGAAACCTTGGCCACCGCGCCGGAAGTATCCATCAGGGCGGACCAGGCTTCAATGCGGACCAGAAAATTTTGATAATAAATTTGCAAGCACAGTGATACGGCGCAGGCGCTGAGACTGGCCATGGAAAAAACAGCCCCTTTTCTGGGGTCAGCTTTACTGTGCTTCGCCAGGCTGGCTACCGGCAGGATCCAGGCCATCAACCCGAGGACAAGACTACCCACATTCAACCAGCCCATAACTTTCTCCTTTCAAATGTCACTGTTTACCCGGATATGGGTCAATAATTATTGGTTAAATCAATTTTACCACTTTCCTGGCCGCTGCTGTGCAGCAGAAGGATAACCTTTTAAGTCCTTTTCCGGCATGTGATATAATTAGGGTTGCCATGGAAAAACTTTATGTAATTTACGGCAACAGGGCTGAAGAGATGGCCCGGGCGATCATGGAACGGATGGACATTGCCCGGGAACTGGCGTCGCTAAAGAAAGAGAATCCGCTGATCTGCCTGAAACCGAACCTGGTGGTGGCGCAGCCGGCCCACTGGGGGGCCACCACCGACCCGGGGCTGGTCCGGGGTATTATCGGCTACCTGCAGGAGCACGGCTATACCAATATCGCCATCATGGAGAGCGCCTGGGTGGGCGACGATACCGCCAAGGCCTTTGATGTTTGTGGGTACAGGCAGATCGCCGCCGAGTTTGCCGTGCCGCTGGTGGACCTGAAGCAGGATCGGTCGGTTGCGCTGACCGTGGACGGCCTGGAGTTGGAAATTTGCGCGCGCATGCTGGCGGTGGACTACCTGATCAACCTGCCGGTGCTGAAGGCGCACTGCCAGACCAGGCTCACCTGCGCCTTGAAGAACCTGAAAGGCTGTATCCCGGACCGGGAAAAACGGCGCTTTCACCGCCTCGGTTTGCACCGGCCCATCGCCTGCCTGAACAAGGCCATTCGCTCCCACCTGACGGTGGTGGACGGGATTGTGGGCGACCTTACCTACGAAGGAGGCGGCACGCCGGTGCGCATGGACAGCGTCATCGCCGGAAGGGATCCGGTGATGATTGATGCTTTTGCGGCGGAGCTAATCGGTTACCGGGCGGAGGAGATAGAGTATATCGGCCTGGCCGGGCGCCTCGGTGTAGGCAGAGCCGCATTCAGCGCGGAGTCCATCGTCTATTTAAACCGCCGCCAGGAGGCCAGGCTCGATGAACCGGCCCTGGCCAGCGGGGAAGTGGACTACTTGCAGCGCTGGATCCGGGAGAGGGAGGCCTGTTCACCCTGTTATGCTGCGCTGGTTTACGCCCTGCGGCGGCTCAAGGAAAGCGGGCGGCTGGAGAAACTGCCGCCGGTCTGTATCGGCCAGGGGTGGAAAGGAATTTCGGAAGAGCTGGGCGTGGGCGCCTGTACCAGGGGCTGCCGTCTGAATGTGCCGGGCTGCCCGCCCCGGGCCGGCGAGATCGTGGCGGCGCTGCAGTCCTGGGCCGGCCGGTAAGGCGGGTGCCGGGGAACTGGAATCAGGGCATTTGGGGACCGGTCTTGACGGGGGATCAATAGACCATATTTGCGATAATGTGCAGGGCAGTGATGGTCGAAAAATGGCAATAAATCTAAAGTCAAGGCCTGGCCTCATTATTAGTGCTCTCCACAAGAACCCTAAAAAGGGTTATAATGAAAGCTATAAGCCAACTAGGTTATTTTACTGGCCATGCAGCTTGCAGCAATGGCCGCTATAAAGGAGTTGTTTCGATGGAGCTTCTTGAAGGCGAAAAGGAGCAAATTTTGGCAACTGTAGATGCAATTCTTAAAGATCAGCCCCTTGAAAGGGATCGCTTAATCCCCGCTTTGCAGAAAGTCCAGGCTGAACTGGGCTACCTGCCGGGCCTGGCCATGGAAAAGATTGCGGCCGCCGCGGGCGTGCCGGCGGTGGAAGTGTACGGCCTGGCCACTTTCTACAACCAGTTCCGCCTTAATCCCCCCGGTAAGCACCAGCTTAAAGTATGCATGGGTACCGCCTGCTACATGGTGGGCGGCCAGATCGCCCTGGAATCATTCGAAAGGCGCCTGGGCATTAAAGAAGGTGAAACCACGCCCGACCGCAAATTCAGCCTGGAGCGGGTGGCCTGCGTGGGCTGCTGCACCATGGCCCCGGTGGTAGTGGTGGATGAAGAGGTGGAGGGCCATGTCACCCCCACCCGGGTGGACGGGATTTTACTTTCCTTTGAAGGAGAAGAGAGCGAAGATAAGAAAAAAGAGGCCGGGCCGGCCGCGGTGGAAAGCGAGGCGAAGCCATGAGCACAGCAACCGTTGCAGAACAGTACCGGGCGCTGCGGCAAGAGGCCGCCGTTGCCATGCAAAAACTTAAACAAAAGCCGGTAGTGTGGGTCGGCACCGCCACCTGCGGGGTCGCTGCCGGCGCCCTGAAGATTAAAGAAGCTTTTGAGCGGGAGATCAAAGAGCGGGGTCTGGATGTTGCCGTCCTGGAAACAGGGTGCATGGGGCATTGCTACGCTGAGCCCTTGGCCATCATCGCCAAACCGGGCCATGCGCCCCTCTGCTACGGCCGCCTCGACGAAGGCCTGGTGCACCGCCTGGTGGTTGACTTTCTCGACGGGGACGATCCCGGCTACGAATATGCCCTGGTGGCCCTGGAGCCCAATGATGTCTTTCCCACCTTCAGCGACTTTCCCCGGGGCGTTTATGAAGAGAAAATAATCCTGGAGCAGTGCGGTTTTATCGATCCCCGCAATATGGACCATTACCTGGCCCGGGACGGCTACGCTGCCGTGGCCAAAGTTCTGGAGATGAAGCCGGAAGAGGTGCTGGCCGAAGTGAAGGCAGCCAACCTGCGCGGCCGCGGCGGGGCCGGGTTCCCTGCCGGGGCAAAATGGGAGGCCTGCCGCAAGGCGCCCGGCCAGCAAAAATATGTGATCTGCAACGGCGATGAAGGGGACCCGGGTGCGTTCATGGACCGGGGTCTCCTCGAGTCTGATCCGCACCGGGTCATCGAGGGCATGATCATCTGCGCCTATGCCGTCGGCGCCTCCCGGGGCTACCTCTATATCCGCGCCGAGTACCCTAAAGCGGTGGAGCAGGTGGAGCGGGCCATTGCCCAGGCCCGGGAAAGGGGCCTGCTCGGACAATCCATCCTCGGCAGCGGCTTCTCCTTTGACCTGGAGGTATTCCAGGGCTCCGGCGCTTTTGTCTGCGGCGAATCCAGCGCCCTGGTCCGCTCCATGGAAGGGAAGATGGGCATCCCGGAAGTGAGGCCGCCGCGCCTGGCTGAATCGGGTTTTCGCGGCTGTCCCACCGTCCTGAACAATGTTAAAACCTTCGCCTACGTGCCGGCCATCATCATGAAGGGAGCGGACTGGTTTAGAAGCACCGGCACCGCCGGCAGCCCCGGCACCGCCGTCTTCTCCCTGGTGGGCAAGGTCAATAATACCGGCCTGGTGGAGGTGCCCATGGGCACAACCCTGCGCCAGCTTATCTATGACGTGGGAGAGGGCATCCCCGGGGATAAAAAGTTTAAAGCGGCCCAGATCGGCGGCCCGTCGGGAGGCTGCCTGCCCGAAGCGATGCTCGATGTGCCCATCGATTTTGACTCCCTGCAGGAAGCGGGAGCGATCATGGGCTCCGGCGGCCTGGTGGTCCTGGATGAGGACGACTGCATGGTGGCGGTGGCCCGCTATTTCCTTGAATTCACGCAGCAAGAATCTTGCGGCAAATGCACCTTCTGCCGCCTTGGGACCAGGCACATGCTCGATATCCTCACTGATATCACCCAGGGCAAAGGCAGCCTGGAATCCCTGGATCTGCTGCAGGAGCTGGGCGAAGATGTGCGCGACGGCTCCCTGTGCAACCTGGGCAAAACGGCGCCCAACCCGGTGTTAACCACTTTGCGCTATTTCCGCGACGAATATGAAGTGCATATCCTGGAAGGCCGCTGTCCCTCCCTGATGTGCAAAGATTTGATCGTCTACTATATTGAGCCGAAGAAATGCAGCAAGCTTTGCAATGTCTGTGTCGGCAGCTGCCCTACCGAGGCCATCTACACCCGGGACGACGGGCTGAAAGCCATTGACCAGGAGAAGTGCGTCAAGTGTGACAATTGCCTCAAGGCTTGCCCGGTAGAGTATAACGCCGTGATTAAGCTGTCGCCTCCTTCGTTGCTGGCGGAGAAAGAGGGGAAAAACAAATGAGCAAAGTAACGGTAATCATTGACGGGCAGGAGATCAAGGCTCCGGCCGGCCGCAAGCTTTTATGGGTAGCCCTGGAAAACGGGATTTACATTCCCAACCTTTGCGCTGTGGAGGAGCTTGAGCGGCCCCCGGCCTCCTGCCGCCTTTGCTTCGTCCAGGTGGAGGGACGGGAGAAGCCGGTAACCTCCTGCACCCTGCCCGCCGCCGACGGCCTGGCGGTGCAAACCAGAAGCCCGCGGGTCGACAGGCTGGTGCGCACCGCCTTTGAGCTGCTGCTCTCTGATCACCGCCTGAAGTGCGCCTCCTGCCCCGCCAACAGGGCTTGCGAGCTGCAAAAGATAGCCAGGGAAAGAAAGCTTAAACTGCGTTACAGCCGCTTTCCCTACCTGCAGCGGGAAGCAACCCAGGACGACAGCCCGCAAACATTTGCCTTCGACCCGTCGCGCTGCGTCCTCTGCGGCCGCTGCATCTGGGCCGACCAGGACGTAGCTAAAATAGGGGCCATCGGTTTTTCGCGCCGTGGTATAGACCGCTCTGTCACCACTTTTAAAGATGTGGCCCTGGCCGAATCGCCTTGCAACGAATGCGGCCTTTGCGTCAAAGCCTGTCCGGTGGGCGCCCTTTACTTTAAAAAGACGGCGGAGCAAAAATAAACAGCGGCCATTTCCCGGGGAATATCGCCGCGCCGCGGCCCGCCCCCGCTCCCTATTTGCGCATTTCGATTTCGCGGTAAGGGTGGGTGCAGGGGTGTCCTTCGGCCACCCACATTTTTTTAGCGCCCATGTCCACGACCATGCTGCCCAGGGTGCCTCCGGCCAGGCCGTGGCAGCAGACGGTGAAATCGCTGCCGGCGCCTTCGTTGGCGCTGTGGTCTTTCAAGATCTCCATCATTGTTTCCACGGTAATCTTGCCGGCAGCCTCTCTTAACCTGCTGTAGGCGGTAGCGTGACGGGTCCTGGTGGAGTAGGCGTATTCCAGGCCCTCCATTCCTTTTACCGTCCAGTAAGTTCCCTCGGGCAGGTTTGCCTCCGTCAGCTTGATATAGTGGTTGGTCTGGGCCATGACATCCAGTTCATCGGGCTCCCGCACGGCAAAGCGAGAAGCGGTGAACTCCACCAGCCGTATCTCCCCCGCTGCATCGGCGATGCCGAAGAAACCGGCGTTGGCCCTGGCCGGAAATTCTGTCACCAGCTTTACCGCCTCTGCGGTGGTGCGGCAGGTTTCCAGCGCTTCCATGAGAATAAGCTGGTATGGCACCCCCCGGTAGCGCAGGTCTTCACCTTTCCACAGGCGGGCGTTATTCACACAAACCATGAGCCCGTGTTCGTTGACGCCGTGGTGGGCTCCGGCCAGGGGTGCCTGGGTGACCGTGATTGTGGCAAAGCGCCCGGGTTCTGACGGGATCTCGCGCCGGATTAATTGGTACGGGGCCAGCATGTTGGGAAAATCATAATTCCTGGCTGATAGAGGGCTGCCGCTGGCTGTTGCTGCCGGGCCCGCATGAATCTGCGTGCAGCCGGTTGGCACCTTCATGCTTTTTCCGGCTTCGCACATCAAGATCTCCATAAATTGCAGCCCCCAGCACAAGGTCTCGCTGATGCCGAGTCCTTCAGCCAGGCCGCGCACCCGCTCCGCCTGCAGCGGCAGGTACCTGCAGACCGCTTTCTTGATACAGGCCCGGCCCAGCAGTCCCAGGGCCTGTGTTACCAGGGCTGAGGGCAGAAATCCCGGTTTATTTTCGCGCCACATTTCCGAGGATAAGAATTCCGCCATCAGCGAGCGGTACTGCTCCCGCATCTTCCTTCCCTGGCCGCGTCCCCTTGCAAAGGCGCTGCCGTCGAGATCCAGTATCTCCAATGTTATGCACCCCCGTTTGCTCAACCCGGTGTATCCTTGATCCAAGCGTTCGCCCTGCATTCATGGAAAGCCTGGCATTTTGGGCTCTGGCAGACCGGGCATTTAGACTAAAAGTTTTTTATAGGATTCCGCATATCTTGAAAAAAACCTGCTGCTTTATCAAAATATTCTTTCTTCTTTTGCATTAAGTTATCATCTATTCATTGGGCAGGTTAAGCGGGTCATAAATATAATGGCCCCCTGCAGCCTGATCGTTGTTGAAAAAGAGCTCGCAAACTTTTATTTCGGAGCTAAAACCTTTATACTAATAATGGGTCCGGGAAGTTTAATGTTTTTCAGTTTCTGCCCCGTGCCAGGGTGATCCCTGGACTTGCCAGCAAGGGGAGGGGTTTCATATGTCTACAACTTCTGAAAGCCGCAGAGTTGCCGCTGCCGCCATTCGCCTGGCCCTTACGCCAAACAGGGAGGAAGAGAGCGAACTCAAGCAGGAGTTGATTGCCCAAAATATCAGGGGTACGGCTGTCGATTACGGGGGCGAGTATTCCAGCTCGATCCAGAAGGTGGTTGAGCGGGCGGTGGTCGCTGCCCGCAGGGAACAGGTCATTCAGAGCGACCACCGTTCGGAGGGCAGCGTGGCCGGAGCAACCCGGGAAGCCCTTTCTCAAATCATGCCCAAGGCACTGGGTCTGAATGTGGGCGGCAAAATCGGCATTGCCAGTGACGGCAGCCATGTGGCTGTGGCCGTCTTCTTTACCGTGGGCCTGCTGCACTTGGATGAAGTGGCCATCGGCCTGGGACACCGTGCTATCTCGTAAGGCGGATTGGTGGAACATACTGTAGGTTAATGGAGAATTTGTGCAACAAGGAATAGAAGAAATAACACTCTTTGGGCTCCCGTAAAACCGGGTAAGAATTAGAGTGGTCAAGGGTGCCAAATTGTCTAATATCCTTGCTGCAGCCAGAATTGACATTCGCGGCAAGCCGAGAGGTACATAAGCACTCAATCACAGGCTGCCCTGAAAAAATACAGGCGATTAGCGAAAAAAACAAGGTGGTGTTTTTTGAGATTGTGCAGTAGTTGCAGGAGGGTTTGGACTATTATTAAAAAGAAGGGGTGTAAAAATGAAGACGTGGCTTAAAAAAGAAGCTGTTTTCCTTATTTTTTTGGTTTTTTTGCTGCTAGTGGGGGCAGCTGGCTGCTTCGAACCTTCTGCTGAACCGGCAGCGGAACAGGGAAACGGGTCCGCCCTGCCCGAGGGTTTTGTGTACCTGGACGAAATAATTACTGATGCTGTCTATGATGTACGCTATTATACCGGCAATAATTTTCTCGGCTGCAGGGTGGACGGGTATATGGTTCCCAGGGTAATCCTGACCGTGGAGGCAGCCAACGCTTTGGCAGATGTTGCCGCGGAATTCAGAGAAAAAGGGCTGATCTTAAAAATATTTGACGGATATCGTCCGCAGCAAGCGGTTGACCATTTTGTCCGGTGGGCTGAGGATTTAGACGATCAAAAAATGAAAGCCCAGTTTTATCCTGATGTGGATAAAAAAGACCTTTTCCGGTTGAACTATATTGCCGAAAAATCAGGACATTCAAGAGGCAGCACCGTGGACTTAACCCTGGTCGACGTTAACACTAAGGAAGAACTGGATATGGGGAGCGGATTTGATTTTTTTGGAGAGATTTCACACCATGACACCGACCTTATTACTGAGGAGCAGCGGCAAAATAGAGAGCTGCTTAAGGAGGCCATGGTCAGGCACGGGTTTATACCTTATCCTGAGGAGTGGTGGCACTATACCCTGGCTGATGAGCCTTACCCCGATACATATTTTGATTTTCCGGTAAAATAGCCGCAGCGGTATTGGGGCATGCATTGACAAGAAATAGTTTCTTGCATACAATAATGAACGAAGCATGGTAGGGTAACAGAACACTTAAGGCAGGACGGTAGCACGGCAGAGCGGGCTAGAAAACAAACATCCCGGTCGGGATGTTTTTTTGTTTCCTGCCTTCCTTACCCCACCAAATACACATCCAAGAGGGAGGAATGATGTTGCTGAAGAAGTTTGGGGTGTTAGTGTTCATTGTAGCACTGCTGGCGCTGGCAGCAGCGGGATGCGGCCAGGAAGCGGAAACACCCGGCAGCGGGGAGGAAAGTCTTGAAGGGGAAAGCTTTACTATCGGCATCGTGCAGATCGTGGAGCATCCGGCCCTTGATGCCTCCAGGGAAGGATTCCTGGCCGGTCTGGCTGAAGCAGGTTACAAGGAAGGCGAAAATTTAACGGTGCAGTACCACAGCGCCCAGGGAGATCAATCCATCGCCCTGACCATCGCCCAGAACCTGGTTAACGACGGGGTTGACTTGATCCTGGGGATAGCCACCCCCGCAGCCCAGGCGGCGGTAACGGCCGCAGCAGGCAGCGGCATCCCGGTTCTGTTTACGGCGGTCACTGATCCGGTAGATGCCGAACTGGTGAACTCGTGGGAGGCCCCGGGGGTTAACGTTACCGGCACCTCTGACTTGAACCCGGTGGAAGACCAGATTGAGCTGATCCGGACCTTAAACCCTGATGTGAAAACCATCGGCACCATTTACAACCCCGGTGAGCCCAACTCAGTGGTCCAGGTCGAGCTGGTCAGGGCGAAGGTCGAAGCGATGGGCCTGGCCCTGGAAGAGGCTCCGGTCACCAACTCCAGCGAGGTGGCCCAGGCGGCCCAGTCCCTGGTCGGCAAGGTTGAGGCCATCTATGTGCCTACGGACAATACCGCGGTGCAGGCCCTGGCTACCATTCTGCAGGTGGCCGAAGAAAACGACATTTTGGTTGTGGCCGGGGAAGGCGACTCCGTTAAGAGCGGCGCGGTGGCCACGGTAGGCATCGATTATTATACCCTGGGGTTTGAAACCGGCCTGATGGCCGCACGGGTGCTCGAGGGGGCCGATCCGGCAACCATGGCCGTGGTGAAAGGGATGGACCTGGGAGTATCCTACACGGTTAATCTCGCCGCTGCGGAGCGGATGGGAGTAGTCATCCCCGAAGAGATACTGGCTAAAGCAGAAGTAGTGGAAGAATAATTAGCTGAACTGAAGTCAGGGGGGGACGGATTCCCAAAGGTTGACGTTCCCCCCATTGGCAGTACTGGAGGCGGAAACTTTATGGGAACAGTTGTGATCACCGGGGTTATACTGCAGGGGCTCCTCTATGGCATTATGGTTCTCGGTGTCTATATCTCTTTCCGGGTGCTCGACTTCCCCGATCTAACCGTGGACGGCAGCTTCACCCTCGGTGCAGGCACCGCGGCCATTTTAATCGCCAGCGGAGTTAATCCCTTCCTGGCCACATTGGCGGCGCCGCTGGCCGGCTGCGCCGCCGGGGCGGTTACGGGGATACTGCATAGTTTTTTTGGGATCACCCCTCTTCTGGCCGGCATCCTGACCATGACCGGCCTTTACTCCGTTAACCTGCGCGTAATGGGGGTGCCCAACCTGCCGCTGATGCGCAAAGAGATCATTTTCGACTGCCTGCCTGCGGCAGGACTGTCGAACCAGGCGGTGCAGCTGCTCAGCAGCCTCGTCGTTGTTATTTTTTGTATTTTCATGCTTTATCTATTCTTGAATACCGAGTACGGCCAGGCCATGCGCGGCACCGGGGATAATGAAGCAATGATGCGCAGCGTGGGCGTGGACACCAGGAAGATGAAGGTGGCCGGCCTGGCGCTGTCAAACGCCCTGGTGGCTTTCTCCGGGGCCATGATTGCCCAATACCAGCGTTTTGCCGATATCAGCATGGGGATCGGCATGATTATCGCCGGCCTTGCTTCGGTTATCGTCGGCGAAGTGCTGCTGGGGGTTAATTCGATCCGGGGTAAGCTGTGTGCCGTGGTCATCGGTTCGATTGTTTACCGCTTTGTCATCGCCCTGGTGCTGCAGCTTAATTTTATTCGCGTTACCGACTTGAAGCTATTTACAGCGATCCTGGTGATCCTGGCCCTAATCGCCCCGCGGCTAAAAGAGGGTTATAACCGCCGCGCTGCGGGCAAAAATAACGGGTCAAAACAACCGGCGAGGGGGTAAAAGAGGATGCTCGAAATTAAAGCCTTAACCAAGGTATTTAATGCCGGCGGCGTCAATGAAAAAAAAGCGCTGGATTCCCTTTCTCTATTGGTTAAAGAGGGTGATTTTATCACCATCATCGGCAGCAACGGCGCCGGCAAGTCCACCCTGCTTAATTGCATTAACGGCTGCTACCCGGTGGACAGTGGCGAAATCATCCTGGACGGCAAACTGCTCAACCCGGTTCCCGAATACCTCAGGGCCCGCCACATTGCCCGCGTCTTTCAGGATCCGATGCAGGGCACAGCCGGATCAATGACCGTGGAAGAGAACATGGCCTTAGCCTTGAAAAGGGGAAAAAGGCGGCGCCTTCGCGCCGGCATCAGCAGCCGCGATCGCCGCTACTTTCGCGAAAAACTGGCCCTGCTCGGACTGGGCCTGGAAGAGCGGCTGAAGCTGCCCGTGTGCCTGCTTTCAGGCGGGCAGAGGCAGGCGCTGACCCTGCTCATGGCCACCATGATTAAACCGCGGCTGATTCTGCTGGATGAGCACACCTCGGCCCTTGACCCCAAGACAGCACAGGAAGTGCTTAAGCTCACCGACAAGCTGGTGGCTGCGAAAGGGATTACCACCTTGATGGTGACCCATAACCTGGAGCAGGCCTTAAGCATGGGCAACCGCACCATCATGATGCATGAAGGCAGAATTATTCTCGATCTATCCGGTAAAAAACGGCAGGAAACAACGGTTGCAGGCCTGCTGCAAATGTTTCACCGGTGCAGCGGCACAGACCTGCAGGTTGACCGGATGCTGCTGGCCTGATTTAGCTAAAATCCGCTTGCCTGTGCCTTTTCAGAGAGCATACGCCGGGTAATCCTTCTGAATCCTCTTCTTAGAGATCGATCCGGGCATACACCTGGCACCGGGGCGAAAAGAAAAAAGAGCGATCGCGCGCTGTTCAGGGGGATTTTCAATCATGGCCTTAAGCTAAAGAGGCCAGCCCTGGTGCACCGGTTATATCTCCCCTTGCTTCCTTGATATGGAGGGGAGTTGGCGGGAAATGGCGTGAGAGTGCGGGCCAGTGCGCCTAAACCAGCCAGCCATTTACGCGCTGTTGCGGCCGGCAAACTGGCTGGCGTAAAGTTCTGCGTAGAAGCCGCCCCGCTCCAGCAGCTCCCGGTGGGTGCCCTTTTCCACGATTGCCCCCTCATGCATGACCAGAATCATATCGGCGTCGCGAATGGTGGAGAGGCGGTGGGCGATGACAAAGTTGGTGCGCCCCTTCATCAGCTTGTGCATGGCTTTTTGGATGAGCAGCTCTGTGCGGGAGTCCACATTGCTGGTAGCCTCATCAAGGATCAGTATGGTCGGATCAGCCAGGATCGCCCGGGCGATGGTGAGGAGCTGCTTCTGTCCCTGCGAGATATTTGAGGCCTCTTCATCGAGGACAGTGTCATAGCCGTCGGGCAGGGTGCGAATAAAATGATCGGCATGAGCGGCCCTGGCAGCGCGGATAATCTGCTCCTCCGTGGCGCCGGGACGGCCGTAGGCGATATTCTCCCTGATGGTGCCATTGAAAAGCCAGGTATCCTGCAGCACCATGCCAAAGATGCTGCGCAGGCTTTCCCGCTTTAATTGGCGGATATCCATGCCGTCCACCGTAATTTTGCCGCCATCCACATCGTAAAAGCGCATCAGCAGGTTGACCAGGGTTGTTTTGCCCGCCCCGGTGGGCCCCACGATGGCCACGGTCCGCCCCGCGGGCACGTCAATGGTGAGATTTTCCATGAGCGTTTCGCCTTGTCTATAGCCGAAGCGCACCCCCTCGAACCTGACTTCACCCCGGGGGTTATGGATCTCCGCGCCGTGCGTGTCGGGGATCTCTTCGCTTTCATCCAGCAGCTCGAAAACCCGCTCCGCCGAGGCAACCGTGGCCTGCAGGATATTGAAGATATTGGCGGTCTGGAAGATGGGCTGGCTGAACTGTTTGGCATATTGGATGAAAGCCTGGACATCGCCGATGGGGATGGCGCCGCGGGTTACCAGGAGGCCGCCGCATACGCAGACCAGCACATAACCGAGGTTGTTGATAAACATCATCAGGGGCATAATGATCCCGGAAATAAACTGGGCTTTCCAGCTCCCATCGTAAAGCCTTTCGTTAATTTCCTGGAACTGCTCCACCGATTCTTTTTCCCGCCCGTAAGCCTTGACCAGGACATGGCCGGTAAACATCTCTTCCACGTGCCCGTTCAGCTCGCCCAGCACTTTCTGCTGGCGGGCGAAATACTTCTGCGAACGGGTGGCCACCGACCGGGTTACCACGAAGGAAAGCGGTATGACGATAAAGGCAGCCAGGGTCAGCAGCGGGCTGATGCTCAGCATCATGACCAGGATGCCCACCAGCGTCACCGCCGCACTGATCAGCTGGGTGATGCTTTGCTGCAAGGTGGCGCTGATGGTGTCCACATCGTTGGTGACGCGGCTTAAGATGTCGCCGTGGCTGTGCCCATCAAAATATTTTAACGGCAGCCGCGCCAGCTTGGCGTTGACATCTTCGCGCAGGTCGTAGACTGTATGCTGGGCTACCCCGGCCATGATATACTGCTGGGCATAGTAGAAGAAAGAGCTTAAAAGATAGAGCCCCCCCAGGACGATCAGGATTTGCCGGATATAGGCGAAATCGACTCCGCTGCCGCTGCTAAAGCTTTCAAAGAGGCTGGTGGTGGCCAGGCCCATGATTTTGGGGCTGACAATGTTAAAAGCGGTGCCCAGGATAGCCATCACCACCACGACCACCAGCAGCTGCCGACGCGGCTTTACATACCCGGCCAGCCGCTTGATGGTCCCCCTAAAATCTTTGGGCTTCTCCACCGGCATGGCCAGGCCGTGCGCCGGGCCCCGGCCGAAGAAGCCGCGCTGCTGCTGCTCTTGCCGGCGCTCGCTCAAGCGATCTCCTCCTCTGCCAGCTGCGAGAGAACGATTTCACGGTAAACGGCGCAGCTTTCCAGCAGCTCGCGGTGTGTACCCATGCCGCAAATACTGCCGCCGTCCAGAACGATAATCCGATCCGCGTCCATGACGGTGCTCACCCGCTGGGCGATGATAAAGACGGTGGAGCCGGCGGTTATTTCTTTTAAGGCCGCCCTTACCCTGGCGTCAGTTTTAAAGTCCAGGGCGGAAAAGCTGTCGTCGAAAATATAGATTTCAGGCCGGCGCACCAGGGCCCGGGCGATGGCCAGGCGCTGCTTTTGGCCGCCGGAAATATTGACCCCGCCCTGGGCGATTTCAGCCTCGTACCCGCCGGCAAGTCCCGCGATAAAATCCGCCGCCTGGGCTGCCTCTGCGGCGTGCCGCACCTCTGCATCGGAGGCGCTGCGGCGGCCGAAGCGGATATTGTCGGCGACGCTGCCGCTAAAGAGGAACGATTTTTGAGGGACGTAGCCGATTTTTTGCCTCAGTTCGTCCTGGGACATTTCCCGCACATCGACCCCGTCCACCAGGATGGCGCCGCTGTCCACGTCATAAAAGCGCAGCATCAGGTTGGCCAGGGTGGATTTGCCTGAGCCGGTGCCGCCGATAATTGCGGTTACCTCGCCCGGGCCGGCGCTGAAAGAGATGCGGCTTAAAGCCGGCTTCTCTGCGCCGGGATAGCTGAAGGTCACATTTTTAAATTCCACGCGTCCCCCCGGCCCTCCGGCCCGCCGGGGCTGCGGGGGATCCTTGATTTCCGGGACAGTATCCAGCACCTCGTTGATCCGCGCCACCGAAACGGAGGCGCGGGGAATCATGACGAACAGCATCGACACCATGATCAGGGAGAACAAGATCAACATGACATACTGCAGAAAGGCCATCAGATCGCCCACCATCATCTGGCCGCTGTCGATGCGCATGCCGCCGTACCAGATAATGGCCACGGTAGTAATGTTCAGGCTAAACATCATTACCGGCAGCATGGAGGCGATGATGCGGTTAACCCGCACGGCGGTAGAGGTAAGATCCCGGTTGGCTTCGTTATAGCGCCGCTTCTCGTGATCGGTGCGGTTGAAAGCCCTGATCACCCGGATGCCGGTCAGATTTTCACGCAAAACCAGGTTCAGACGGTCCAGTTTTTGCTGCATTTCCTGAAACAGGGGCAGCGCCTTCAGGGCAATGATGGTGACGGCTGCGGCCAGCAGCGGTATGGCCACCACTATAGTTTTGGACAGCTCCACATCCCTGGAGAGGGCCATGATGATTCCGCCGATAAGCATCAGCGGCGAGGTGACCATCATGCGCATGAACATGAGCAGGAACATCTGCACCTGGTTAATATCGTTGGTGGAGCGGGTAATCAGAGAAGCGGTGCCGAAGCGGTTGAATTCCTGCAGAGAAAAGGATTCGACCCGGGCAAAGAGGCTGCTGCGCAAGTCCCGGCCAAATCCCGCGGCCACCTTGGCCGAGAGATAATTGCCGCCGATGATGCACAACGTCCCGCCCAGGGCCACCACGAGCATCAACCCGCCCACCTTGAGAATATAGCCGGTATCCCCGTTGACTATACCGGTATCGACTATATCGGCCAGCAAAGTGGGCAGGAACAGCTCCGACAGGGTCTGCAAAAACATGAATACCAGCACCCCGGCAGCAGCAAGGCTGTACGGTTTTAAAAAGCGCAGCAGCTTCAGCATGATTTTTTCATACTCCTCAAAAGCAGATGGCCATAAATCAGCGATACCCACTGCACCATTATACTCCCGGCCGCGGCCGGAATCAATCAATGGTTTCTTTACGGCACGACTGAAAAAAATATCAGGGCAGGGGTAGACAGGGCGGCAGGAGCAGGCTATAATATACATAACTAAGTAAGTTATAATTAAGCACCGGCTTTATAAATTTAGCGGGAGGGATTGAATGTGAACGGACAGACAGGTGCGCCCAAAGATGTGCTTAAACAAATTATTAAGGATTTGCACCAGGGTCTTTCCCTGGAAGAGGCCAAAGAGAGGTTTCAGCGGGAGGTGGGGCAGATCAGCTCGGCGGAAATTGCCGCCCTGGAGCAGTCGCTCATTGAAGAAGGTGTCTCCCCGGAGGAGATAAAAAAATTCTGCAATGTGCACGCTTTGCTTTTCCAGGAGGCCCTGGAGCAAAGCGTCGCTGCAGCGGAAAGCCCCGGCCATCCCGTTTCCCTGTTTAAACAGGAAAACCGCGAAATCGAGAAGATAACCGCTTCATTGAAAAAAGCCCTGGCCGAAATAGAGGGGGAAGAACCGGCGGTGGTCCGTGAAAAACTCAAGGCGGCTCTGGCGCGGTTAAGGGGCCTGGAGCTGCACTATACCCGCAAAGAGCAGCTTCTCTTCCCCTACCTGGAAAAACACGGCTTTATGGGTCCGTCCAAAGTGATGTGGGGTAAAGATGATGAAATCAGGGACCTTTACAAAGAAGCCTTGAAGCAGCTGCAGGAGGCCGAAAGCCGTGAACAGCTGCAGGAATTGGCCCAGGGTACCCTCGCCTCTTTGATCGAAGAGGTGGAAGGCATGATTTTTAAAGAAGAACAGATCCTTTTCCCCACGGCCATGGAAAAATTAAGCAGCGCAGAGTGGGTCGAAATCTTGAAAGAAAGCGCCAATATCGGCTATGCGTTCATTGAACAGCCGGCCGAGCAAGCGCAGCTGGTCCGTGAACTGAAGCATGCTGCGCCGGAAGAGGCGACCTGGGAGGCAGGCGAGGTGGTTTTCCCCACCGGCCGGCTTAACCTGAAGGAGCTGACCTATATCATCAAGGCCCTCCCCGTAGAGCTGACTTACGTTGATGCCAATGATAGAGTGCGCTTCTTTTCCGACAGCAGCAGCCGCATCTTTGTGCGCACCCGGTCGATCATCGGGCGCGATGTGCACAACTGCCATCCGCCCCAGAGCGTCGAACTGGTGGAAAAAATCTTAAGCTCCTTTAAGGAGGGGACCCGCGACCGCGCGGAGTTCTGGCTGGAAGTTAAAGGCAGGATGATCAATATTGAGTTTGTGGCCATCCGGGATCACGAGGGGCGCTACCTGGGCACCCTGGAGCTTACCCAGGATATTACCGAGCTGAAATCCCGGGAAGGGGAGCGCCGTATTCTTGACGAAAAGTAATTTGAGCCAAGCAAAGTAATCGGAGAAAGGGTTTGCTGTTGAACAAAAATTCCGGGGATAAGCAAGCCGCCGCCCGTTGGGTGCTTGTCCCCGTTTGCCTGGCTGATCCAGGGCGAGCCCAGCGTTCGACTGAGGTGGAATCGGTTTTCGGAGGAATACTGGTCTTTTGGGCCCTTTATGCTAAGGGGAAGCGAAAAGGTCAAGACAGAAAAGAACAAGCCAAAAGGGGTTGTCCCCGTTGACTATTGGGACGACCCCTTTTGATCTGAGACTCCGTCCCCATGTCTGCCATTAATGCAGGTAAGATTTTTTCCGAACACCCCCTTTCTCTGGCGTTTTCTTCTTTGGAATGATCCTTTTAAGCTTTTCTGGCAAAGGGGGGCAATGTGGTGTATACTTATCTTATGTTAACTAGTGGAGGTTGCCATGCCATACCTGGGAAAAGTTTTAGTCGTCGACGACGACCAAAATGTGCTGGAACTGGTCAAACTCTACGGTGAAAGAGAAGGGTTTGAAGTTGTCGGGGTTGCCCACGGAGACCTGGCCATGGCCGCTTTCGACCGGGAGAACCCCGATGTGGTCATCCTGGACATCATGCTTCCGGGAACGGACGGGCTGACCCTTTGCCGCAATTTACGCGCGGTGCGCATGGTGCCCATCATTATGCTTACCGCCAAGGGAGAGGAAGCGGACCGCGTGCTGGGGCTGGAGATGGGGGCTGACGACTATGTGTCCAAGCCGTTCAGCCCCAGGGAACTGGTGGCCAGGATTAAAGCGGTGCTGCGCCGCACGCAGCCGGCAGGGGCGGCGGCAAACTGGAAGCTTAAATACCCGGGGCTGGAAATCCAGGCCGATATCCGCGCAGTCCTGGTTAACAACGAGAAGATCACCCTGACTCCCCGGGAATTTGATCTGCTTTATTACCTGTCCCTGCATCCCAGGCGTGTTTTCACCAGGGAAAAGCTGCTGGCTGCGGTGTGGGGCTACGATTATTTCGGCGACCAGCGCACCGTGGATGTACATATTCGCCGGCTGAGGGCAAAACTTGCGGTTCTGCCCCACGAATACCTGGCCACTGTGTGGGGCGTGGGCTACCAGTTTACCCCTCCTGTCGGGGAAGGGGAGGCGTCCCGATGATGGCTTATCTCCGCCCGGGCAGGGAGAAACTGGGCCGGCTTTGGAGCACCGTGCACGGCTCCGGGCAGGCGTTTAAGCAAATATTGCGGGATCAGCTCAATAAAAACATCTATACCAGGATCCTCTTTACCAATGTGGCCGTCTTTCTTGTGGCCATGATCGGCCTCATCTTTTTTTCCAGCCATATGGCAAAGCGGGTGGCCTACGACCAGGCCCAGCAGGATTTGCTGCGCAAAGCCAAAAGAATAAATTATGCCTTGCTGCAGCATGCGCATTGGCTGGGGGGCGATGGCGGGCAGGCGCAGAGCAGGCAGGAGCTGTTGAAATTTCTGGCGGATATCTTTGACACCAGAGTTACAGTTTTTGACCGGGAAGGAGCCATTCTGGAGACTTCGGCGGAGCAGGAAGTAATCCCCGGCAGCAAGGTTGAGAGCGCATACGTGGAGATGTTTAAGCGAGGCCAATTGGAAATTTCCAGGGTGCTGGATCCGGAAACCGGCCAGGATGCTTTTGTCGCCGTGGTCCCCATGGGCAGCAGCATTGAAGCCCCTGAAAACGGCATTTTGCTGGAAGCAAAATCGATCAATACTGACCTGGCCTTAAATAGAATGCGCTTGTTTTTATTTGCCGGCGGGGTGGTGGTCCTGGTCATGGTCATTTTTGTGTCGGTATCCCTGGCCATGTCTATCTCCAGGCCGATCTCGCAGCTTTCCGCCGCGGCGGCAGGTGCCGGCCGGGGCGGCAATATGATCATCCCGGAAGAGCAAACGCTGGATGAAATTGGCACTCTGGCCGCCCAGCTTAATGATCTTTCATTAAGACTGCAGAAGATACAGAGCGAAAGCAGCGCCATGGAAGAAGAAAAGTCCAGGCTGTTTGCGGAAATATCCCACGAACTGCGGACCCCTTTAACAGCAGTGCAGGGCTTTGTGGAGGCCATCCGCGACGGTATTGTGCAGGACGAGGCTGTGCGCAGGAGGTACCTGGATACCATCTACACTCAGACGGTCCATATCTCGAGGCTGGTAGATGACTTGCTGATCTTGAGCCGCCTCGAAAGCGGCACC